>CAZFJS010000001.1:0-23021 GCA_964519605.1 uncultured Gammaproteobacteria bacterium
GAAAGCGGCTGCGCAAGCGCTGCGCATAATCCCGGGCTGCCGCCTGATTGCCCAGACGACGTTCGATCCGCAAAGCCAGCCACAGGGATTGCCGGGAATGGGAGGCGACTTTCTCATAGCGCCGCAGAAAAGTCCGGGCGTCGCGCAGGCGCCCGTTATCGAAGCTCAGCTTCATCATCTGAAACAGACTGTTGGCCCGCATGGGGTTGAATTCCAGGGCACGGCGGAAATAGCTTGCCGCCTTCGCTGTATCTGAACTTCGCAGGGCGCATAAACCGGCATTTTCATAGGCTTCTCCCGGCCGCTTGTAATCCGGCGCCTGAAGCACCCGCAGAAAACGTGCTTCCGCCTCCCGGTAGTGGCCCTGCTCGCAGAGGAAAACGCCGTAATTATTCTCTATCGCGGCATTACCGGGGGCCAGCTTGATTGCGCGGGTAAAATGCTGCCCTGCCAAATCAGTGGAACCCAGACGATTGTATAACAACGCAATATAGTGATGGGCAGTGGCAAGCCGGGGGTTCTGTTCCAGCGCGCGCTTTAGTTTCCCCAGGGCCACCTGATAATCACCCTGCTGCATATACCGCAATCCCATTTCCGTATTGATCTCCGCGGGTGTGCGCGGCTGATTCGGGCCCCTGGTCTGGTGTGCGCTGCAGGCCGTCAGCATGATGACCAATAGCAGATAGCGAAGGAATGCGCTCATCCCGCTTCCTGGCGGTGATGATCAGATGTCGCCGCATAACGCAGACTTCGACTGGTGCGATCATGCACCCGGCCGACCAGTTGGCCGCAGGCGGCATCGATATCATCACCCCGGGTTTTGCGGGTGACAGTCATGAGCCCGCCGGCCAGCAGTATCTCCCTGAAGGCATCGATATCCACTCGCCGGGAGGTCTGATATGCCACCCCGGGAAAACGATTAAAAGGGATCAAATTGACCTTGGCGGGAACATCCCGCAGCAGCGCCAGCAGCTCCCGTGCATGTCCCCGGCTGTCATTGATTCCCGCCAGCATGACGTATTCAAAGGTAATCTTGCACCGCCCCTGGCCCGCCACATAACGGTGGCAGGCGGCCATCAGCTCGGCCAGGGGATATTTCCTGTTGAGCGGCACCAAACGGTCCCGCAGGGCGTCATTGGGGGCATGCAAAGACACTGCCAGGCTGACATTGCAGACCGTCCGCAGGCGGTCCATGGCCGGCACCATACCGGCTGTGCTCAAGGTAACACGCCGCCTGGACAAGCCATAGGCATGGTCCTCCAGCATCACCGACAAGGCGCGGGTGACAGGCTCAAAATTCAGCAGGGGTTCGCCCATGCCCATCATCACCACATTACTGATGATGCGGCGTTCCTGAGTGAAGGCATTCAGCTCCCGGTTGGCCACCCACAGCTGGGAGATGATTTCGGCGCTGCTGAGATTACGGTTGAAACCCTGGCGCGCTGTCGAACAAAAGCTGCAATTCAGCGAACAGCCCACCTGAGAAGAGATGCATAAAGTACCGCGGTCCTCTTCGGGGATGAAGACGGTCTCGATACAGTTACCATCTTCCAGCCGCAGCAACCACTTGCGGGTACCATCGGCGGAATGCTGCTGAAAGGCGATTTCCGGCAAGACGATCTGGCTACTCTGGCTAAGGCTGTGCCGTAAGTCCTTACTGAGATTACTCATGGCGTCAAAATCCGTGACACCCTGCTGATGAATCCACTTGAGCAGCTGAGAGGCGCGAAAAGGCTTCTCACCCCGGGCAGCGAAAAAAGCCTCCAGAGACGGGCGGTCGAAATTCAGCAGATTGGTTCTGGCCAAAATCGATCACCGAGTTCTGGGACAGAGCGCATCCGCGCTGAAAAAGTACTCGATTTCCGTTCTCGCCGTATCGGCCCCATCGGAACCATGCACGGCATTCTCTTCTACCGTTTGGGCAAATTCAGCCCGGATGGTACCGGGCGCAGCATCGGACGGATTGGTCGCCCCCATCAACTCCCGGTTGCGGGCGATGGCGGACTCGCCTTCGAGTACCTGAACCATCACCGGCCCGGAAATCATGAACTCGACCAGGTCATTGAAAAAAGGACGTTCCTTGTGAACAGCATAAAAACCTTCAGCCTGCTGGCGAGTGAGATGCAGCATCCTGGCAGCAACAATTTTCAGGCCGGCCCCTTCAAAAATTGTATAGATTTTGCCGATAACATTTTTTGCCACTGCATCGGGCTTGATGATAGACAGGGTACGTTCGATCGCCATTGAGATACTCCATTAGTCATGATGAGTGCCGGCCTGGATACACCGTCCCACCCTCATGGGCGAAACGAGTGGCCTGCCGGCATGAAACCGCGGAGCATTGTAACGTTTCGGGAAGCGGCTGGCAATGCCAGCCAGATTTAGCACTCCCCCATAAGACTGTGATTAATCAACTTTTTTCATCAATCCAGGCAGCCTGAATGGCTTCGAGAATTTTTTCTCCGCAATGCATGAGGTCATCATCGAAATCAGGCAGTCCACAGACCCATTGGGACAGATCTGTAAACAATACATACTGAGGATCCACCTCCGGATGCATCTCATCCAGTGCCATGGCAATCTCCAGCGTATCCGTCCATTTCAAGCCCATGACACAACTCCTAATCGTTTTCGGAAACCAGATTGATGGTGTACCTGGGAATTTCTATCACCAGGTCCTTGTCATCGACAATGGCCTGGCAGCTCAGGCGGGAATCGGGATCCAGCCCCCAGGCCTTATCCAGCATATCATCTTCCTCTTCCTCGGATGGCTTGAGTGAATCCCCCCCTTCGCGCACATAAACATGACAGGTGGTGCATGCGCAGGATTTTTCGCAGGCATGCTCGATTTCGATGCCGTGCTGCAGGGCGGCATCGCAAATGCTGATACCCGCCTCGACCTCGATCACCTCACCATCCGGACAAAGTTTTTCATGAGGCAAAAAAATCAGTTTTGGCATGATCCTTGATTCCACAATTGAATGAAAGGTACGCTTAATGACGCTCTGATTATCGTCATGCCTGGCTTCATCCAGCATCCGGATCTTTGATCTTGATGGATGACTCGCTGCGCTCACCCTTCGGGCCGCCCTGCGCTGGAATGAGGGGAGTAGAATTCATCAGAGCCTTCATAATCATCGTCTAATCGGCAAATTCATCGAGCCGGCGACCGGACAGGGCCGCGCGAACACCGGCATCCATCCGCCGCGCAGCAAAATCAGCCGTCACCTGCTCCAGCGCCTCCAGGGCCTGCCTGATTGGCCGGGGGTGTTCTCCGGCGCGGGCCTTTTCCAGCACCGCCAGCGCTTCATCTATGATCCGACGCTCAGCTGCCGACAACAGGCTGTCGCCATCCTGCGCCAGCGCCGCTATGACGGCCGCACTGTTGCGGTCTGCATCCACCTGCAGCTCCCGCAGGCGCCGGGCGTCCACATCATCCCGCGCATGGGACTGGGAATCCCGTAGCATGCGTTCGATTTCGGCATCCGTGAGACCATAGGCAGGTTTGATCTCCACATTGCTCTCCACACCCGTGCTCAGTTCCCTGGCGGAAACGTTCAGTAAACCGTCGGCATCCACCTGGAAACTCACCTGGATACGGGCCGCACCCGCCACCATGGGGGGGATGTCGTGCAGCTCGAAGCGGGCCAGCGAGCGATTATCCGCCACCAGTTCGCGTTCTCCCTGCACCACATGAATGACCATCGCGGTCTGACCGTCTTTGAAGGTGGTAAATTCCTGCGCCCGACTGACCGGGATGGTGGTATTACGAGGGATCACCTTTTCCACCAGACCACCCATCGTTTCGATACCCAGAGACAGCGGATTCACATCCAGCAACAGCATCTCATCGTTGGGTTTGTTCCCCGCCAGTATATCGGCCTGGATAGCGGCGCCGATGGCCACCACCCTGTCAGGGTCAATATCTACATGCGGTTCACAGGCAAAAAATTCGCCTACCAGTTCGCGCACCCGGGGTATCCTGGTGGAGCCACCCACCATCACCACTTCGCATATTTCCTCCCTGCCGACACCGGCATCCCGTAACACCCGGCGACACGGCGCCAGGGTGCGCCGGATCAATGGATCAATCAAGGTATTCAATGTTTCCCGGTTCAACGTCCCTTCCCAGCAGCTGCCATCGGGGCGTATCAGGCTGAGATCGATGACCGCTGCGCTACTCAGGGCTTCCTTGGCCACCTTTGCCTGATCCATCACCCTGCGCTGCAGGACAGCATCCACCTCGGCACCGATTTCTGCCTGCTGCAGCACCCACTGGGCAATAATCCGATCAAGATCATCACCACCCAATGCCGAATCGCCGGCAGTAGCCAGCACCTCGAATACACCACGGCTAAAGCGGAGAAGGGAAATATCGAAAGTCCCGCCCCCCAGATCGTAGATGGCATGCACCCCTTCCGCCGCGCGGTCCAGACCATAGGCGACAGCCGCTGCGGTGGGTTCATTGAGCAGACGCATCACCCGCAATCCCGCCAACCGGGCGGCATCCTTGGTCGCCTGGCGCTGGGCATCGTCAAAATAGGCCGGCACGGTGATCACCACACCATCCAGAGACCCACCCAGTTGCTGCTCCGCACGCATCCTGAGATCCCTGAGGATCTCCGCTGATATCTCCACCGGGCTCAGGTCACCGGCCGCTGTTCTGATCCGCGGCATACCGCCCTCACCGGCAACCAGTTCATAGGCATGCGTATTCTCCGCCTGCTGGACATCTTCCAGCCCGCGCCCCATGAAACGCTTGACTGAGGCGATGGTATTGAGCGGATCATCAAAAGCCCGCTCCAGGGCTGCGGCACCCACCGTAGCACGAGCGCCGCCAGGATAATGCACCACGGAAGGCAACAGATGCCGTCCCTGCCCATCGGCAAGGGTTAATTCTCTGCCATCCACGACAGTGGCAACCAGAGAATTAGTCGTTCCCAGGTCGATACCCGCCGCACGCTTAGGGCCAGACTGTGCCGGCGATACACTGCCGGGCTCCGAGATTTGTAATAGCGCCATGGTCTGTCAGCCGTCGTTGGTAGCGGGTAGTGCCGTCATCCGAGTTCTTCCGCCAGGTCCTGCGCCTCATCCTGCAGTCGCCGAAGGAAGCGCATCTTATCATAAGTTCCACGGGCCTCCTGCAGCGGGCCCGGTGCACAGGCCAGTTGTTGCTGCAGTTCCGCCTGCAGGTTCTGCAGACGTGCCGCAATATCCTCCAACAGGGTATCCAGTTGCGCCCCGGGATCATGCCCCGCGCGCAACCCGGCCAGGGTTTCCCGCAGTACCATCTGCTCGCTCAAAAACGTCATATCGGTACCAGCACTGGGGACATTCATATCCACCCCCCATAGTTCCAGCAAATAACGGGCACGTGTAACAGGATCACGCAGTGTCTGATAGGCCTCGTTGATATGGGATGCCAGCTGCATAGACAAGCGGCGTTCCTGATCCGTAGCCTGACTATGGCGATCGGGATGCGCCACATGCTGAAGCTTGCGGTAGCTCCGACTCAGTTCGTCGCCGTCAATATCATAGGCTATGGGTAAACCGAACAGAGTGAAAAAATCCTGACTTAATGGCGACGCCATAGACCTGCTGCGCTATACGTTAAAGCTTTCTCCACAACCGCAGGAATCCTTGACGTTGGGATTATTGAAGCGGAAACCTTCATTGAGACCTTCGCGGATAAAATCAAGTTCAGTACCATCCAGATAGACCAGACTTTTGGGATCCACGGCCACTTTCACATCATGGTTCTCGAAAACAATATCATCGGCCTGAAGTTCATCGAAAACTTCCAGCACATAGGCCAACCCTGAACATCCCGTGGTCTTCACCGCCAGGCGGATACCGCCGCCCTTCCCGCGTTTTTCCAGAAAACCCCGGACATGTTCAGCCGCTGATGGTGTCAATGTAATGCTCACCCAGGTATACTCCAGGCAGGCGCTCAGGCTTCAGATTTTTTCTGCTGATAATCAGCGATTGCAGCCTTGATGGCATCCTCTGCCAACACCGAGCAATGTATCTTGACCGGCGGCAGCGCCAATTCTTCGGCAATCTGGGTATTCTTGATCAGGGTTGCCTCCTCCAGGCTCTTGCCTTTGACCCACTCAGTCAGCAGCGAGCTGGAAGCGATTGCGGATCCGCAGCCATAGGTTTTAAAACGGGCATCCTCGATGATGCCATTATCATCAACCTTGATCTGTAGCCGCATGACATCACCGCATGCGGGCGCACCCACCATCCCGGTACCGACCGTGTGATCTTCCTTATCAAAGGACCCCACATTGCGGGGGTGTTCATAGTGATCCAGTACTTTTGCGCTGTAAGCCATAATCTTTACTCCTCAATCAGTTTGCGACAGCTGTCAAAGTGCTCAATGGGCAGCCCACTGGACAGTTGACAAATCAATACCTTCCTTATACATATCCCATAGTGGTGACAGCTCTCGCAGTTTGGCCACCTTCTCACGCACCGTTGTGACGGTGTAATCGATATCCTCTTCTGTAGTAAAACGACCGATAGTGAAACGAATAGAGCTGTGTGCCAGCTCATCATTTCTGCCCAGAGCACGCAATACATAGGAAGGCTCCAGACTGGACGATGTGCAGGCGGAACCTGATGATACCGCCATATCCTTGAGTGCCATCAGCAGGGATTCGCCTTCAACATAATTGAAACTGATATTCAGATTGCCGGCCACATGATGCTCCAGGTCACCATTCACATAAACTTCTTCGATATCTTTCAAGCCATTCAGGAGACGATTCCTCAGCCGTAGAATACGGGTGTTCTCTTCGTCCATTTCCTCCCTGGCGATCCGGAAGGCTTCACCCATGCCGACGATCTGATGGGTCGCCAGGGTACCCGAACGCATACCGCGCTCATGCCCGCCACCATGCATCTGGGCCTCGATGCGCACCCGCGGCTTACGGCGCACATACAGCGCACCGATCCCCTTGGGCCCATAGATCTTGTGAGCAGAAAAAGACATCAGGTCGATCTTCATACGCTGTAGATCGATGGCCTGCTTGCCGGCGCTCTGGGCGGCATCGCAGTGAAACAACACCCCCCGCTCACGGCAAATCTCACCAATGGCCTCGATATCCTGGACTACCCCGATTTCATTGTTGACGTGCATGATAGAAACCAGGACTGTGTCGTCGCGAATCGTCTGCCTGAGTTCTTCCAGATCCAGCAGACCATCGGGTTGCGGTGCCAGATAGCTGACCTCGAAACCCTCCCGTTCCAGCTGACGACAGGTATCCAGCACCGCCTTGTGCTCTGTCTTGCAGGTAATGATGTGCCGGCCTTTTTTACGATAAAAATGGGCCGCACCCTTGATGGCGAGATTATCTGACTCGGTTGCCCCTGAGGTCCAGACGATCTCGCGAGGGTCGGCATGGATCAGTGCCGCCACCTGCTTGCGTGCTTCTTCTACCGCCGCTTCCGCCCTCCAGCCGAACACATGGGAGCGAGAAGCCGGATTGCCAAAATCGCCTTCCAGCGTCAAACAGGCCATCATTTTACGGGCAACCCGGGGGTCAACCGGCGTCGTTGCTGCGTAGTCAAGATATATCGGGAGTTTCTCTTGTTGCATCTCGTCACTTCTTTAAATGTCAGATTAAAAAAACCATGGTCCGGTCCAGCCCATCATGCGCCATGCTCACTCAGATCGCCGCCTGGCAAGAAAAATCCAGTGACTTCGCCGCTTCGATCTGCCTCCGCAGACCTTGTACCAGGCAATCAATATCCGCTCTGCTGTTGCCTTCACCCAGACTGATGCGCACAGCGCAGCGCGCCTGTTCCGGCGATATCCCCATGGCCAACAACACATGGCTGGGGTCGGTGCTGCCGCTGGAACAGCTGGAACCACTGGACACTGCAATCCCTTCCCTGTCCAGCGCCATCACCAGCATTTCGCCATCCACACCCGGTACCGCCAGGCAGATTGTGTTTGGCAAGCGTACGGCTTCCTCTGCGAACAGCACCACTGACGGCAGTTGGTGCAAGCTTGCTTCCAGATAATCCCGCAATGCCCTGAGCCGGCGATGACGGACACTCAGCCGGGTCCGGGCGATCTCCGCAGCGGCGCCAAATCCAACGATCCCGGCGACATTTTCCGTGCCGGCGCGCAGACCGCTTTCATGGCCACCACCGTGTAGCTGCGCATCCAGTGTCACTGACTTATCGACAATCAGGGCACCCATACCCTTGGGCCCGTAGAGCTTGTGTGCTGACAGGCTCATCATCTGCACACCGCTGGCCTTGAAATCAATCTCGATTTTTCCGGCGGCCTGGGCGGCGTCAGTATGCATCAGGGCATCATAACGTCGCGCGCAATCACTCAAAGCCGCAATATCCTGCAACACACCCGTTTCATTGTTCGCCATCATGACGCTTAGCATCCGCACCCCTGCCATCAGAGCATGCTCTACAGCACCCGGCTCTACCTGACCACAGGCATCTACAGGCAGGAAGTGCAGCGGATGACCACATCTCCGCAGGCTTTGCGCCGCCATCAGTATGGACGCATGTTCACTGGCACTGACGGCGATGGCAGCACCGCTCCCTGTGGCTGCCCAACCCTTGATGGCCAGATTATTGGCCTCGGTGGCGCCACTGGTGAAAATGATCCGCGCATGATGGGCATTAACCAGCGCCGCCACCTGCTCGCGCGCCTGTTCAACTGCTGCCCGGGCGCAACGTCCGGAAAAGTGAAGACTCGACGGATTGGCATACTGGTCGCCAAAATAGGGCAACATGGCCTCCAGCACCCCAGCTGTCAGTGGCGTCGTCGCATTGTGATCCAGATAGACAGCCATTACTGCACCGACTGCGGGCCTAATACCGCTCGTCCAAGCGTGCTTCAGCGAGACTCCGCAGCCACGACAGCCACATAAGCCTGGCCTTTCTGGCGACTATTCTGGCGAACGCTGACTTCGCGCACTTCGCGACGCGCTACCAGATCTCCGAGACTGATACCATTCAGAAAATCGTAGATCTGTGTGCTCAAATCGGTCCACAGTTCGTGCGTCAGACAGGGTTCATTATCCTGGCAATTACCCAGACCACCGCAGCGGCGGGCATCAACCTGTTCATTGATGGCGTCAATGACTGCCGCAACGGCAATTTCATCGGCGTCGCGACTCAGACGATAACCGCCCCCAGGACCCCGCGCGCTGTCCACCAGGTGTTGCCGCCGCAACTTGGCAAACAGCTGTTCGAGATAGGACAGGGAAATCCCCTGCCGCTGAGAAATATCAGCCAAAGGCACCGGCCCCTCCTGGGCATGAAGCGCCAGATCAAGCATTGCAGTGACTGCATAACGCCCTTTGGTTGTCAGTTTCATGATCGTTATCTACCCTTATAGTTAAACGTACTTAAGACGGTATTCTACATTCCCGAGTATTTTAGTCAACTATTATTTTCCTCTCGGTGCCCGCCACTTTTCTCCTCTCCCCCTATTTCCCTACTATTTTCCTCCTTTTTATCATTATGTTCAACAGAATCAATTTCATAGATATCCAGCTCAGGCAGCGGTGAAGCATCAATTTCCCCACCTATCCTATTGAATTCTTTTCTTATTTTCTCCATCTTTGCATCCATGGCATGAATATGATCGAGCAGGCAATTGACGGCCTGAGCGACCGGATCAGGCATATCACTGGAGCCTCCATAGGCATCGAAGCCAATTTTTTTGGCAATCTCCTTGCGTCTTTTTTCCTCTGCTGTCCCGACGGCTGTGACGATGTGACCCGGCACACCCACCACAGTGGCGCCGGCCGGTACATTTTTCACCACCACGGCATTGGAACCGATGCGGGCCCCCTCACTGATCACAATCGGCCCCAGTACTTTGGCGCCAGTACCGATGATGACATTGTTTTTCAGGGTCGGATGGCGTTTACCCTTCTCCCAACTGGTCCCGCCCAGGGTAACGCCGTGGTACAGGGTGCAGTCGTCGCCGATCTCCGCCGTCTCGCCAATCACCACACCCATGCCATGATCGATGAAGAAACGCCGGCCTATCCTGGCTGCCGGGTGAATCTCGACCCCCGTCAGCAGGCGCGCCACAGCGGAGACAAAACGCGCGAACCATTTCAGGTGGTGGCTCCATAAAAAATGACTGCAACGATGGACCAGCAAGGCATGCACCCCTGGATAAGTGGTCAGCACCTCCAGGGTGTTGCGTGCGGCCGGATCCCGCTCAAACACACACCGGATATCCTCGCGAATTTTCTCAAACATGTTTTTTCCTGGGCATTTTCTTTATGCGTCTCTCACTTTGTGATGTCATCTGCCGTCTCCTGGCGGCCGTCCCGTGTAGCAATCTGCTTCTGCACAGCGGTCAGAATCCCTCTCAGGATATTCATTTCATTACAGTCTGGACTGAGTCGGTTGTAGAGGCGCCGCAGACGGCGCATCAGGTGCCGGGGATTATCCGGATCCAGAAACTCGATCGCAACCAGCACGCGCTCCAAATGATGATAAAACCGCTCCATCTCATCCATCGTCACCGCACTCACCGCGGTTGCTTCGGCCCCGGACCCTCTGGACAGACCGGCAAGCCGCAATTCGTAGGCCATGATCTGCACTGCCGCAGCAATATTCAGCGACGGAAAATCTTCGACTGCCGGAATAGTCAGCTGAAAATGGCAGCGGTCCAGCTCACGATTGCTCAGTCCAGAATGTTCCCGCCCGAATAACAACGCGACGCAACCCTGCCGACTGGTTGTCACCAGGCGCTGGGCACCACTGCGGGCATCAAGCACCGGCGCCCCGATTGTCCGTGGACGATTGCTGGCGCCCACCACCAGATGACAATTCTCCAGTGCCTCATCCAGACTGTCCACCAAACGCGCATTCAGTAAAATATCATCTGCACCGGAGGCCCGTGCCGTGGCCTCGGCGTTGGGAAAGTATTTGGGACGCACCAGACAAAGCCGCGAGCGTCCCATGGTTTTCATCGCACGCGCCGCCGCGCCGATATTGCCCGGATGGCTGGTTTCCACCAGTGTAATCTGAATATTATCTATCATGACAGTTAACTTACAGGGGACAAGTAGCAAGTGACAAGCTGAAAAATCTGCTATCCTCCTCTTCACTTGAGGAAAGTCTGCTGCTCACCATTTCAAATGGTGCGGAGTGTCCCCCTGGAATCCAGCACTTTTATTGACAGAAGTTGCTGAATTCCGGCCTGTAAGGGCCTGAGAGTATCCGGCATACCCTCAAGAAATTCTTTGAAAACTAAAGACCAACAGAATCCTGTCACTGGCAAGCAATATAGGCAATTATGCATCCGATACTCACCATCGCAACCAATGCCGCCCGCCGGGCAGGCAATATCATCACCCGCCACATGGACCAGGTCCAGGGGCTCACCATCACCAGCAAGGGAAAAAATGACTTCGTCACCGAAGTCGACCGGCAGGCGGAAGCGGAAATTATCCAGGTAATCCGCAAGGCCTACCCGGATCATGGCATCCTGGCAGAGGAAGGCGGCCATCAGCAAGGGGATGAATATTTGTGGATTATCGACCCCCTGGACGGGACCACTAACTTTCTCCACGGCTTCCCCCAATTCGCTGTTTCCATCGCCCTGAGCTGCAGAGGCATCATCAATCAGGCCGTAGTCTACGATCCCCTGCGTAATGAACTCTTTACCGCCTCCCGCGGCGCCGGCGCCCTGTGTAACAGCAAACGTCTGCGGGTCAGCAAGACACGGGGACTGGACAGCGCGCTGCTGGGCACCGGCTTCCCGTTCAAGCAACCACAACACCTGGACAGCTACCTGTGCATGTTTAAAAGTCTGCTGCCCCAGACCACCGGCATTCGCCGGGCCGGTGCCGCCGCACTCGACCTCGCCTATGTCGCGGCCGGCCGCCTGGACGGATTCTGGGAAATCGGCCTGCAACGCTGGGATATGGCTGCCGGCGCCTTGCTGATACAGGAGGCGGGCGGTATGGTCAGCGATTTCAGCGGTGGTAACCGCTTCATGGACAGCGGCAACATCGTCTGCGGCAACCCGAAAATATTCCAGGCTTTACTTAAGGACCTTCAGCCCCACCTGCCGGCGGAACTTCAACGCTAAAACCACAACAATTGCGGGAAATACGCAGGCTATTGCAATTTTATGGCATTCGGGTGATTCTTTTAGGGAAGCGCTGATGGTCGTCATTCCGGACGCAGCGCGATGCAAACCCGTGACATACTGAAAAACAACTGCGACAATCGACACGTGACCGAAAAAACACTGCCACTGCTTATTGAACCGGAAGCGCTTGCCAGCCAGCTGGAGCGGGATGATATCCTGATTGTTGATCTTTCCGATGCGCCGCTTTACCACCAGCAACATATACCCGGTGCCATGCGCCTGGAATATAGCCGCTTGCTGGCTAACCGACCGCCGGTCATGGGTCTCCTGCCTGCCGAGACAACACTGGCCGAAGCCCTGGCTGCACTTGGTATCACGCCTGATATCCATGTCATTGCCTACGACAATGAAACCAGCAACCGGGCCTGCCGCTTTCTCTGGACCCTGGATGTCATCGGCCAGCGGCATTTTTCCCTGCTGAACGGTGGCCTCAATGCCTGGCTCAGGGAAAATTACCCGGTGGATGACCGCATTCCTGAAGTCACGGCATCTGCACTGTCCGTCCACTACGGCGACGAACATCGGGCGGACAAAGCCTATATTCTTGCTCACCTTGACGATCCCGATGTGCGGATTCTTGACACCCGCTCGGCGGCCGAATACGCCGGCACCGACCGGCGCGCCCAGCGGGCCGGACATATCCCCCACGCCATCAATATTGAATGGACGCAAGCCATCGACCGCCAGAACAATATGAAGTTCAAGCCTGCCGACCAGCTGCAGGCGCTGTACCGCGATGCCGGCATCACACCGGACAAGGAAATCATCGTTCACTGCCAGACGCATCAGCGCTCATCTCACACCTATATGGTGCTCAAGTCCCTGGGCTATACCCGCCTCAAAGGCTATCCCGGTTCCTGGTCGGAATGGGGGAATGCACCCGACACGCCCATTGAATAAGCCCGGTTGATGGTGAAAGCCACCGCCACAGCGCCCCAGGCAGCCCGTCACACGCCCATGATGCAGCAGTATCTGCGCATCAAGGGCGAATATCCTCATATGCTGGTGTTCTACCGCATGGGTGACTTCTATGAACTCTTCTATGAGGACGCCCGCAGGGCGGCCGGGCTGCTGGATATCACCCTCACCAGCCGCGGCCAGTCTGCCGGAGAACCCGTTCCCATGGCCGGGATACCCTATCATGCGGTCGACAGCTATCTGGCAAAGCTGGTGACCAAAGGCGAATCCGTCGCCATCTGCGAACAAACCGGCAATTCCGCCACCGGCAAGGGGCCGATGGAGCGCCAGGTGGTGCGTATCGTCACCCCGGGCACAGTAACCGACGAGGCCCTGCTGGATGAACACCGCGACAACCTGCTGGCCGCCATCCACCAGCAGGGCGACACCATCGGCATCGCCACACTGGACATGGGCAGTGGACGCCTGACCGTACAGCAGATCCACGGCGAACAGGCGCTACTGGATGAACTGGAACGCCTCAAACCGGCGGAACTATTGTACAACGAGGCAAGCCCCGGCCCGCAGGCCCGGCAAGGTCTGCGCAGCCTGCGGGCCATGCCACCCTGGCATTTCGACCTGGACCACGCCACGCGCCTGCTGACCCAGCAGCTGGGCACCCGGGACCTGCAGGGCTTCGGCTGCGATAGCTGTCCGGCAGGTGTCACGGCTGCCGGCTGCCTGTTGCAATACGCTCGTGACACCCAGCGTGAACCCCTGCCCCATATCCAGGCCATCCAGGTGGAGCAGCGGGAGGATACTGTCATCATCGACGCCACCAGCCGCCGTAATCTGGAACTGGAAAACAGCCTCTCAGGTGGCCGCGACTACACCCTGGTCTGGGTCATGGACCGTACCGCTAACCCTATGGGTAGCCGGCTGCTGCGCCGCTGGCTCAACCGCCCGCTGCGCGACCGGCTGCAACTGCGCCAGCGCCTGCACAGCATCACCACCCTCATCGAGCGCCGGCGCTACCAGGAGATTCACGACATCCTGCGCGGTATCGGGGATGTCGAGCGCATCCTCGCGCGGGTGGCATTGCGTAGCGCCCGCCCCCGAGATCTGGCGCTGTTACGGGAAAGCCTTGGTCTGCTCCCCCGGCTGCAGGAGATCCTGCAGGGACTGGATGCCCCGCTGCTGCAGGAATACGCCCTGGGCCTGGGTGACTATCCTGAACTGCACCAGTTACTGCAGCAGGCCATCGTCGTATCTCCCCCGGCACTGATCCGCGACGGGGGTGTCATCCGGGAAAATTATGACAGCGAACTGGATGAACTGAGGGCGCTGCGCGAAAATGCCGGACAATACCTGCTCGATCTGGAACAACGGGAACGCCAGCGCACCGGCATCAGCAATCTCAAGGTCAGCTACAACCGTGTGCATGGCTATTACATCGAAATCAGCCGCAGCCAGGCGGAGCGGGCACCCGCCGACTACGTGCGCCGCCAAACCCTGAAAGGCGCCGAGCGCTATATCACACCCGAGCTGAAAGGTTTCGAAGACCGGGCACTGAGCGCCCGGGAGCGTGCCCTGGCGCGGGAAAAGGCCCTCTATGAAGCCCTGCTGGACCGCTTGCTGCCCAGCCTGCACGCACTACAACAGACCGCGGCGAGCCTGGCGGCCCTGGACGTGCTGGCCAATCTTGCCGAACGGGCGGAAAGCCTGGACATGACCGCCCCGGAACTCACCGAGGAACCACAGGTAGACATCACTGCAGGCCGCCACCTGGTGGTCGAGCAGGTCCAGGAGACCCCCTTCGTCGCCAACGACTGCCAGCTGCACGACAAGCAACGCATGCTCATCATCACCGGCCCCAATATGGGGGGAAAATCCACCTATATGCGCCAAACTGCGCTGATCACCATTCTTGCCTGTATCGGCAGTTTTGTCCCGGCACGGCGGGCGATCATCGGACCCGTAGACCGGATTTTCACCCGTATCGGGGCCGCCGACGAACTGGCTAGTGGGCGCTCCACGTTTATGGTGGAAATGACTGAAACCGCCAATATCCTGCATAATGCAACCGTCAACAGTCTGGTCCTGATGGATGAAATCGGCCGCGGCACCAGCACCTTCGACGGCCTCTCCCTGGCCTGGGCCTGCGCCGCCTGGCTGGCCCGGGAGATCCGGGCCTTCACCCTGTTCGCCACCCACTATTTCGAAATCACGACCCTGCCGGACATCATCCCGGACTGCGCCAATATCCACCTGGATGCCGTGGAACACGGCAACGACATCGTCTTTCTCCATGCTGTCAGAGAGGGGCCTGCCAGCCAGAGCTACGGACTACAGGTCGCCGCGCTGGCCGGTGTTCCCGCACCGGTCATCGAGGAAGCCAAACAGCGGCTGCTCCAGCTGGAAAACAACAGCAGTCGACAAGTGGATGCCGCCCTCAAGGAACAAATCCCCTTATTCGAAGCAGGCGCTCACCCCCTGATTGCAGCGGTCAATGCCCTGGACCCGGAAAACATGACACCCCGCGAGGCCCTGAACGCCCTCTACCACCTGCGAGCACTTGAGGCGGCACGGGACAAAGAGTCAGACTAAAATATTGATCGGCACCCTATAATCTGGCATAATATATGTGGAAATCCTAGAAAGGCCCCAGCAATTTAGGGCGGCCCTGATTAATGCTACTACCGTCATTCCATCGTAAGCAGGAATCCACAAAAATTAAATAGTTGGGTTCCAGACTTAATCCGATATGACGAATAAATCAGCACTTCCCTTTAAGTCCTCATTATGTGATCACACCACAGAATGAGGACATAGGAAGGCCTCGATGTAAGGATTGTTAAGAGAATAAGGAACCATTCGAGAACTGCGATATCCAGCAGCTTCTTCTTGCAAGGAATGCAAGAGCGGGAATGCTCATCACAGATACTTCGCTGACTGCTCAGCAAAAGTAAAGGAGTGATGTTATGGAAACGCAATGGCGTGGGTTCGGGTTTTCGCGGCAGCTGATAACTGCTTCGTGCATCTCCCTTTGGTCCCTTGCAGCCGTGGCCGTGCCACCCCAAATGGGGGCGGGCTATAATTATGACGGCTGGACGGTAAGCGGCGGAACCATCGACAGCAGTGCATCCTGTACTGCCCCCGGTGTCAGCGCCTGCAAAACACTCTCACAGGATAAGGGTTTTCTCCAGGAAGAAGTCTTCCTGGATAATGGTCAACATTATATTCGGGTGTTGATGACGGAACCCAACGCCACAGGAGATCCGGCGCTCAACGGCAATAGTGCAAACTTGAGCTTTGCCACAGAAACCTTCACACCTTTCCTGACTAACTCGGAGTGTAGTTCCATTGCTGGCACCCTTCCCAATGGATTTCAGGACTGCCAGGGATTGGCAGCGAAGCAAGTGGTACGCGACCTGACAACAGGCTTCGAGAGCACTGCCACCGTACAACGCAACTTCCCCAAAAGCCTGGCAGAACCCAATCTGGATGGTGCTTTCAATATTGAGCTTTCCCAGACCATCGACACCATCGACCCGGCAACCGGCCTGGCATTCAAGAGCGGCTTTGACTATACCCAGTACACCGCCTGGGAATGTGATATCAGCGGCACCTGTGCCAACAGTACCGAAATCGGCAAAAAAATGGATATTTCCGAGACCGTTTTCATGGATCCACTGGATGCAACCAAAAAGCAGGAATTCCGCCAGGGGGTCAGAACAGGCTGGAAGGGGCGGCAGTCCGGAGGCTTTTTCAAAAGCGCGCCCATTGTCGCCACTGACAGCGTTGTCCTGGGCGGCAGAACCATCAATGGCATCACTACAGGAACGCCCACCAGTCTTTCATGGACGGATACAGCAAGCGGCGGTGGTGGCTGGGGCTGGGGTGGTGGCAGTAAGAAAGCCAACGACATCAAAACCACCTGGATCGCCTCTAATGTGGTTGATGGTTTTAATTACCAGGACTTCAGCCTGAATGACGGCACGACCCTTAGTAGCGACAAGGCGTTATTGCTTGACATGCAGGGCCTTGGAGGCGCGCCTTTGGACCCCTTCACCTGGACTACCGATCCGGCTAATTTAGGCCCCAAACCCGTCTTTTAGACAAGTGATTTTAGCTACCCTGACACGGGACGGGAAGCTTTAGGGTGCCTCTGGCTTATTCCTCATGCCAGAGTTAGCATACAGCTCCCAGGTCATTGATTTTAATGGGTTACTCTCTGCGATTGCTCTACGGGCGTTCAATGCACAAGCACTTTCGTCCGACCTGCACCGATGACGGTAGCGAAACTAACAGCGCTTCCCTTGCTAGCCGCACCACGCGATACATTGTCATCCATCCCCTTTAACGGCTACTCCTCGCTCCTATATCTTTGTACAATCTTGTATTGGCATCTACGGAATTAGCGATTACCATAAGCTGAAATTTAAACAGACAGGAAACAGGAGCGTTTCATGACCTTTGTAGTGACCGATGAATGCATCAAATGCAAATACACCGACTGTGTCGAAGTCTGTCCCGTTGATTGCTTCCATGAAGGCCCCAACTTCCTGGTGATCGATCCTGACGAATGTATTGACTGCACCCTGTGCGAGCCGGAATGCCCGATTGAGGCCATTCATGCCGAGGATGACGTCCCGGAGGATCAGACGGAATTCATCCAGCTCAATGCGGAACTCGCCCGCAGCTGGCCGGTCATCACCGAACAGAAAGACCCGCTGCCCGATGCTGACGAATGGGCCGAGGTAAAGAACAAGCTGCAATATCTTGAGCGCTGAATGCGCACAGCCCCCCTCCATCAGTGATCCTATTGTGCTCCTCCCCTATGGGGAGGATCCCCTGCGCCACCTGGCGCAACGGTTAATCGCAGCGAACGAGACACACCTCCCCGACCTGCGCCACTGCATCATTCTGATGCCCTCCCTGGAAGCAGCCCCGCGCCTGCGCCGGGAGCTGCTGGCACAGGCACGAATACACGGCCACAGCGCCCTCCTCGGCCCCCGCATCACTACCTTGCCGCTCTGGACCGATGATTTCCAGCCCACGCCCCGGGCCACACTGGGTGAACATGCGCGGGAACTGATGCTGCTGGAGGCACTGCAGCATCGCCCCGGCATCTGCGGCGGCCACAACCCCTGGGTGCTGACCACCAGCCTGATTTCCCTGTTCGATGAAATCACCCGCTATGAGGCCGTGATTCCGGAGGACAGCGAACCCTTCAGCCGGCGTATTGCCAGAGCCTATGGACTGGATGCTGATACCGTGAGCGCCCAGTCCGCTGAAGCCCGGCTGGTTCACCGCTTGTGGCAGGCATGGCGACAGCAGCACCATCAGGAAGATGCGGAGGATTGCCAGCAGCGCTATCTCGACCGGCTGACCAGCAGCCAGGAGAGTCTGCCGCCGCACTGCCATTTTTACCTGCTGGGCTACGACAGCCTGTTGCCTGCCGAGGCCCGCTGGGCACGCGCGCTGCTGAGGCAGGGACAGGCAAATTTCCTGATCCAGGGCGTGCGTCACTCGCGTGTCGGCGTCGACGACTATCATCCAGCGGCAGTCCCCGCACAACTCATCGCACAGCTCGGCGCGCCACCACCCGGCGGCGAGTCCGCGCCCGACGACAATGAATACACGGCCTTTCTCGACCAGGTCTATGCGCCACAACATGAAGCGGAAACCGTGCCTGCAGAGGCGCATAAGCAACCATCGCTTAACAGCCTGAAACAACGTGCGCAGCAATTTGCCGCGGCTTTCCCCGCTAGCCCCGCTGCCCGGCGCCTGACTGTTTTCCGGGCCCGCGATGCCGAAGAAGAAGCCCGTGCGGTCGATCTGCAGACCCGCCGCTGGCTGCTGGCGGGCAAACAATCCATCGCCATTATCACCGAAGACCGCCGCCTGGCACGTCGTATCCGCGCCCTGCTGGAACGGGCCGGTGTCTGTCTGCAGGATAATGTGGGCTGGGCGCTTTCCACCACCAGCGCCGCCACCGCCGTGGAACGACTCTTGCAAATCGTCGAGGAGGACTTCGCCCACATCCCTCTGCTGGATCTGCTGAAATCCCCTTTTATTTTCCCGGACCGGGAAAGAGAGGCACGGCTCAAACAGGTCTTTCGGCTGGAGCACGATATTATTCTGCAGGAAAATATAGCCCGCGGACTGGAACGCTATCGCCAGCATATCGTCTACCGTCAGCACCGCCTGGGCTGGTCCACCGACACGCTGGAGGCGCTGATGGTGCTGCTGGACCGTCTGGGAGCCGCCTGCAAACCCTTGCTGCCCTTTGTCAGTGGCGACCGTCATGCACCCGCCGCTATCCTTGATGCCCTGAGTGGCGCCCTCCAGACCCTGGGCATGCAAGACTGTCTGGCCGTTGACGCGGCGGGGGAAAAGGTCCTGGCGGAACTGCTACGTCTGCGGCAGGCCACCAGCCGACGCCAGCTGCGCTTCACCTGGAGCGAGTTCCGCACCTGGCTGGGACGGGCCCTGGAAAGTGCCACCTTCACGCCGCTACGGCAGGACAGTCAGGTACAGTTATTCACCCTGGAGCAAAGCCGGCTGCAGACCTTCGATGCGCTCATCCTGGCCGGCGCAGATGAGGAACATCTGCCCGGCAGGCCAGTTGATAATCCCTTTTTCAATGATGCCGTCCGGGCAGAGTTCGGCCTTCCCCTGGCGCGACAGTGGCACAGCCGGCACTTCTATCATTACCGCCGCCTGCTGGAAGCAGCTGATCAGCTACTCATCAGCTACCACGGCGGACAAAACGGTGAAGAAATCCAGCCGTCACCCTGGCTGGCACTACTCACCGCCTTTCATCACCTCGCCTACCGGCACGAACTGAACGATCCTGCGCTGACAGCCCTGACGCGCCGTCCTGACACCCAGGTTATCCATAGCGACCCGGCCACCCAACCCACCGCCCTGTTCCGACCCGCCCCCGCCGCTCCCGGGAACCTCCTGCCGCATCGTTATTCTGCCACCCGCTATCAACAGCTGATGGACTGCCCTTACCAGTTTTTTGCCGCCACCTGCCTGGGGCTCAAGGCCCCTGAGCGTATCCGGGAAGCACTGGAGAAGTCTGACTACGGTGAACGGGTACATCGTATCCTGCAGCGCTTTCATGAACCGGGTCGGCACGCCTCCCTGGACCCGCCCGTCACTGCCACACAGCGTCGCGAGGCCATCCACAGACTGGAACAACTTTCGCGGCAGGAATTCCACCATGACCTGGAAGACAACATCCTGCACCGGGGCTGGCTGCAGCGCTGGCAGGCGTGTATCCCGGCCTATATTGACTGGCAAATCGAACGCGCCCGCGAGTGGCGGGTTGCGGCCGTGGAAGAACGGGCCGAAAACGTGCTTGGCACACTGCAGCTCCATGGCCGCCTCGACCGCATCGACTGCAATGATAGTGGTCTGGCCATTCTGGACTACAAAACCGGCGCCCTGCCGACACAAGCGATGGTTGACCAGGGCGAAGCGGTACAGTTGCCCTTTTACGCCCTGCTGAAGGAAAACCCGGTAGCCCAGGCAGCCTACCTGGGGCTCGGAAAAGATGAGGTAAAAACCGGGGCACGGGTGGAAGGAGAACAACTGGCCACACTAAGTGCCGGGATCGGACAACGGCTGGTGGATCTGGCAGCCCGTATGGCAGCCGGCGCCCCCCTGCCCGCCTGGGGAGATGAAACCACCTGCGGGTACTGCCCCATGAGCGGCATCTGCCGCAGACAGGCCTGGACAGATCATTCAGAAGATCAGGGAACAATATGAGCACGGAGACCACCCGTATTGCCAGCGCTCCGGAAAATAATGTCACCGTCATGGCGGCAGCGGGTACCGGCAAAACCTGGCTACTGATTACCCGGCTGGTGCGCCTGCTGCTGGCCGGCGCCCACCCTGCCGGCATTCTTGCCGTCACCTTCACCCGCAAGGCGGCCGCCGAGATGCAGAGCCGTCTGCGGGCGCGCCTGTACGACTATCTGACAACGAGTGAGGCCGAGTTGTTGCCCCACCTGCAAGACATCGGCATCACCACCGACGAACACAGCATCACCCGGCTGCGCAACCTGTTCGAACGCTTGCTGCGCAGTGATCAACCGGTGCGGGTCACCACCTACCATGCCTTCTGTCAGGAAGTGCTGCGCCGCTTCCCCTTCGATGCCGGGGTCCCGCCCGGATTCGACCTGCTGGAAAGCGGCGGCCTGCTGGTCAGGGAGGCGTGGGATGCCCTGCTGACAGAAAGCAGTGTCGCCCCGGACAGTGAAAGCGCCCGGGCACTGAGCCTGCTGCTGGATTATTACGGCGGCACAGAGGGCCCCCATCAGGCACTGATGAGCTTCCTCGAGCATCGCATCGACTGGTGGGCCTATACCCGTGACCGGCAGGATCCGGTAGCCTATGCCACAGCCACGCTGACCGACAGGCTGGATATCGATCCGCAGAAAGATCCAGCGGCGGACTTTTTCAGCGACAGCCTCCTGACGAGCTTACAGGATTTCCATGAGCTGCTGCTGCAGCATCAGACAGCCACCAATCTGAAACACTGTGCGCGGCTGCAGCAGGCTCTGGAGCCGACACGGCCACAGCCCGAACGGCTGGCACAGCTGCGGCGCGTATTCTTCACCGCCCAGGGCATGCCGCTGGCCCGCAAAGAGAGCAATACCCAGGCTAAAAAAATGGGGGACGAGGGACAGGTGCGCTTCCTGCAGATACATCAGGCACTGTGCGGGAAACTGGCTGAGCTGGCTGAACAGCAGCGCCGCCGGCTCACGCTACAAATCAACCGGGCCTGGTATACCAGTGGGCATCGCCTGCTCACCCACTACCAGAAAATCAAACAGGAACGCCGGCTGCTGGATTTCGCCGACCTGGAATGGCACACCTACCGCCTGTTGCGCCACAGCAACCAGGCCCAGTGGGTACAGTACAAGCTGGACCGCCGCATCGATCATTTCCTGATCGACGAATTTCAGGATACCAACCCCACCCAATGGGGCATGCTGCTACCCCTGCTGGAAGAACTGGCGGCGGGCGAGGACCCATCACGCAGCCGCAGTGTCTTTCTGGTGGGCGACAGCAAGCAGTCCATCTATCGCTTCCGACGCGCCAATCCGCACTTGTTCACCGCTGCCGGAGACTGGCTGCAGCACCACCTTCAAGCCCGCTGCTGTACGTTGAGCACCTCCCGGCGTTCCGCCCCCGCGATCATGGACTTTGTTAACCGGGTCTTCAGCGCGGGCGAACTGGCCTGTCTGAGCGGCTTTCAGCCCCACGACACCTGCCACCGCAGGCTCTGGGGACGAGTGGAAATGCTCCCCCTGGCGGTCGCCGAAGCAGAAGAAGCGCCCGCATCGACCGCCCTGCGCGATCCCCTGCTGAGCCCCCGCCCGGAGAAGCAGCGCCGCCCGCATTACCTGGAAGGCTGCCAAATCGCCACCCGCATCCGGGAAATCCTTGCCGCCGGCCCGCTACTCGCCGACAGCGCCAGCGACGACGGCCGTACCGCCACCTTCCAGGACATTGTGATCCTGGTACGTAACCGCACCCACCTGCCTGAATATGAACGGGCCCTGCGGGATGCGGGTATCCCTTATCTGGGCGGCGGGCGCACCACCCTGCTGAACTGTCTGGAAATCCAGGATATGGTGGCCCTGCTGGAAACTCTGGTCGCCCCCTATAACAACCTGAGTCTGGCCGCGGTGCTGCGTTCCCCGCTGTTCGTCTGCAGCGATGAGGATCTGGTCAACCTGGCACAGCGGGCTGGAGGCAGGGACGACGGTGCCCACCCCTGGTATGAGGCCTTAACCGAACTGTGCGCCAGACTGGCACCCGACAGCGCGCTCGGCCGCGCCGGGCGCCTGCTGGAAAACTGGCGTGCGCTGGCGGGCCAGCTGCCCGTGCATGACCTGCTGGACCGGATCTACTGCGAAGCCGATGTCCTGCAGCGCTACCG
>CAZFJS010000001.1:23121-24452 GCA_964519605.1 uncultured Gammaproteobacteria bacterium
GCGGCGCGCGGCCAGCCACGCCGGCGTGCCTATCAGCCGCTGATCAACTGGCCCGATGAAGACGACCGCCCCAGCGACTTCATTCTCAGCGGCAAGGCGGCCGAACTGGATACCGAAACGCGGCGGCTCTATGAGGCCAATGTCCAGGAAGACCGCCGGGAGGCAGCCAATCTGCTTTATGTCGCCCTGACCCGGGCGCGACAATGGCTGCTCATCAGCGGCTGCGCACCGAGCCGGGGCGATGATCTCGGCTGGTACGGCGCCATGGCCAGGCGCCTTGATCATCCCGAAGCATGCGGCGAGCAGACTTATGTCCTGGAAAGCGGAGATCCCCCGGCACCGGCAGCCCCCCCGCCTTCAGTGGCACACGCCATCACAGAAGCCCCGGATCCCCGGCTGTCGCAACCGCTGCCCGCCCGCCACCCGTTCAGCGGGGAAATCAGCCCCAGCCGCCTGCAATCCTCCACGTGGACAAACAGCAAAGCGGCCGAATATGACACCGACCAGATGCCGGACGATCACGATGCCATCACCCGTGGCATCCTGATCCATCGCCTGCTGGACCTGCTCACCCGCGAGGAAAACCACCTGCCGACTGAGCAACTGCTGGCCGCGATTGCAGCCGATAGCGACGCTGAGTATAGCGAGGAAATGCTGCAGGACTGTTGGCATGAAGCCCGGAAAGTCATCGACCATCCACAGCTCACCACCCTGTTCGACCCCGCCTGCTATCAGTGGGCAGCCAATGAAGTCCCGCTCATTTACACCCAGGGAGAACAAACCGTTAACGGGCTAATCGACCGCCTGGTGTTTTCCGAGGATGCCGTGATCGTGGTGGATTATAAAACCCATACCCAGGCCAGACCTGAGAATCTGGCAAGCCTGGCAAGCCCCTATCATCAGCAAATGCAGCGCTATCACCAGGGAGTGCGCAAACTCTGGCCTGAGCGGGTGTTACGTGTGGGTCTGTTGTTTACCGCCTGCGCCACCTTCTATGAACTACAGCTGGATGCCTGACGAAAAGCACCCCGGCAGGAAGATCATCCCCGGTGCTTGCCGATACGTTCATCCAGAACACGCCGCAGCTGTGTGGCGCTGATATAACCCGCAATCACGCTGCCATCCGGTAATACCAGCGTCGGCGTACCGGAAATACCGATTTCCCTGGCCCGGGCCATATGATCACGCACTGGGTCATTGCAGGCTTTGGCTTCCACGCTGCCGCCCGACTTGGCCACGGTCATCGCCGCCTTACGATCCGGGGAACACCACACGGCCACCGCCTTGTAGTAAGATGGCGTATTGATGCCACTGCGGGGATAGGCCAGATA
>CAZFJS010000001.1:24552-40963 GCA_964519605.1 uncultured Gammaproteobacteria bacterium
CCACCGCCTTGTAGTAAGATGGCGTATTGATGCCACTGCGGGGATAGGCCAGATAACGAATCTCGATACCCTCGTGAAGATAGCCGTCGATTTCCTTGTGCATCTTGCGGCAGTACGGGCAATCCACATCGGTAAACACATTGACGACATAGCGGGTCTTCCCGGGTTTGAAAATAATTGCTGTGGCCGGGTCGATGGCGGCGATGATTTTCTTGCGCGCCACCGAACGTTTTTCCTCGGTCAGATTGTTGATGGACTGTAAATCGATCAGATCACCCTGCAGCAGAAAGCGGCCATCCCGGGTGACATAAAAAATTTCCGTGCCATAGCTCACTTCGTATAAGCCTGGAACAGGTGCCGCCACAATGGTGTCCGGTTGCTGTCGGGGAAATATCCGGCTCAGCACCTTCTCAATAGCGGACGTCTGCTCATCGGCGAGCGATTCGCTCAGGGGAGCCAGAATCAGGAGGGCAGAAAAAATGGTGGCGATCAGGGTTCTCATGAAGTCTCTCATCATTTGTGCTGAAGACGAAATGTCGGCGCTATTGTCCCATGCCTGCACGCGGGATTGCCAGGGCTAGTTAACCACGGGGATGATGGCGGGCGTGCAGCGCCTGGAGCCGTTGCCTGGCCACATGGGTATAGATCTGGGTGGTAGACAGATCGCTGTGGCCCAGCAGCATCTGCAATACCCGCAAATCTGCGCCATGATTGAGCAAATGGGTGGCGAAGGCATGCCGCAGGGTATGCGGTGACAGAGGGGCGGCGATATCGATCGCCCGGGCATAGCGTCTGATCAGGTACCAGAAGGCCTGCCGGGTCATGGCCCCACCCCGCCGGGTAACAAACACCGCGGGGCACTGGCGACCCTTCAGCAGCGCCGGCCGGACCTCACGCAGATAACGTTCCAGCCAGTGCTGCGCCTCTTCCCCCAGCGGCACAATGCGTTCCTTGCCACCCTTACCGGTCACCCGAATGACACCCTGCAACAGATTGATACCGCTTACCGCCAGACCGACCAGTTCACTGACCCGCAGGCCGGTGGCGTACAGCAGCTCCAGCATGGCGCGATCGCGCAGGCCAAGTTCACTGCCCACATCCGGCGCCTCTAGCAGACGCTCGGCCTCCTGCTCGGTCAGCGAGCCGGGCAGGGGACGGCCCAGCCGGGGGGCATCGATACGGCTGCTGGGGTCATCACCACGCAGACCTTCCCGCACCAGATACTGGTAAAAACGCCGCATACTGGAAACCAGGCGCGCCGAGGTACGGACACGGACCCCCTGGGCCACCCGTTCCGCCAGATAGGCCAGTAACTCATCGCGACCGGCATGCTGCAGGCTCACCGCCCGAGGCGCCAACCATGCCGCCAGCCCCTGCAGATCACTCCGATAGGCGGACAGGGTAGCGCTGCTCAGCCCCCGCTCCACCCACAGGGCATCCAGGAAGCGTTCCAACAAGCGGTAGCATTGGGTATCAGGCGATGCTATCTCAGTCTTCACTGCAAATCCCGGCCGGGCTTTCATGGGCCAGCAAACGGCGCTTGATGTCCCAGAGCGCACCACGGGTGCGGCCACAATAGCCACCCGGACCACTAACGGACACCACGCGGTGACAGGGAATGACAATGGGAACAGGATTAGCGCGGCAGGCGCCACCAATGGCGCGGGGAGAAGTCTGCAAGCGTTCCGCCAGCACGCCATAACTGCAGGTGGTGCCAGCAGGAATGTCTCTCAGTGCCTGCCAGACGCGGCGCTGAAATGCGCTGCCTGCCAATTGCAGCGGCAGTGTGAAACACCAATGGGGATCGGCGAAGTAAGCCGCCAGCTGCTTACCTATCTCGGCAACAAGGGGGTTGGGAGCCGCCCTGCCAGGCACAGAGGAGGCTTCCGCTACACTCAGCCATCTCAAAGCACACAGGGACTCGCCGGCGCTAAGAATGCCGATGCGGGCGAAACCGGCAGGGGGCGTGAAGACAGCCGTCAGGCGCTCTGCCATCCCCCGGGGCCCATCAGAGTTTTTCTTTGATACGGGCAGCCTTGCCACGCAGGTTACGCAGATAATAAAGCTTGGCACGACGCACATCGCCTCGACGTTTCAGGCTGATGCTGTGAATCGCCGGGCTATAGGTCTGAAACACCCGCTCCACCCCCTCACCGTGAGAGATCTTACGCACCGTAAAGGCCGAATTCAGGCCCCGGTTGCGCTTGGCGATGACCACGCCGGTAAAGGCCTGCAAACGCTCGCGGGTCCCTTCCTTCACCTTGACCTTGACCTCCACCGTATCGCCGGGACCGAAAGCCGGAATCTCCCGGTCCATCTGTTCCTCTTCAATCAGCTTGATCATTTTACTCATTGCTTTGCTCCCGCTATTGCCATTAGTCTCTATGCTATCTGTTGTATTCATCAATAAACTCATCCAGCAGCTGCCGTTGCCGGGCTGTTAATTCCATCCTTTCGAGAAGATCCGGCCGTTTCAGCCAGGTTCTCCCCAGGGCCTGCTGCTCGCGCCAGCGTCGGATCACCTGGTGATCTCCGCTGAGCAGCACCGCCGGCACCTGTCTGCCATCGACCTCCCGAGGCCGGGTATATTGCCCGAATTCCAGCAGCCCCGCCGCGAAAGAATCCTCCTGCGCCGAATCTCCGTGGCCCAACACACCCGGCAGCTGGCGCGCCACAGCGTCGATCACCACCAGGGCACCCAGTTCGCCACCACTGAGGACATAGTCCCCGATGGACAGCTCTTCATCGATCTCCGCCTCAATCAGGCGCTCATCGATGCCTTCATAGCGCCCGGCTACCAGAATAAGACGCGCCTGCCGTCCGGCCAGTTCACAGACATAGGCCTGATCCAGTCGCCGCCCCTGGGGGGTGAGACAGATCACCCGCGCCGCTGTGCCTGTCTCCGCCTGCCGTGCGTCATGAATGGCGTCTCGCAGGGGCTGATACATCATGACCATACCCGGACCACCCCCAAAGGGACGGTCATCCACAGTATGGTAGGGATCGTGCGCATAATCGCGCGGATTCCAGCAGGCCAACTGCAGGATGCCTCGTTCCACCGCCCGGCCGGTCACACCATAGGCCATGATCGTCTCCACCATCTGCGGAAACAGCGTAACCACATCAATCCGCACGGCCACCGGGCTAAAAGCCCGTATCCCAGTCGATCCGTATGAGGCCCTGTTCCAGGTCAACCTCGGTCACCACATCACCCTGAATAAAGGGGATCAGCCGTTCCCGTTCACCCTGCACCACCAGCACATCATTGGCACCAGTGGCCAGCAGATGGTCCACCGTACCCAGCAACTCACCGTCCGTCGTCAGCACCTGCAGTCCTACCAAATCGACCCAGTAGTACTCGCCCTCGCCGATCACCGCCAGCTGACTGCGGTTAATCACAATCTCCGCACCAGTCAGACTACGCGCGGCATCGCGGTCATGGAAACCCTCGAGGTGGGCGACCACGCCCGCACCCTGACGGCGCCCCTCAGACACCTGTAGCGTCTGGCAGTCCGTACCCCGACGCAATATCCAGGGTGAATAGCTGAGAATGTTTTCCCGCGGCTGAGTATAGGAAAACACCTTCACCCAGCCCTTGATGCCATAGACGCCTGAAATCCGTCCGGCCACCACCTGTACTTCGCATGGGGTCATCGCTACTGCCGGCAAGCAAGCACTCATGAGCCCTTGCCTTGCACCCTGTAAAAAATCGCTGTCTCAGGCGGCAGCTTGCTTAACCAGGCTGGCCACTCGTGAAGAGGTCTTCGCCCCCTGGGAAACCCAGTAGTTCAGTCGTTCCTGATCCAGCCGGAAACGCTCTTCCTTCCCCTCAGCGATAGGATTGAAAAAGCCAATGCGCTCAATAAAGCGGCCATCGCGCGGCATGCGGCTGTCGGTCACGACAACATGATAAAACGGCCGCTTCTTGGCGCCGCCGCGGGCCAGTCGTATGCTTACCATATACTCTATTTACCCCTTGGTTGATTACTGCTGCTCACGAAAAAGTGCTTCATTTTACGCGATTTTTCCAAAAATGAAAGGCTTATGACAAAAACCGTTTGATTCAGCCTGGCCTCAGTTCACACCAGGGCGCTGTTGGACCTGCGTGATCAGGCTATCCTTATGATAATAAATATAATATTTAAGAATCTTCTAGAAAGGCAGCTGGCCTTTGAGGCTGCGCATCATTTTTGACATGCCGCCTTTGGACATCTGCTTCATCATTTTCTTCATCTGTGCAAATTGCTTCAGCAGGCGATTGACCTCCTGCACCTGAACACCGGCACCGGCGGCAATACGCCGTTTGCGTGAAGCCTTGATCACCTCCGGAAAACGCCGCTCCTGCAGGGTCATGGAGTTGATCATCGCTTCCATATGAACAAAACTCCTGTCATCCACCTGGCTCGCCGCCTCCCTGGGCAGCTGGGGTATGCCCGGCAACTTGCTCAGCAGGCTGCTGATGCCCCCCATATTGCGCATCTGCTGCAACTGATCAAGAAAATCCTCCAGATTGAAACCCTTGCCGCGTTTGAGTTTTTTGGCGATCTTTTCCGCCTTCTTGCGGTCGATTTTCTGCTCAGCCTCTTCGATGAGGCTGAGAATATCGCCCATCCCCAGAATACGGGAGGCCACGCGGTCGGGATGAAAAACTTCCAGCGCTGTAGTTTTCTCACCAACCCCCATGAATTTGATCGGTTTACCGGTGATCTGCCGTACCGACAGGGCGGCACCGCCCCGGGCATCACCATCGGTCTTGGTGAGAATCACACCGGTCAGGGGGAGCGCCTCACCAAAGGCCCGGGCGCTATTGACAGCATCCTGCCCGGTCATGCTGTCCACGACAAACAGGGTTTCCGCCGGATTCAGCGCCTGGTGAAGCGCCTTAATCTCGGCCATCATGGCTTCATCAATATGCAGACGGCCGGCAGTATCAACAATGACCACATCGATAAAATGCTTGCGGGCATAATCCACTGCCCCCCGGGCGATTTCCACCGGTTTCTGCGAGCTGTCACTGGGATGAAAAGTCGCCCCGACCTCTGCCGCCAGGGTTTCCAGCTGTTTGATGGCAGCGGGGCGATAGATATCGGCACTCACTACCAGCACCGATTTTTTCTGTGTTTCCTGCAGCCAGCGGGTCAGCTTGGCGACTGTCGTCGTCTTGCCGGCCCCCTGCAAACCTGCCATCAGGATAATAGCCGGCGGCGTCACATTGAAGTTCAACGGCGCGCTGGCTTCCCCCATGACCGCCGTCAACTCTTCCTGGACGATCTTGATCAGCGCCTGCCCGGGCGTCAAACTCTGCAACACTTCCTGGCCAATCGCCCGCTGCTGCACGCGGCTAACGAAATCCCGCACCACCGGCAAGGCGACATCTGCCTCCAGCAAGGCCATACGCACCTCACGCAGGGCATCCTTGATATTATTTTCCGTCAGACGGCCCTGACCCCGCAGATTTTTCAGGGTCTGGCCGAGACGATCGCTCAGAGAATCAAACATGGTTAATCAGGCTTTGTGTCGCTGTCAGGAAAAGCGCCATAATACACGCAATCTGCAGCTAAGTTAAGGCATCTCCGGAGCGCTACTTTCTTCCGGCACCAACCGGGACAAAGGAAGGGGCTTCCTCAAATATGAGGACCAGGCTTAGCGTTGCGCTAAAAGTTGTCGGATCAGATATCCAGTTCCATGCCGCCAAGCAGCGGGCTCAGCTCGCGGTCCGGAACCGCCGCCCTGAGTTCCGCGATGATTCTTTCTTCTTCTGCCGGCTTATTATGGCTGATATAGATTTGGGGTTGATGGCGCAATTTTTCCAGATCCTCCGCCAGCAGGCGGGGGCAGTAATGACGCGCCTTGATGCTGAGTTCTTCAAAGGCATCGACAAAGGCGGCCTCGACAATCAGCTTGTCCAGACGATCATGCCGGTTCAGCGCCTCCCAGAAAGTATCGTTGCTGGTCGTATCGCCACTGAACGCCAATACCCCGCCGTCAGTGGATACGATACAATAGCCGACGGTGGGAACAATGTGATTCACCGCAATCATCTCGAATCTGCGACCGTCGAGCTCACAACTCTCGCCTGGCTCCAGCGATTCATAGCGCATCACCGGATTATTCTCTGTCGGCAAGGTGGCGAAATCCGGCCATATATGCCAGTTAAAGATATGCTCCTGCAACACCTCGATGGTCACGGCCTGGGCATGAATCACGATGGGTTGCCTGATCTTGGGAAACATGCTGTCCACCATCAATGGCAGACAGGCGATATGATCCAGGTGGGTATGGGTCAGAAATACATGGCGAATCTTCTCCATTTCCGTGAGACTCAGCTCACCGATGCCGGTACCGGCATCAATCAGGATATCATCGTCGATCAGAAAGGAAGTGGTCCGCAGCGCTCCCCCGATGCCACCACTGCTGCCCAATACTCTCAGCTTCATTTTTCAGTCCTCAACGCCCTTTGCGCGATTGCCACCCGGGCTGTCGATCAGCCTGTGTTTGCCGCAGCCAGCAGAAATTCTGGCTCTGCTAGTGTTATTAATATAATATCGGCCTGTTTTAACAGATCTTCAATGATCAGTCATCAGCGCTCTATTTCTCTAAACACCGCTTTATGCCATTATTAGCAGACAATCACAATCCCAGTCAAAAATGCACTACACCCTGATCAGTTTGCTGGCTATTCTGAGCTATCTGGCCGCCGGATTTTTGCTCTGGCGACGCCTGTCCGGGCAGGCACCGGCAGGAAAAGCCCTACCCCTGGCATTAGCCCTGCTGGGCACCACCATGCACATGCTTATTCTGTCAGAAAATATCTTCACGCCAAACGGCATCAATTTCGGGTTTTTTCATGCGCTCTCCCTGTTATCGGGCCTGATCGCCCTGCTGTTTCTGATCACGGCATTCAGCAAACCGGTGGAAAATCTCGGCATCGTCATTCTACCGCTGGCAGCACTGGCAATCCTGCTGGAGCATGGCATTCCCACGCAGCATTTCCTGCCCACCAACGAGAAACACCTGGACATCCATATCCTGCTCTCCATCATCGCCTACAGTCTGCTCAGTATCGCGGCCTTGCAGGCCATGCTGCTCGCCATTCAGGACCGTCACCTGCATAACAAGCATCCAGGCGGCCTGATCCGGGCGCTGCCCCCCCTGCAAACCATGGAGACCCTGCTGTTTCAGATGCTGACCCTGGGCTTCGTGCTGCAAAGCCTGTCGTTGATTACCGGCGCAATTTATATCGACAATCTGCTGACCCAGCATCTGGTACACAAGACCGTGCTGTCGGTACTGGCCTGGGGGGTCTATGCGACGCTGCTGTGGGGCCGCTGGCGCTACGGATGGCGGGGGAAAACCGCCATCCGCTGGACACTGGGGGGCTTCATTTCTCTCGCCTTCGCTTACCTGGGCAGCAAGTTGGTGCTGGAAATCATTCTTGGGCACTGACACCGGTGTATCCGCCACAGCGACGCAGCGGCACCCCTCAGCGCCTCGGCCATGACTGAGATCTCCCTCAGGAGCCTGATCACTATCCTGGTTCTGCTGATTTTCCTGTCCGCCTTTTTCTCCGCCGCGGAAACCGCCATGATGCGTCTGAACAGATACCGCCTGCGGCATCTGGTTCAGGCAGGACACCGCAGCGCGATGCTGGCCTCGCAACTTCTGGAACGGCCCGACCGTCTCATCGGCATTATTCTGTTAGGCAATAACTTCGTCAACATCCTGGCCTCCTCCATCACCACCCTGATCGCCTTGCGCTATTTTGGGGAAAACTGGATTGCAGCGGCAGCCGGCATCCTGACCTTCATCATTCTCATTTTCGCTGAGCTGACCCCGAAAACCATGGCAGCCTTACACCCGGAGCGCATTGCCTTTCCGGCCGCATTCATCATCAAACCCTTGCTGATGATCTGTTATCCCCTGGTATGGATCATCAATGCTATCGCCAACAACCTGCTGCGACTGGTGGGCGTATCCCCCAGAGAGGACGCTATTCAGCAACTCAGCAGCGACGAATTGCGCACCGTGGTAGACGAAGCAGGCGCACTGATCCCCAGGAAACACCAGAAAATGCTGCTGAATATACTCGACCTGGAAAAGGTCACGGTCGAAGACATCATGATCCCACGCAACGAAATCTTTGGCATTGATCTCGACGATACCACCGAAGAAATCGTGACCCTGCTGCATAACTGCCAGTACACCCGGTTGCCGCTCTATCGCGATGATATCGATGAGATCATCGGCGTTCTGCATATACGCAATGTTTTGCCACTGATCGTCAAGGGGGATTTCTCCAAAGAACAACTCCTCAGTGTGGCCAAAGAGACCTATTTCGTTCCGGAAGGCACTCCACTGAATACACAGTTGCTGAATTTTCAGCGCCAACGCCGGCGGGTCGGCCTGGTGGTGGATGAATACGGCGACATCGAAGGCCTGATTACCCTGGAGGATATCCTGGAAGAAATCGTCGGCGAATTCACCACTGATATATCAGCCACCATCAAGGATGTGATTCCCCAGAAAGACGGCACTTTCCTGGTGGATGGCAGTGCCAATATCCGCGCCCTGAACCGCACAATGCAGTGGCGTCTGCCGACGGCAGGCCCCAAGACATTGAACGGGCTGATTACTGAATATCTGGAAACCATTCCCGCGCCGGCCACCAGCCTGCGTATTGCCGGCTATACGATTGAAATCCTGCAGGTTGCGGACAATGCCGTCAAAACCGCCCGCATCACCCGCCCCTCAACAGACCGCGAAAAACAGCGGTCTGCTCAGAAAGAATAGCCCAGACCAAAGCCCAGCACGTCAAGATCTGTTTCCGGCTGATTGACAAAACCCGAGCCAAATGGAGGCGCCAGACTAACCCGCTCGCTGGAGGATTTCCTGAAACGGTAGCTGTCGTAATAAAAGCGGACAAAGGGACGGCCCAGGCCAAGGCGCCGGAAGCGCACTTCATAGGATACAAAGGCAGACCACGCCTCGCCCGGAGACAGCGTGATATTCAGAGCACCGGGATCCTCACTAATGGACCAGGGCCGTTTGGCGCCAGCCTGCAGATAATGATCCGCCCAGCCGGCCGACCACAGCGCACCCAGACCAAGCCGGCCATAGTAGACGGTATAATCTTCCGTAAAGCCGCCCACAGCCCCGCCATTGGCATTAATACTATTATCGATATCCCGCCGCCAGTCATCCACACCAGCCGCCAGCAGCGCATCCAGAGAAAAAGTCGCCGTGACAGGGAAACGGTAACCACCCTGCAGCTCCGCCCCCCAGCCCCGGTAAGTCGTATCCGAGCTGGTGAAGATGCCGTTGGAATCCTGGCCATCGTAATCCACATCACCGGCATAGCCCCGCAGCTTGATGCCATAGAGTGGCAAGCGGCCCTGACGCAATCTATTACCCAGGAAGGCTTCCAGCACATAGCGCGGTCCCTGCTCGGTGAGTAAACGCCGGCCCCGGCTATCGAACTCCTGCCAGCGAAAATATTCGACTCCGCCATCGATGCTGGCCTCGAACCAGCGACCGAGGACACCGTTGTCACTGCGGGAAAGTGTGCCCGCCTGCAGCAGGCCTGACCATGCCAGCAGACAAATTACCAGCAGCGGCCATATTTTCACCCTGATTATTTTCATTATAATGATTTCCCTTGTAGGCGCCGTCACTACGGGCGAACTACCACCGCGCTGCTTCAATCCAGTTGGCCGGCGCATCCAGCAGGCATGTCTGAATGCCAATCATGGCGGGACAATCAGGGCTCAGCGCAAGCCCAGTACATCCTGCATATCATACAGGCCGGCATCGAAGTCCATCAGCCAACGGGCCGCCCGCAGGGCCCCGCGGGCAAAAGTCATACGACTGGAGGCCTTGTGGACAATTTCCACTCGCTCGCCGACATCGGCAAACATGACCTGGTGCTCGCCAACGATATCGCCGGCCCGGATGGTAGAAAAACCAATGGTCTTGCGGTCTCGTTCACCGGTATAACCCTCACGACCATAGACGGCGCAATCCGGTAAATCCCGCTGCAGGGCCTGCGCCACAATCTCACCCATGCGCAAGGCGGTACCGGAGGGGGCGTCCACCTTGTGGCGATGATGGGCCTCGACCACCTCGATATCGACACTGTCACCCAGCACCCGGGCGGCAATATCCAGTAGCTTGAAACAAAGATTCACCCCCACACTCATGTTGGGTGCCAAAACTATGGGTATCCGTTTGCCATAAGCGGCAATTTCATTACGCTGCGCCTCGGAAAAACCAGTGGTGCCAATCACCATGCGCCGCCCGTGTGCAGCGCACCAGGCAAGATTGGCCATGCTCGCCTCCGGGCGACTAAAATCGATCAGCACATCGAAGACATCCGTCAACTGATCGAAGTGATCGACGATCAACAGGCCCTGCGCACCCAGCCCCGCAAGACTGCCCGCATCACAGCCAATGGCATCACTTCCGGGCCGCTCCAGGGCAGCATTCAGAGTGACGCCTGCATCCGCCTCCAGGCACGCCTCTATCAGGCACCTGCCCATACGACCGGAGGCACCGGTCACCGCAATTCTCGGCGCTTTCAGCTTGCTCATCCGCCCTTACAGCTTCAGATCTTCAAAGAATTTTTTGACACCGTCCAGCCAGGAACGGGCCTTGGGATTGTGCTTTTCATCACGGGCCTGCAAGGTGTCTTCAAAGGCCTGCAGCAATTCCTTCTGCTTCTGACTGAGATGCACCGGTGTCTCCACCACCACCCTGCAGAGGAGATCCCCCACCCCGTGCTCATGAATGGACTTCACCCCCTTGCCACGTAAGCGGAATACCTTGCTCGTCTGGGTTTCCGGTGGCACCTTCAACTTCACCCGTCCGCCCAGGGTCGGCACTTCCAGTTCCCCACCCAGCGCTGCCGTAACAAAACTGATTGGCATTTCGCAATAAAGATTATTGCCCTCACGGGAAAAAATCGGATGTGGCCTCACCCGGACCTGCACATAGAGATCGCCCGCCGGACCACCGTTCTCACCGGCTTCACCCTCGCCGGACAAGCGGATACGGTCACCGCTATCCACCCCCGCCGGGATCTTGACCGAGAGCATTTTGCTTTCCTGAGTGCGGCCATGACCATGACAGGTCGGGCAAGGTTCGGTAATAATCTTGCCACTGCCCTTGCAGCGCGGACAGGCCTGCTGAATAGAGAAGAATCCCTGCTGCATGCGCACCTGTCCCTGCCCGCCACAGGTGGTACAAACCGAGGGGCTGGTGCCTTTTTTAGCGCCGCTGCCGTGGCAGCTTTTGCACTTGACCTGGGTCGGAATCCGGACCTTGACGGTGGCGCCCTGCACCGCTTCTTCCAGGCTGAGGTCCAGGTCATAGCGCAGATCGGAACCGCGGAAAGACTGCGTTCTGCCCCCTCCCGCGCGGCCACCACCAAAAATATCACCGAAGACATCATCGAAGATATCGCTGAAGTTGCCGCCGGAACGAAAACCGCCTCCGCCTGCGGCAGCGGAATCAACACCGGCATGACCGAACTGGTCATAGGCCGCCCGTTTTTGTGGGTCCGACAACACTTCATAGGCCGCCTTGGCCTCCTTGAAGCTTTCCTCTGCCGTCTTGTCACCCGGATTGCGGTCCGGATGATACTTCATTGCCAGGCGCCGATAGGCCTTCTTCAGCTCGGCCTCACTGGCATTCCGCGCCACCCCCAGAGTTTCATAGTAATCCCGCTTCGACATACCCACACTTATTCTTTGACGTTATCAGGAGATAATCATTAAACGTGAAACACGGGGCGGAAGGCACCCTGCCTTCCGCCCCGTGTTTCACGCCTTACATCACATCAAGTTATTTCTTGTCTTCCTTAACTTCCTCAAACTCAGCATCCACAACATTTTCCTTGTTGGCTTTGGCTTTGGCTTCGGCTTCCGCCGAGGCAGTACCCCCTTCAGCACCTGCCGCCGTCTGCTGCGCCTGCTCACCACCTTCCTGCGCATAGGCCCGTTCGGCGACCTTGCCCGAGGCCTCCGCCAGTACCCTTGTTTTTTCCTCGATCAGATCCTTATTGTCTTCCTTGAGGGCTTCCTCCAGCCCTGCGATGGCTTCTTCCACCTTGCTTTTCTCATCAGCCTCCACCTTGTCGCCCAGATCTTCCAGCGCTTTCCTGGCAGCATGGATCATGTTGTCGGCCTGGTTACGCACCCCCACTAACTCGTGGAATTTACGATCCTCTTCGGCATGTGCCTCGGCATCCTTGACCATGCGCTCAATTTCATCCTCCGCCAGACCACTGGAGGCCTTGATCACGATAGACTGCTCCTTCCCGGTAGCCTTGTCCTTGGCCGACACATTCAGAATACCGTTGGCATCGATATCGAAGGAGACCTCAATCTGTGGCATCCCGCGCGGTGACGGGGGAATATCCGCCAGATCAAAACGCCCCAGGGACTTGTTGGCATCGGCGCGCTCACGCTCACCCTGCAGCACATGCACCGTCACCGCAGTCTGATTATCATCCGCAGTAGAAAAGACCTGTGATGCCCTGGTGGGGATCGTGGTATTTTTCTCGATCAACTTGGTCATCACACCACCCAGGGTCTCGATCCCCAGAGACAGGGGGGTCACATCCAGTAACAGAACATCTTTGACCTCGCCACCCAGCACGCCCGCCTGAATGGCGGCGCCCACGGCCACAGCCTCATCCGGATTAACATCCTTACGGGGCTCCTTGCCGAAGAAATTCTGTACCGACTCCTGCACCAGCGGCATGCGGGTCTGCCCCCCCACCAGAATCACATCATCGATATCCGCGCTTTTCAGCCCGGCATCGTCGAGTGCCAGTTTGCAGGGCTCGATAGTACGCTGCACCAAACCCTCCACCAGTGATTCCAGCTTGGCCCGGGTTACCTTGATATTGAGATGTTTGGGACCGCTGGCATCCGCCGTAATATAAGGCAGGTTGACATCGGTCTGCTGGCTGGTCGACAGTTCGATCTTGGCCTTCTCCGCAGCCTCCTTCAGGCGCTGCAAAGCCAGGGGATCGTTGTGCAGATCCACACCGCTGTCTTTCTTGAATTCCTCGGCCAGATAGTCGATCAACCGGGTATCGAAGTCCTCACCGCCGAGAAAGGTGTCACCATTCGTGGCCAGCACCTCGAACTGATGTTCTCCTTCAATCTCAGCAATTTCAATAATAGAAATATCGAAAGTACCACCACCCAGGTCATACACAGCGACCTTGGAATCGCCGCGCTTCTTGTCCATGCCATAGGCCAGTGCCGCCGCTGTGGGCTCATTGATGATACGCTTGACCTCCAGCCCGGCGATCCGCCCGGCATCCTTGGTAGCCTGACGCTGTGAGTCATTGAAATAGGCCGGTACGGTGATCACGGCTTCCGTGACTTCCTCACCCAAATAATCCTCGGCTGTTTTCTTCATTTTCATCAGAATCCGGGCCGAGACCTCCGGAGAAGCCATCTTCTTGCCCTTCACTTCCACCCAGGCATCGCCATTATCCGCCTTGACGATCTTGTAGGGCACCAGCTTGATGTCGCGTTGCACCACTTCCTCGTCGAACTTACGCCCGATCAGACGCTTGATGGCGAACAGGGTGTTGCTGGGATTGGTGACTGCCTGGCGCTTGGCCGCCTGCCCCACCAGCACCTCGCCGTCCTCCGTATAGGCGACAACCGATGGCGTGGTACGTCCACCCTCGCTGTTCTCAATTACCCGGGGACTGGACCCCTCCATGACGGCCACACAAGAATTTGTGGTCCCCAGGTCAATTCCAATAATTTTTCCCATTGTCGATATTCTCCGTCTGTCATTCCTTATTGCAGCCAACCGGACTCAATTGCGATCCGCTTATAGGCAAATATTGGGGCGCTAACAATACTTTCAAGCATGTTCGTCAATTTTTGCCGGTTTTTCCCCGTCATTTTCTGCAGACTCATGCCCCGCCGGCTTTCCCGCCGCAGCCACCACCACCATAGCAGGCCGGATCAGGCGGTCATTGAGCAGATAGCCCTTCTGGTAAACCGAGAGCACGGTATTCGGCGCAACCTCGGCGCTAGACTGGGTGGTCATCGCCTGATGCAGCTCGGGATTGAAGACCTCACCGACCGGATCAACAACCTTGACACCGAACTTCTCGGTGGCCGATAACAGCATTTTCAAGGTGAGTTCCATGCCCTCACGCAACCTGGATGCATCAGCGGCATCCTGATCCTGCGCCGCCGCTGCCAGCCCCAGTTCCAGACTGTCAATGACCGGCAATAACTCCCTCACGATCTTTTCCAGGGCGAATTTATGGGCATTCTCCAGCTCCCGCCGGGAACGCCGCTGAAAATTATCCAGTTCCGCCTGCGCCCGCAACAGCTGGTTCCAATACTCGTCAGCCTTCGCCTGGGCATCCTGCAGGGTCAGCAGAAGCTCCTCGTGAGTAGCCTCCCCCGTCTCACCGGATTTGCCCCTATCCCCCTCAACCGCCGGATCAGTGCTGTTCTCCGCCTGCTGCTGGTCTGTCCCCAGGGACTCGTTTTCTTCGTTCATTCTATCAATCTCCACTTTGCCAAGCCGTTGTTCCGGCCTCCCCGTATCAGAAAAACCGCAGGGGACAAGTCACCGCACGATGAATTGCCCATACAAAGCCCGGTGCAATGTATGCAATTTCAGTGCAAATATCAAACTAAACTGCGGTTAAAGTCTAAAGATAGGGCCTTTCAGGAGGGATTCAAGGCAGCACTGACCAGTTTGGCCGTGATATCCACCAGGGGGATGACCCGCTCATAGGCCATGCGGGTGGGTCCGATGATACCCAGCACACCCAGCACCTTGCCATCCACCTGATAGGGACAGGTCACCATGCTGCATTCGTCCAGGACATCATAGCCGGATTCCTCGCCGATGAAGATCTGCACCCCACGGGTACGCAGACACTGATCCAGAATGTTCAGCACCCGGCGTTTCTCATTGAAAGCATCAAACAGCTCGCGCAGGGTTTCCACATTGGACAATTCATCGAAATCCATCAGATTGGTCTCACCGGAGAGGATGAGATCCTCGTCATCGTCGTTCTTCTCAAAGATCTGCTCGGCCATCGTAATGGCGGCCTGCATGATCCGATCCATCTGCTTGCGGGTACTGCGCAACTCCTTCAGCAACTGCCGTCTCACCACTGAAAGATCCTTGCCGGCAAACATACCATTGAGGCAGTTGGCCACCTGCTGCAGCTCCGCCGGCGTGTAACTGCGCCGGGTATGGATGATGGCATTCTCCACCTCCTGGTCGCTGATCACCAGAATCACCAGCACCCGGTTCCCGGACAGGGGCATGAATTCGATATGCCGCAGGGTCAGACGCTCCCGGCGTGGCAGCATCACCACCCCCGCCATGCTGCTGACATCGGACAACAGACGGGACACGATCGCCGCCACATCATGGATCGATTCATCGCCGCTGAACTGTGACTGCAGGCGCTGAATATGTGCCTCATCCAGTGGCTGGATGGTCAGCAGGGAATCCACAAACATCCGGTAACCCTTGGGGGTGGGCACCCGACCCGCCGAGGTATGAGGTGAGCTCACCAGATCGAGCGCCTCCAGATCGACCATAATGCTCCGGATTGAGGCCGGACTCAGATTCAGACGGGGATCCTGCGCCAGCTTCCTGGAGCCCACAGGGTGGCCCTCGCGGATATAATCCTCGATCAGCACCTTTAACAAATGCTGGGAGCGTTCGTTAATTTCCCGGATCACGATTCATTCAGATTAGTGACTGCTATTTCAAAGCGTTACTGGAGAGACCAAAAGTGTTCTATGGAATGTGTTGAAGAAATTAGCAACTCGCCATGAAACTGTCAAGATGAAAGGCCGCCCTGCGCCCCACAGCAACACTGAGGCCTCGACGGCAAGACGCTGTTGTTGGTAATTCCCTGAATGACATGTTAACGTTTGAGTTTCTTTGAATTAATCAGGCGCCATGACCCAAACCGGCTTCTCAACCATCGGCATCATCGGCAAATACAGCGATTCCGGCGTCGGCGAAACAGTGATGGCCCTGAGTGATCATCTGCACTGCAAGGGCCTGCGGGTCATCCTCGATGAAGGCACCGCCGAGCTGCTGCCCAGGCACCAGCTGGAAACCGGCGACCGCACTGAGCTGGGACGACTGTGCGACCTGGCCATCGTGGTCGGGGGCGATGGCACCTTGCTGAATGCCGCCCGCTCCCTGGCCGGTTTCGATGTCCCCCTGGTGGGTATCAATCTGGGCCACCTCGGCTTCCTGACCGACATCTCTCCGGATACCATGCTGCAACACCTGGACGCCATCCTGGCCGGAAAATACCTCGCCGAGGAACGCTATCTACTCCATACGCGGATCTTCAGGGAGGGAGAACAGGTCAGCGAAAGCGAGGCCTTCA
>CAZFJS010000002.1:0-20136 GCA_964519605.1 uncultured Gammaproteobacteria bacterium
GCGCATCACTAACTGGATATAAGCAACAGCACGGAAAAATGCCATGATGTCGATACCCCCCATGACCGTCGTACTGAACAATCGAATCATTCAGGCAACCATCCATTTCCCTGGCATCGCCACCATTGCATAATGCGCTGCTTGGCGGGAATAAAAAACTTTTTCAATACCCTGACCGGCCGCATTGTTCTGGGCGGACTGGCGGTTCACGCCCTGTTGACACCGCTCCTCTATATCAGTGTGATCTACCTGGTCAAGGAAAGCTTTGAATCCAAGTTCGTTGACCGCGTCAGGCTGGACTCCCACCTGATTGCCGAATCCATCGACTACGCCGAAACTCCGGCCCTGATCGGCGAATTACTTGCCGACCTGACCGCCGACAAGCAATACGTGTTCGCCGAACTGGTGGCGCTCCATGAAAAAACCGGCAGTGCGGCAACCGTCAAAAACACTGCCCTCCCTTTTAGAGAAGATCGCCATTTCGGTCAGCACGGCGATAATGTCTTCTACATCGCCGTGCCCCTGCCGAGCAACCATCTCGATGGTGTCGCCTACCTGTTGCGCCTGGGCTATAACGAAAAACCCATCGTCGAAGACATCCAAAACATCAAGTGGCTGTGTTTTTATCTGACCGTTGGCTATGTGCTCCTGATTCTGCTGTCATCATTTATTTTCGGCCCGTTGATCACCCATCCACTGCGCAGCCTGCGCAAAGATGCCAGAGAGATCGCCTCCGGAAGTTATGACCATCCCCTGGGTGTCAACACCTCAATCAGTGAAATCAGCAGCCTCGTCACCGATTTTGAGACCATGCGGCAAGAGCTGGTCAGACACAATCGGGAGCTGGAATACCAGTCGCTGCACGATGCCCTGACCGGCCTTCCCAACCGCGTCCTGCTGCTGGACCGGCTGCGGCAGGCGCTGCTATCCGCCCAGAGGGAAGACCGCCTGCTGGCCTTGCTGATGATCGACCTGGATGGCTTTAAGGCCATCAATGACACGCTGGGACACCACTATGGCGATCTGCTGCTGCAGCAGGTCTCTTCCCGTATTGCCGCCCTGCTGCGAAAGTCTGATACTATCGCCCGCTTCGGCGGCGATGAGTTCTGCATCATCCTGCCGACCATTCGGGACAGCAGACATGCCGCCGAAATCGCCAACAAAATCATCGGTTGCCTGGATCAGCCCTTCTTCTTCGAGAACCGGCCCTACACAGTGGGCATGAGCATCGGCATCGCCATCTTCCCCCAACACGGTGTAGACAGTGCGCTGCTGATGCGACATGCAGATGTCGCCATGTACATCGCCAAAAATAACAATCTGGACTATACGCTATACGATGCTGCCCAGGACAAAAACAGCCTCGGCCGCCTGTCACTGATGTGGGACCTACGCCACGCCATTGAACAGGGCGAACTGCACCTGGTCTATCAGCCCATCGTCAACTTCGAGGATGGCGGAACAGAGACAGTGGAAGCCCTGGTGCGCTGGCATCACCCGCGGAGAGGGCTCATCATGCCCCATGACTTCATCACCCTGACAGAGCAGGCCAACCTGATTAAACCATTGACCCGCTGGGTGTTATCAGAGGCAGCCCGGCAATGCTGCCAGTGGCAAAAGCAGGGCTATGATCTCAGGGTTGCCATCAATCTCTCGCCACGCAGCCTGCATGACAGGGAACACCCCAGGCAACTGATGAAAATCATCGATGACTTCAATCTGCCGCCAGGCAAACTGATGCTGGAACTCACTGAGAGTGCGATCATCTCGGACCCCGTCAGTACACAGGCGATTCTGCAGCAATTCCACCAGCGTGGCATCATGCTTGCTATTGATGATTTCGGCACGGGTTACTCATCCTTGTCTTCGCTGCAAAAACTCCCCCTGGATATCATCAAAATCGATCAATCCTTTATCGCCGATATGCTGGCTAATACGGACAATGGCATCATCGTCAAGTCAACCATCGACCTGGCCCATAATATGGGCCTGCAGGTCATAGCCGAAGGTGTCGTCTCTGCCGAAATCTGGCAAATGTTGCAGCAATTGGAATGTGACCAGGCCCAGGGCTATTACATCAGCAAACCACTCCTGGCGCAGGAACTCACCGCCTGGCTGGATGACGCGGATAAAATCGCGGTGAACTAGGGCCCTCTATTCACCCCAGGCTGACTGTGGCCACCAGTTGCAGAAGCAGCCAGGCATAGACCGCAGCGAGGACATCATCCAGCATAATGCCCAGCCCGCCACCAACCCGCCGGTCGCACCAACGCACCGGCCAGGGCTTCCAGATATCAAACAGGCGAAATGCGGCAAAACCAACCGCCACCCATAAAAACCCGCGGGGCGCTGCCGTCATGGTCAGCAGGTAACCGACGATCTCATCCCAGACGATACCGGCATGGTCATGGACCCCGATGTCTCTGGCCGTACGCTCGCAGAGCCACACCCCGAGCAAGAACAGACACAGAATAATACTCAGGTACCAGAATAGGGGCAGCCCCTGCAGCAGGTAATACACGGGAATCGCCGCCAACGTACCCCAGGTGCCCGGTGCATATCCCGCCGCCCCACTGCCACAACCGAAAGCAAGAAAATGGACCGGGTTACGCCATACGCTGGCAGGGACCGAATTGCGCTTCATGAATCCGTACTGGCAGCCGCGGCAAAGTGATCAAAACCGGTAGCGCTCGGCTGAAACGGTCGACCGTCTTCATGCCTGCACTGCAGCCCCGCTCCGTCCACAATCTCCCCGACGCAACTGCAGACACAACCGGCGGCAGACAGTTGCTGCTGTACTGTCTGCAGCTGATCCGGGGCGACTGTAAAACAGAGCTCATAATCGTCACCCGCAGACAGGGCGACATCCAACCAGTGCAGCTTCTCCAGGCAATCACGCATGCTGACAAAGGATTGGGACAGTGGCACCCGGTCAACATACAGGCAGGCACCGACACCGCTCAGGGCCAGGATATGGCCCAGGTCGGCAAGCAGTCCGTCGGAAATATCGATCATGGCATGCACCAGATGGCGGATTGCCAGCGCCGCCCTGACCCGGGGCTGTGGTCGCTGCAGGCGATCCAGTAGTTGCTGGTAATGCAGGCTATCCCGGCAGCTCGCTTGTTTCATGGCATGCAAGGCCAGCCCGGCGTCACCCAGGGTGCCGGTCACACAGACCAGGTCGCCACGCTGCGCACCGCTACGATAACAGGCCGTGCCACGGGGTACGAAACCATGCACCTGCAGACTGATTGTCAGGGGGCCCCGGGTGGTATCACCACCCACCAGCTGCATCTGATAGGCACCGGCAAGCTGCAGCAAAGCCTGACTAAACTGTTTGAGCCACTGCCTGTCGATGCCCGGCAGGGTGAGGGCAAGCGTGGCCCAGGCAGGCTCCGCGCCCATGGCGGCCAGGTCGCTCAGACCGACGGCCAGGACCTTATAACCCACGTCTTCGGGTGGGGTGTCCACGGGAAAATGCACCCCTGCCACCAGGGTGTCCAGAGACAGCACTAATTCTCTGTCCGCCGGTACCTGCAGCACTGCCCCATCATCACCGATACCGCGAACCACATCATCACGCGGCGGCAGGCCAGGCGTACTGAAAAATTCACGGATAAGATCGAACTCAGACAGGCTCATGGAACAGGCTGCGGACACGGCTGAGAAAACACCCCACGACATTGCGCGCAGATCTATCCCTCCCTGAACGCACTGACCACCGGCTATCTGGCGGCAGCCGTTTCTGTCTCACGCAACTGATGCGCAAGTTTGTCGAGAATACCATTGACATATTTGTGTCCATGCTCGGCGCCGAAGACCTTGGCCAGCTCCACTGCCTCATTGATTACCACCCGGTAGGGGATCTCCGCGTGCCAGGCCAGCTCGCAGCCTCCCACCCGCAAAATGGCGCGCTCCACCGGATCGACCTCCTCCAGCCGCCGATCCAGCAAGGGAGCGATCAGCTGGTCCAGCTCTACCGTACGGCCGGTCACTTGCTGCAGTAATTCCCGGAAATAGCTGCGGTTCACCCTGTCGGCATCATCCGCAGCAAGAAAACTCAAATCGGCATCGGCCTGTTCGTCACCAGCCAACTGCCACTGATAAAGGGCCTGCACAGCGCAACGCCGCGCCCAGCTGCGTGAGCGCTTCATGAATGGCTGCGGCCATCCGCCCGCTGCGTCAAGATCATCATTCGGCATCCAGAGCGCGCATCAGGCTGATCATTTCCAGTGCTGTCAGCGCTGCATCGGCGCCCTTGTTTCCCGCCTTGGTGCCTGCCCGCTCTACGGCCTGTTCGATCGTATCCACCGTCAGCACGCCGAAAGCGACTGGCAGATCAAATTCCATGGATACCCCGGCAAGCCCACGCGCGCAGCCCCCCGCAACATATTCGAAATGAGGAGTACTCCCGCGAATCACGGCCCCCAGGGCGATAATCGCATCATAACGCCGGCTGACCGCCAGGCGTTTGCATACCAGTGGCAGCTCGAAGGCTCCGGGGACCTGTACAACGGTAATATTGTCTGCTGCAATACCCTGTCGTTTCAACGTATCCACACAACCACTGCGCAGCTGATCGACAATAAAGCTGTTGAAGCGCGCCGCTGCGATCGCAACGCGTACTTCACTGAGGGTCAGATCACCGCTGATTTCCTGAATGTTTCCCATAGTGTCCCCTGTTAACAAAACCTGTTCTGGCAACCACCGGCTGCTCAACCATCATGTCCGATATACTCGACAATATCCAGACCGAATCCTGACAAGGCGTGTAATTTTCTGGGCGTCCCCAACACCCGCATAGCCCCCACCCCCAGCTCAACCAGAATCTGTGCGCCAATACCATAGGTGCGTAATTCGGCATCCTGCTGCGGCCGCGGCAGTACCACACCCTGATCGCGCATTTGGTCATTTCTGATACGCCGGATCATCTGTTCCACCGTCTGGCCATTCCGCAGTAGCACGATGACCCCGCGGCCCTCAGCCACCACCCGGCGCATGGCTTCCTGCAAAGTCCAGCTCTTGTCCTGCCGGCAGACATCGAACAGATCATCCAGTTCGTCTTCCATATGCACCCGCACCAGTACCGGTTTATCTCCTGCCAAGGAGCCATAAACCAGGGCGAGATGCAATTGCTCATCGGCCTCATCGACAAAGGCCTTGAGATCAAACATCCCGGCCGTGGTAGGCAAACGACATGCCGCTACCTGGCGCACCGTTTTTTCGTGGACCATGCGGTAACGGATCAGATCCGCTACGGTACCAATTTTGAGATGATGTTGACGGGCGAAGCGCTCCAACTCCGGACGCCGCGCCATGCTGCCATCCTCATGGAGGATTTCCACAATCACACTGGCGGGTTCATAACCCGCCAGCCGCGCCAGATCACAGCCGGCCTCCGTGTGACCGGCACGGGTCAGCACGCCACCCGCCTGGGCCATTAAGGGAAAGATATGACCAGGCTGGATCAGATCCTCCGGTTGCGCAGCCGGGGCCACCGCCGCCTTGATCGTCATCGCCCGGTCCGCTGCCGAAATGCCGGTGGTCACCCCGGTCGCCGCCTCTATAGAAACGGTAAAATTGGTCATATGCTTGGCATCGGTTTCACTGACCATCAAAGGCAACCGCAACTGTTCGCAACGTTCCCGGGTCAGGGTCAGGCAGATCAGACCGCGTCCATAGCGGGCCATAAAATTGATATCTTCCGGCTGCACACAAGATGCCGCCATGATCAGATCGCCTTCATTCTCGCGATCCTCGTCATCCATCATGATGACCATCCGGCCCTGGCGCAGATCGGCGATGATTTCTTCGATATTGTTCAGCATCACTGCGGATTCCGGCACATTCCGGGCGGCCTTATTCTCCACCGTTGAAACCCTGGACAGCCAGCATAGCGGCCGTCATACCGGCACCACCCTGGGATGGCAGGCCTGCGGACAAAAGCCGCTCGATGTAGCGGGAAACCAGGTCCACTTCCACATTGACTGCGCAACCCGGCCGGTATTCCCCGATAATCGTTTGCACCTGTGTATGCGGAATGATATTACAGCTGAACACGGCGTCATCTACCGTGTTGACAGTCAGGCTGACGCCATCGATGCACACTGAGCCTTTGGCGGCGATATAACGGGCCAGTTCAGCGGGCACCTGGATGCGCAGTTGCAAGGAACGGGCGGCAGCGGTTCTCTCCAGTACCTCGCCGACCCCGTCCACATGACCGCTGACCAGATGCCCGCCCAGGGCGGTCGTGGGCAACAGGGCCTTTTCCAGATTCACCACTGCGCCCGTTGCAAGCCGTGCAAAAGTGGTACAACGCAGGGTTTCCCGGGAGACGTCCGCCACGATCTCCTGTCCGGTAATCTCCACCACGGTGAGACAGACGCCATTCACAGCAATACTGTCCCCGGCCTTGACACCGGCCAGCTCCAGCAAGCCGCAATCCAGATGGACGCGTCTGTCCCCACCGCGTTGCTCGCAACGTCTCAGCCTGCCTTTGGCCTGAATGATCCCGGTAAACATATTAATTTTCAAAAAAACCGCTCATCATCAATTATTCCCTTTACAGGAGGTAAAACGCAATGGCTGGACATTTCAACAGCCTGCGAGTCACCTACACCACCTGCGCCGTGATTCTCCAGTCATCACCCACTGCGCGGATGTCCTGCACCGTCAGCACCACTGCCTGCGAGAGCTGTCTCAGCTCAGGCAGTACCAACAAACCGCGCGCCTGATCCCCCAGGAGACGTGGCGCCATATAGACAATCAGCTCATCCACCAGTCTGGCGCTGATCATGGCACCGGACAATATGGCGCCAGCCTCCAGCAACACCTCATTGATCTGTTGCGCCGCCAAACAGTCCAGCAAGGCCATGAGATCGACGCGCCCACCCTCGCCAGGCAAGCGACAAACCTGCACCCCCGGGCGCTGCAGGGCCCGGGTTCTGCGTTGATCTGCGCTGGCAGTTGCGATCAGGACCTCGCCAGGTACTTGCAATATCCTGGCCCCAAAGGGCATGCGCAGTTGGCTGTCGACAATCACCCGCAAGGGTTGCCGCTGCTCACCAGTCTCACCCAGGCGGACATTCATGGCGGGATTATCGGCCAGTACAGTACCGATACCCGTCATGATGGCCGAACTGCGCGCCCGCAGGCGCTGCACATCCTGCCGGGCATCCGCCGAGGTAATCCATTTACTTTCTCCACTGCTGCTCGCTGTACCACCATCCAGGCTCATGGCCATCTTGCAGCGCACCCAGGGACGCTGCGACTGCATGCGCCGTATATATCCGGGATTAAGTTGCTCCGCCTGGGACGTCCCCAGACCGCTGGCCACCGCCAACCCTGCCGCCTGCAATTGTTCCAGCCCCTTGCCCGCCACCAGCGGATTGGGATCCGTCATGGCGACGATCACCCGGCTAACCCCCGCCGCGATCAGCGCATCACTACAGGGCGGTGTACGGCCATGATGGCAACAGGGTTCCAGAGTGACATAGGCAACAGCGCTGCGCGCCGCAGCCCCTGCATGGCGCAAGGCCACAATCTCGGCATGTGGCCCACCGGCCTTCTCATGCCAGCCCTCGCCAACCACGCTGCCTTCACGCACGAGCACGCAGCCCACCCGGGGATTGGGGTCCGTACTGTCCGTTCCCTGTGCTGCCAGCCGTAAGGCGTGCGCCATAAAGCGGTGGTCTTGTTCGCTGAATTCCATCAGGTCTACGTGGGGCAGCTGCCGGCTATTTTTTGCGCTTTTCCACCACCGGAGGCATCTGCCGTCTTTGCAGTTCCGGGGAGGATGCACTTTGCAGGCGCTCGATTTCTTCACGAAAGGCATTCACATCCTGGAAACTGCGATAGACAGAGGCAAAACGAACATAGGCGACCTCGTCCAGTTCGCGCAATTCTTCCATCACCCAGCCACCCAGCAGTCTTGACGGTACTTCGCGCTCGCCACAGGCGTGCAAACGGTGACGAATGCGATTGAGAGATAATTCGATGCGCTCAATATCCACCGGTCTTTTTTCCAGCGCACGCAGGATACCCCGGCGCATTTTGTCTTCGTTAAAAGGTTCCCGGCTGCCATCATTCTTGACAATCCGGGGGAAGACCAGCTCTGCCGTTTCGAAGGTGGTGAAACGTTCACCGCAGGCCTGGCATTCACGCCGCCGCCGAACGGTAGCGCCACCGCTGGACAGACGCGAATCGATCACCTTGGTTTCATCCTCACCACAAAAAGGGCAGCGCATCGCAGAGAGCCGCTTTATGTCTGCTGATACACCGGGAAGCGGCGGCAGATTTCCTGTACCTGCGTTTTAACCCGGGCGATCGTGGCCTCGTTGCCAGGCTCATCGAGCACATCGCAAATCCACTCGGCCAGCTGCCCGACCTCTGCTTCACCGAAACCCCGGGTGGTGATCGCCGGGGTGCCGATACGGATGCCGCTGGTCACAAAAGGGGACTGGGGGTCATTGGGCACACTGTTCTTGTTAACCGTGATATTGGCGGTGCCAAGGGCCTGATCAGCCTCCTTACCGGTCATCCCGCGCTCGATGAAATCCACCAGAAAAAGATGATTGTCAGTACCCCCGGAGACAATCCGGTAACCACGCGTCTGCAGACGCGCGGCCATCACCCGCGCATTGGCCACCACCTGGCGCTGATAAACGCTGAAATCATCCTGCAAGGCCTCTTTGAAGGCGACCGCCTTGGCGGCAATGACATGCATCAGCGGACCACCCTGGGTACCGGGAAAAACCATCGAGCTGAGTTTCTTCTCGATCTCTGGATTGGCACGGGCCATGATGATCCCGCCACGGGGACCACGCAGTGTCTTGTGGGTCGTTGAAGTGGTGATGTCCGCCAGCGCCACCGGACTGGGATAACAACCAGCGGCGATCAGCCCGGCGACATGGGCGATGTCCACGAACAGGTAGGCCCCCACCTCATCGGCGATCTCGCGGAAACGCTGCCAGTCGACAACGCGTGAATAGGCGCTGAATCCCGCCACAATCATCTTCGGCCGATGTTCCCGGGCCAATGCCGCCACCTGCTCATAATCGATCTCGCCGGTCTCACTGTCCAGGCCGTATTGCACCGCATGATAGAGCTTGCCGGAAAAACTGACCTTGGCGCCATGAGTCAGGTGCCCTCCGTGGGCGAGGCTCATCCCCAGAATGGTATCACCGGGATTCAGCAGGGCCATATAGACGGCCGCATTGGCCTGGGAGCCGGAATGCGGCTGGACATTGACATAAGCGGCGCCAAACAACTGTTTGGCGCGCTCGATGGCCAGCTGTTCAACCGCATCAACATTCTCGCAGCCACCGTAATAGCGCTTGCCGGGATAACCTTCCGCATATTTGTTGGTCAACACCGAACCCTGGGCCTCCATCACCCGGGGGCTGGCATAATTTTCCGAGGCAATCAGTTCGATATGCTCTTCCTGGCGACGCGCTTCAGCACTGATCGCCGACCAGACTTCGTCATCGAATCCCGCTATTTTCATCGTAGCTGCAAACATGGTTCACCCTTCAATACGACAGTCGCCTGTCACGAAATGGAAAAAGTGCATAGAATACCTGATCCGCTAAATGCGATCCAGAAATCCTGGCGGATCTGGCCGAAGATGACAGACAACGCTAGCAGCGAGCTACACCGGAGGGGAAACCCGGCATAGAAACCAGGAAAAGCTAGACCTGTTCATTTTGGGCGCGCTATGCTATAATAAGACTTCTTGGAAATCAGCTAGTTAGTGAGTAACTAGGGCAATCCGTCAAATAATAGACTCACAATTTCGCTGCATCAGTGTACTGTTCACCTCCCTGTTATTCGCGGGCTTCCCTGTCCCGAAGGTGGTGATTCTGCAACTGATGAAAAAATATAGCTGCCAGCAGATCGATATATAATGCAAAAAAAACCGCTTACAGAATTTACCCCCCGGGCGCTACATCTGCTGCGAGCACTGAAAAGCAGCCATACCGGCGCAGCCATCTATGAACATGTGGAAAATGTGCTCGAAGATTACGAATCCAGTTCCTGGCAAACCCAGCAGGCCTACCGGGAACTGATTCTGCTGCTGCTGGATGAATTTTCCAGGCAGCTGAGCTCGGAATCACCCCTGCTGATCCATATCAAACTCATCAAGATACGCCTGTCCGCGCCGCTGGGCGCCACGGAAATACACGCGATCAGCAAACAGATACACAAGCTGTCAGAGAAACTTGCGGCAGAAATCCCACTGCCGGAAAATGCCATCCGCCAGGCATTAGAGCCACTCGCGGCGCAGTCATCCACCGCTCAGCCAACGGAAATCCCAGCTGACAGCAACACTGTGGAAGCGAGCAAAGCGGTGGCACAAGCCCCCTCGATGGAAAAATCTGCCTTGTTGGCGGAACGTGGGATCGATGAATCCCATCTCAAACACTACAATGGAAAACAGGCACGCATCAGCAAGATACGGGAAAACCTGACCCGGCAAATCACCGAAGTAATCAAACAAAATGAGAAATTTGGTGTCCTGCTGGAAGTCGAACACGAATCACTGCGACAGGCCGACAGCATCACTGAATTGGGCGCGCTTAAGGAAACGCTGATCAAGGAGGTCACCCGGCTGATGTCGGGACATCACGCCCTGGCGAAGAAACTCGACAATGCCAGCAAATATCTGCAGATCATCGAAAGCGAAGGGCAGTATCTTAACGATGAACTGACCCGGGTACATATCCTCAGCATCACCGATGAGCTCACCCAGCTGCCTAACCGACGCGCTTTCATGCGTCGACTGGAAGACGAAGTGGCACGCGTACAGCGTTATGGTTACCCGCTGTCGCTGATTCTGCTGGATATGGACCGCTTCAAGACCATCAATGATACCTATGGACACCCCGCCGGCGATGAAGTGCTACGCAACTTCGCCAGCAACATCCTGACTATTTTTCGGCATCACGATATGGTAGCCCGCTATGGCGGCGAGGAATTTGCCGTCGTGCTGCCCAATACAGATCAGCACGGGGCACTACGGGCACTGCAGAAAGTACAGCAGCGGATCGCTGCTAACCCTTATCACTATAACGGTGAAACCCGCCCCATGCCCACCTTCTCTGCCGGCATCTCCCTCTATCGCCCGGGAGAGACACCGGGCAACCTGATCGAGCGAGCGGACAAGGCACTCTATGAGGCCAAGCGGCAGGGCCGCAACCGCATTGAACTGGCCGGTGCTGAGCAGATTGAACAGCCCGCCAGTTGACCCCCCACACCCAGGGACCCAACCCTGTCAATACTTAAACTTAGTGAAGCCTTGCGTCGCAATTATGAACGCCAATTGATCTGGCACCCAGCCCTTTGATTTTGATGGAGGTCTCGCCGCACCCGTGCTTTGATCCGGCCTGCGCCGGAATGACGACAGTGGAATAAAGCAGCGCTTTCTTAACTAGTAACAATCCTTTTAAGGACGATCATCGATCTCCTTCCCTTCTTTAACCACCGGCATGAGGTCTGCCTTGCTGACTCCCAGGGCCAGCACACTGGCGCTGGCGATGTAGATGGAAGAGTAAGTACCGACAACGATACCGACAATCAGTGCCAGGGCGAAGCCGTGGATGATTTCGCCGCCAAGAAAAAACAGCGCCAGCAGTACCAGCAGTGTTGTCAACGAAGTGATAATGGTCCTGGAGAGGGTCTGATTGATGGAAATGTTCAGTACTTCAATAGCGGTCCCCTTGCGCAGCTTGCGGAAATTCTCCCGGATACGGTCAAACACGACAATGGTATCGTTAAGGGAATAACCGATCACCGCCAGTATCGCCGCCAGCACCGTGAGATCGAACTCCAGCTGAAAGATAGAGAACACCCCCATAGTAATAATGACATCATGAATCAAAGCGACTACGGAACCAAAGGCGAAGCGTTTCTCGAAACGTATAGCCACATAGATGAGAATACCAATCAGGGCATAGAGCATGGCAAGACCGCCATCCTCGGTGAGTTCATCACCCACCTGGGGACCGACAAACTCGATGCGGCGCATTTCCACCTTCTCGGGATAATACTTGTGCAGGGCATCTAGTACCTGGGTGCTGATTTGCGCACTGCTGAGCCCTTCCCGCGGAGCAAGCCGTATCAAGACATCATGAGCCGAGCCGAAATATTGGACCGCCACTTCGCCATAACCCGCCTTGCTCATGACCTGGCGCAACTTTTCCAGATCGATGACCTTGGGCGAATCGATTTCCACCAGTGTACCACCGGTAAAATCGATACCCAGATTAAGACCACGGCTTAACAGGGATCCCAGGGAAATCACAATGAGGATAATGGACATGCCCGCAGCAATTCTGCGCTTGCCCAGAAAGTCGAAGTGCGTTTCGTGTTTGAATAATCTCATTGCGAATCCGAAGAGTTAAATAGCCAGCTGTTTTACCTTGCGGCGACCATAGGCCAAATTGACCACTGCACGGGTTCCCATGATGGCGGTAAACATGGAAGTCAGAATGCCGATGGACAGCGTGACGGCAAAGCCCTTGATCGGTCCGGTACCAAAACTATACAGCACCACTGCAGCAATCAAGGTGGTGATATTAGCGTCGGCAATAGTAGAAAGCGCCTTACTGTAGCCCGCACTAATACTTGCCTGCGGGCTGTTGCCGCTACGCAGCTCCTCCCTGATCCGCTCGAAGATCAGCACATTGGCGTCAACTGCCATACCGACCGTCAGCACGATACCGGCGATACCCGGCAGCGTCAGGGTCGCTTGCAACATGGACAGCACAGCGACGATCAGCACCAGATTCAGGGCCAGGGCCAGATTAGCGATCATCCCGAACACCCGGTACCAGAGGGCCATAAAAACCAGCACCACCACGAAACCAATCACTACGGAACTGAAACCCTGGGCAATATTCTCCTGGCCCAGGCTGGGACCAACCGTCCGCTCTTCGACAATTTCTATGGGTGCCGCCAGCGCACCGGCCCGCAGCAACAGCGCCAGATTCCGGGCCTCCTCGGTCCCGTCGAGACCGGTAATCTGGAAACGCTTGCTGAAACGATCACGGATCGTGGCCACATTAATAACTTCCTGGATGGTCTTGATGGTTTTTATCTTCTTGCCATCGACAATCCGGGTCTGGGGTTTGTTTTCGATATAGACCACCGCCATCGGCTTGCCAATATTATCTTTGGTGATCTGAGCCATCTTCCTGGCCCCCTTGCTATCCAGGGTGACATAAACCGCTGGCGCCCCGGACTGCTGATCGATGCCCGATGCCGCATCAATAATCTGATCACCGGTCACGATAATTCTTTTCTTCAGTAAAATCGGCTGGCCATTGCGTTGCTTGTACAGACGGGTCCCCACCGGTACCCGTCCGGCCCGGGCCTGCTCGACATCACCGGTTTCATCCGCCATACGGAATTCCAGGGTGGCGGTCGCACCAAGAATCTCCTTGGCGCGAGCCGGATCCTGCACCCCGGGCAGCTGGACCACAATACGATTGGCACCCTGTTGCTGAATAACCGGCTCCGCCACACCCAGCTCATTAACACGCTTGCGCAGGGTGATAATATTCTGTTGCAGGGCGAATTTTCGGGTATCGCGCAGTTCCTGATCGCTGAGTCCGACGCGCATGTAGTAGTCGCCACTGATATCAACATCATGGCGCACCAGCCCGTGGTATTCCCGGGCAATCAGATCATTAGCCCGCTCGCGGGCGGCACGACTGCGGAATTTTATTTCCAGACCACCGGTCTTCTTCCGGGTAATGGCCAGATAGCGTATTTTCTCCTTGCGCAGCACAGAGCGGATATCGCTGACATAGCGTTCTTCCGCCTGACGGACGGCCGTCGTCATATCCACTTCCATAAGGAAGTGCACGCCGCCCCGTAGATCCAGGCCCAGATACATGGGCCCCGCATTGAGCGCTGTCAACCAGGCCGGTGTAGCTGGCAACAGGGTGAGGGCGACCACATAGTCCTCACCCAGCTTATCTGCCAGAATATCCTTCGCCTTGAGTTGTTGCTCGGTGTCCGGAAAACGAATCGACAGGCGTTTTTGCTGCAGACTCATGGTGCCGGTGGGGATATGCGAAGCCTGCAAAATCCGGCCGATCCGCGCCTTCACCGCCGTATCGATCTGTGCCGCACGCAGTGGGGATATCTGGATAGCGGGATCTTCCCCATACAGGTTGGGCAGGGCATAGATCGTCCCAACGAGGACCACAACCACGACAAGAAGATATTTCCACAAGGGATACTGATTCATCGGTGGCCTGCCTTATTCACCCATGCTGTTCTCAACGGGACTCTTCCTGCGCCGACTTCTCCACCTCATTATCCCCGGCGGACTTCTCCGGCAAGGCGGCCTTGTCACCCTTGTCACCCTTGCCATGTTTGATCGTTCCTTTGGGCACCAGTGACGCCACGGCATTTTTTTGCAGTTTCACCCGCACCCCTTCGGCGATCTCCAGCGTGACAAAATCCTCCTCTGCCCGGATAATCCTGCCCAACAGGCCACCGTTGCTCACGATCTCATCGCCCTTGGCCAGTGAAGCCATCATCTGTTTATGCTCCTTGGCGCGCTTGATCTGGGGACGCAGCAGCAAAAAATAGAAAATCACGAATATCAGCACCAGCGGCACCATGCTCGCAAAGCCTGATTGCACCCCGGCGGATGCACCTTCCGCCCAGGCATCACTGATAAAAAAATTCATTGAAAAATCCCCCTCACCTCGAATGAAAATCGAACAGCGCCGTATTATGCCACAGGCGGCAGGCTTTGCGCGCGTTTTTCATAAAACTCGGCGGTGAATTCATTAAGTTTCTGATTTCCGATAGCCTCTTGCAGCCCGCGCATCAAGGCCTGATAGTAATACAGGTTGTGGCAGGTGTTGAGTCGTGCTCCCAGAATCTCGCCACTGACTGCCAGATGGCGCAGATAGGCACGACTATAATGGCGGCAGGTATAACACCGGCAATCCTCATCCAGCGGGCGGGTATCAGAGCGATAGCGGCTGTTGCGAATGCGAATGACCCCTTGCCGGACGAACAGATGGCCGTTGCGGGCATTACGCGTGGGCATCACACAATCAAACATATCGATGCCCCGGCGCACCGCCTCAACGATATCCTCAGGCCGCCCCACCCCCATCAGATAACGGGGCGCAGTGACCGGCATGGCCGGCACGGTATGATCCAGAATGCGCATCATTTCCGCTTTCGGCTCCCCCACCGACAGGCCGCCGATGGCGTAGCCGTCGAAACCGATTTCCAGCAGGCCCGCAAGAGAGGCCGTGCGCAAGGACTCAAACATACCGCCCTGCACAATGCCGAACAGGGCCGCAGGCGAGCCTTCATGAGCCGACTTGCTGCGCACCGCCCAGCGCAGCGACAATTCCATGGACTGGCGCACCGCTGCCTCATCAGCCGGATAAGGCGTGCATTCATCAAAACTCATGATGATATCGACGCCCAGTGCCCGCTGGACGCTGATGGATTCTTCGGGTCCGAGAAACACCCGATCACCGTTCACCGGGGAGCGAAACATGACCCCCTGCTCGGAAAGCTGCCGCATCGCCCCCAGGCTGAACACCTGGAAACCGCCCGAATCCGTCAGGATCGGGCCCTCCCAGTGCATGAATGCATGCAAGCCACCATGAGCAGTGATCACCTCCACCCCCGGTCGCAGCATCAAATGAAAGGTATTGGCGAGGATCATTTCCGCCCCCAGTGCCGTCAATTCCTCCGGCGTCATGGCCTTCACGGTCCCATAGGTGCCCACGGGCATAAACGCTGGCGTCTCAATGCTGCCCCGCGCCAATAACAACCGCCCGCGCCGGGCGGTGCCATCTGTTTTCTGCAGTATAAATTTCATTGTTCGATGATCCCCTACCGTATTTGCTTGACCGCTGCACGGCAACCGCTACGGCGCACAAGCAGGTCACTCAGCCTTTGCATCTTTGCCCCGGTATCTGCGGTTCAATAAACATTGCGTCCCCATAGCTGTAAAAACGGTATTTCTTTTCCACGGCATGTCGGTAAGCCTGCAGAACATGCTCCCTGCCACCAAAGGCGCACACCAACATCAACAACGTTGATTCGGGAATATGAAAATTGGTCAGCAGGGCATCCACCACCTGAAAACGGTAGCCCGGGGTGATAAACAGGCGCGTCTCACCCTGAAAAGGCATAACGGCGCCATGCTGCACGGCACTCTCCAGGCTGCGCACCACCGTCGTACCCACCGCGATCACTCGACCACCGCCTGCCTGGGTTTGACGGATCTGCTCACAAACTTCTGCCGACACCGCCACCCGTTCGGAATGCATGCGGTGCTTAAGGATATCGTTCACCCGCACGGGCTGAAAAGTTCCGGCCCCCACATGCAGGGTGACATAGGCCTGCCCAACCCCCTGGCGCCGTAATTGCGCCAGTAAGGGCTGATCGAAATGCAAACCCGCGGTGGGCGCCGCCACGGCGCCGCGGTGACGGGCAAAAACCGTCTGGTAACGCGTCGCATCCAGGCTTTCATCCGGGCGCTCGATGTAGGGTGGCAGGGGGATATGGCCAATGGTCTCCAGAATTTCCGCCGCCGAGCCCGGACCTGTCAGCGCCAGGCAGTAAAACGGCGGCTCCCGGTCGCAGACCCGGGCGGTGACCCCGCCCGCAAGCAGCAGTTCGCTCCCCCGCCGCAATGCCTTGCTGGCGCGCACCTGGGCAAGTATTCGTTCGTCATCCAGAACACGCTCCACCAGCAACTCCACCCGCCCGCCCGTCGGCTTACGACCAAACAGACGGGCGGGAATTACCCGCGTGTCATTGAAGACCAGCAGATCACCCGCATTGAGCAAACCGGGCAGTTCGGCAAAGTGGCGGTCAAACAATCCGGCGGGATGCTGGCGGATATGCAGCAGACGGCTGGCCGGACGCTGCGGCAGCGGGTTTTGCGCAATCAGCTCACGAGGCAATTGATAGGAAAATTCAGCAAGTCGCATGGGTATCTGTTCGCTATCTGTCGGTATCTCTCCGCCCCCCAGGAGCAGGCCGGCATCTGGCCAGGCGTCTTGGTCGGCCGCACACTATGCCTCCCGCAGAGGCACAATATGCCCTGCCAACTTGTCAGCTGCAAGCGGTCACTTGTATACTCCGACTGCACGATAGTGCCGGGGTGGCGGAACTGGTAGACGCGCCGGACTCAAAATCCGGTGGTTTTACGACCATGAGAGTTCGAGTCTCTCTCCCGGCACCATTTTATCATTTTCATGATGTAACAAGAAAAATAAAATCACCATCGCCGCGGCTCATCGCAATCAGGCTGTTTCAGCGAGGCCGCATAAAACCCTGAACTTCTTTGAAACTGGTTGATTAATTATGCCCGGAACACGTTTTTCCCTGGAAATACAGCCGCTCATCCCCCCCGCATTACAGCGTCTGGAAGAGCTGGCCAATGATCTGCGCTATAGCTGGGACAGTCAGATACGCAGCCTGTTCGTACGCCTTGATCCGGAGTTGTGGAACGCCTGCGGCCACAAACCCAAGGTCTTTCTGCGACGCATCTCCCAGGAAAAGCTGGATGCCGCCCTGCAGGATCATATCTACATGCGGGATTATAATGTTGTCCTGTCGACCTATGACGCCTATAACCAGATCAGCACCAGTGCCCGGACAGGGAGGAATCAGCCGCTGGACCGGGACAGTGATCTGATCGCCTATTTCTGTGCTGAATTCGGTTTCCATGAAAGCTTCCCCATCTATTCCGGCGGCCTGGGCATCCTGGCGGGTGATCACTGCAAGGCGGCCAGCGACCTGGATATTCCCTTTGTTGCCATAGGCCTGCTATACCGGGAGGGCTATTTCCATCAGACCATCGACGGCTTTGGCAACCAGGTCGCCCATTACTACCTCACAGAACCCCAGGACCTGCCCATTACCCCGGCAGTAGACAGCGAAGGACGGGAGATCCATATCCAGGTACCCCTGCCGGGGCGCAAAATCGAGGTCAAAGTCTGGCAGGCCAGGGCCGGACATATCAGGCTCTACTTCCTCGACACCGATCTGCCCGGCAACCGCGCGGAAGACCGCCCCATCACTTATCACCTCTATGGTGGCGATATTAATACCCGCATCCAGCAGGAAATCGTCCTGGGCATTGGTGGTGTCCGGGCCCTGAGCGCCCTGGGCCTGCAACCCACGGTATGGCATATCAACGAAGGACATTCCGCCTTCCAGATACTGGAGCGCTGCCGACTGCGCATCGAACAGGGCCTGGATTTCGACAGTGCCATGGAAGTCACCGCTGCGGGCACTGTGTTTACCACGCATACCCCGGTTCCCGCCGGCCATGATATTTTCGAGCACGAACACATCCTGGAATATTTCCAGGATTTTATCCCGATGCTAAAGATCGCCCCGCAAAAATTTCTCGCTCTGGGTGCTTACCCGGGCAATCCCAACGGCTTCAATATGACCTCACTGGCGATGCGCGGCTCCCGCTTTCACAACGGTGTCAGCCGTATCCATGGCGACGTGGCCTCCCACATGGAGGCCTATGTCTGGCCGCAGATACCGGCAGCAGAAAACCCGGTCGACTATGTCACCAACGGGGTTCATGTCCCCACCTTTCTGGCGCGGGAATGGATTAACCTGCTGGACCTCCATTTCGGCGGCGGTTGGCGCAGCGAGCTTTGCAACCAGGGCTTCTGGCAAGGCATCGACGGCATCCCGGACCACAGTTTCTGGAGTGTGCGCCAGTCGCTGAAATCCAAACTCTTCGATGACGTCTATGGGCGCATCAAACGACAGCATTACCGCAATGGCTGCAGCCCAACCCAGATCGAACGTCTGACCCGTCATCTGACCAGCCCGGAAACGGATATTCTGACCATTGGCTTCGCCCGCCGCTTCGCCACCTATAAACGGGCACTGCTGTTATTTTCGGACCCTCAGCGACTGGCACGGCTGGTCAACGACCCGCAACGGCCCGTCATGTTTATCTTCGCCGGCAAGGCCCATCCTCACGATGTGCCCGGTCAGGAACTGCTGAAAAAGATTCATGAATTTTCCCGCCAGCCCGAATTTGAAGGCAAAATCATCCTGGTGGAAGGCTATGATCTGGCACTGGGACGCAAACTCGTCAAAGGGGTTGACGTCTGGCTGAACACACCGCAATACCCCCTGGAGGCCAGCGGCACCTCAGGCGAAAAAGCCGGCATCAACGGCGCCATCAACCTCAGTGTCCTGGACGGCTGGTGGGGAGAAGGTCACAACGGTGAAAATGGCTGGGCCATCACCCCCCATGGTCCACAGTTCGATGATGATTTTCGTAACCGCGAGGAAGCCCACGAATTGCTGGACTTGCTGGAAAGCGAGGTCATCCCGCTGTATTACCGGCGTGATGGGCATGGCTATTCCCGAGAATGGGTGGCCAAGTCCAAGGCCTCCATGAAATCCCTGATACCGTGCTTCAATGCCCAGCGCATGGTGATGGACTATGTGCGCAAGTACTATAGTCCGGCGAGCAAACAGTGTGCCCTGCTGCGGGAACATCATTTCCAGGCTGCCGTCGAACTGGCCCGCTGGAAGGAAAGAATCGCAGCAGCCTGGCCGCAGGTAAAAATTCGCCGCATCGACAGCGCTCCCGGCACCATCAAACACAATGAAATTTTTCCGGTGGAAATCGCCGCCTGTCTGGGTGGTCTCGATGCTGGGGATGTCTACATGGAATGCCTGGTAGGCAGCGAAAACGATGACGGTGAATTCCAGGTCAAAGATATTCATCGACTGGAAGTGCGAGACAAAAGCCGTCAGGAAGAGGCCCTCTTCCGGGTGGATATGCGCTCGCCCCTGTCAGGCCTGCAGTACTACAAGATCCGTATGTACCCCTACCATGAGTTACTGGGACGGCGTTTTGAAACAGGCCTGATGCTGTGGTTGTAAGCCGCTTAGTCTGAGGCAATTCTCCCATAGAGCGCGCACAGATGCCGCAAACGCGCGGCGGCATCTTCAGGCACCTGCTCCCAACTAAAACGCCACTGCCAATTGTGCGCTGTGGTACCCGGCACGTTCATACGATCTGAGCTCCCCAGTCCCAGGACATCCTGAAAAGGGATTACCGCAGTCATGGCCACGGATGACAGGGCCAGCCGTATC
>CAZFJS010000002.1:20236-25531 GCA_964519605.1 uncultured Gammaproteobacteria bacterium
ATCCTGAAAAGGGATTACCGCAGTCATGGCCACGGATGACAGGGCCAGCCGTATCAGGGGCCACGGCATGGCCTCATCCGGCATGCCCAGATAGTCGTCCACATAATGCCGCGCCGTCGTCGGCATGGCCTGATACCAACCCAGCGTGGTGTCATTATCATGAGTGCCGGTATACACCACGCTATTGTGCTCGTGATTATAGGGCAGATAGGGATTATCGTGATTGCCGTCAAAGGCGAACTGCAGAATCTTCATACCCGGCAGGTGATATTTTTCCCGCAAGGCGGTGACTTCAGGGGTAATGATACCCAGGTCCTCAGCCACAAAGGGCAAACGCCCGTAGCGTTCCAGCAGTGCACTGAAAAATTCGTCCCCCGGCGCCTCCACCCAGCGTCCGTTGACCGCAGTTTCCTCATCAGCCGGGATCTCCCAGTAGGCCTGAAAACCACGGAAATGATCGATGCGGATGATATCGAATAATTGCAGCTGCATCGCAATACGGCTCAGCCACCAACTAAAGCCATCCGCAGCCATCGCCTGCCAACGATAATGGGGATTGCCCCAACGTTGACCGCTGGCGGAAAAATAATCCGGTGGCACCCCCGCCACGACCACGGGTTGCCCCTGCTGATCCAGTTCAAAAAAATGCTGCTGTGTCCAGACATCCACACTGTCATAGGCAACAAAAATAGGCAGGTCACCGAACATCAGCACCCCGCGCTCATTGGCGTACTGTTTCAACGCCGCCCACTGGCTAAAAAAGAGATACTGCTCAAAGCAGACCTGGTCGATGGCGACCTGCAGACGGGCCCGCGCCTGCTGTAATGCGACCAGGTCCCGATCGCGCAAGGGCACCGGCCATTGCGACCAGTCCCGACCATGAAATTCCTGGCGTAGCGCCTGGTAGAGGGCATAATCTCCCAACCATGACTGTTCGCTGGCAATGAAGTGTTGCAGGGCCTGCCGGTCTGTCTCAGTGGACTGCCGACAAAAACCCTCATAGGCCTTAACCAACAAACGGCAGCGGCGCTCATCAGCATCCTCCTGCGCCCTGGTAGCACGCAATCCAGCCACATCATGCTCATTCAGCCACTGTCGTTCCAGCAAGGCGTCGATACTGATCAATCGTGGATTACCGGCATGTACCGAGAGGCATTGATAGGGGGATCCATGACTGTGGGTTGGACCCAACGGCAGCATCTGCCACAGGGTCTGGCCGCTGGCAACAAGGAAGTCCACGAAATGAAAGGCGGTCGCGCCCAGATCACCATTTCCCCAGGGTCCCGGCAAGGAAGTAGGATGCAGAAGGACGCCCGCCCGTCTCCTGGCAAAGGGATCACATGATGTTGTCATAGTCTGCTCTGGCTTACTGATTAACGGGCAGCCGGTTTCCCGCCCCGGTACAAATACCGACCGCCGCCTTCACGAAAGCAGGCCCTAACTAATCCTAGCGGGCAAAATGATAATCCTGCCCTAACATTTCCGGAGTCACCAGCACAACACCCTGGGGACTAACATAAAAACGCGCCTCGTCCTGCTGGCGATTTTCACCAATGACCATTCCATCGGCAATCACACAACCTTCGTCCACCACGACCTTACGCAGCTGGCAATTTTCCCCGATGCTCACATTGGGCAGCACCACGCAATCCTCTACCACGGCATAGGAATGAACATACACATTGGAAAACAGCAGCGAACGGCGTACCGTGGCACCCGAAATGATACAGCCACCCGACACCATGGAATCCAGCGCCATCCCCCGGCGTTCATCATTATCAAAGATAAACTTCGCCGGAGGCAGTTGTTCCTGATAGGTCCAGATCGGCCATTCATCATCATAGAGATTGAGTTCGGGAGAGAGGCCCACCAGCTCCATATTGGCCTCCCAGAAGGCATCGATGGTCCCGACATCACGCCAGTAAGCCTGTGCACCGGTATTCTTGTCACGGAATGAATAGGCGGACACCCGATATTTCTCAATGGCCGCCGGAATGATGTCCTTGCCGAAATCATGTGATGAGGCTGATTCATCGGCATCTGCTTTCAGCTGCTCGCACAAAAAGTCGGTATTGAAAATATAGATACCCATGGAAGCCAGCGCCCGTTCACTGTTCCCGGGGATAGGCTGAGGATGGTCGGGTTTTTCCTGGAAGGCCATAACTCTGCACTGCTCATCCACGGACATGACACCAAAGGCCCGGGCCGTTTCAATAGAGGTCTCGATACAACCAATCGTCATATCGGCATTATTCTCTACGTGATGGGCCAGCATGGGGCCATAGTCCATCTTGTAGATATGGTCACCCGCCAGCACCAGCACATAGGCGGCGCGATGACCGCGAATAATGTCCAGATTCTGAAAAACAGCATCAGCCGTCCCCTCATACCAGGAAGCGGCAATGCGCTGCTGCGCCGGCACGACCTCGACAAACTCACCCAGTTCCGCCCGCAAAAAGCTCCAGCCGCTCTGCACATGCTGAATCAGGGAATGGGCCTTGTACTGGGTCAGCACCCCCATTTTGCGAATACCGGAATTAAGGCAGTTGGAGAGGGGAAAGTCGATGATTCTGAATTTGCCGCCGAAATGAACCGCCGGCTTGGCACGCCACTGGGTCAGTTGCTTCAGGCGCGAACCGCGTCCGCCCGCCAGAATCAGTGCAATGGTATCCCGGGTAAGCCGACTGACAAAACGGGATGTCGGCTCATCTTCGAGGCTCACTGATGATGCGCTGCTGTCTGCCACAATATAATACCCCCTGCTCGCTGAAATCTGTCCATATCGGGAATCCGGTTCCCCTTCAGGCGCGGCTTGGCCACCATCCGCCGGACTGGACACCCGCTTAACGGGTATACAGCACGCTTCCTGCAACAGATATTCTGCCGGCTGCGGGCAAAACAACGCCCAGATCCTGTATTGAAGCACTGGTGCTTATGCTATCATTAAAATCGTTGTCATGGCGAGGGATTGCTTGCTCTGTGCCGACAAAAATTTTCAGCCCATACCAGGATCATTATGAACATGGACACTTTGATGCACGACCACATTCCAGCCGAAGCCCAGAAATTGCTGGAGGCACGTCATCATGACCCCTTTGCCTATCTGGGCAGGCACGCCGACGGGGAGGAAGAAATCATCCGGGTCTATATCCCGGATACCGCGACCGTGAAGATTGTTGAGAACGGCATGCCGCTGGAGCGCAAGTACCAGACGGACATTTTCGAATGGCGGGGGAGCAAGGATGAGCTGCCCACCTATTACCGCCTGCAGTGGACCGGTGGTGATGGCCATACTCACACCGGCTTTGATCCCTACTGCTTCGCACCACAACTTTCCGAATTCGATCTCCACCTGTTCGGAGAAGGCAAGCATCAGCATGCCTATCGCATCCTGGGTTCCAACGCTCATGTCGTCGATGGCATCCATGGCACCCTGTTCGCTACCTGGGCACCCAATGCCGAGCGCGTCAGCATCGTGGGGGACTTCAACAACTGGGATGGGCGGCGACACCCCATGCGGGTGCGTGGGGGCAGTGGCGTCTGGGAACTATTCCTGCCGGGTATCAGCCCGGGTACGCTCTATAAATTCGAGATCCGCAACCGCCACAGCGGCAGTATCCTGCTGAAAGCGGATCCCTACGCACGTAGCTTCGAACTGCGTCCCAGAACAGCGGCTGTCGTCCCCGACGACAGCCCGTACGACTGGCAGGACGGCAGCTGGCTCAATACCCGCAGTCACGCCGACTGGCTACATCAGCCCATGTCCATCTATGAGGTTCACCTGGGCTCATGGCAACAGGACGACCAGGGCGGATTCCTGGACTACCGGGAACTGGCGCACCGGCTGGTGGAATATGTCACACGGCTGCATTTTACCCACATTGAATTATTACCGATCACCGAACACCCCTTCGATGGTTCCTGGGGCTATCAGACCACCGGCTATTTCGCCCCCACCCGCCGCTTTGGCTCACCGGAGGATTTTCGTTATTTTGTCGATTACTGCCACCAACACGGCATCGGTGTCCTGCTGGACTGGGCGCCCGGCCACTTCCCCAAAGACGCCCATGGCCTGGCGGCCTTTGATGGCAGCGCACTGTATGAGCATGCCGACCCCCGCCGGGGTGAACATCGGGACTGGGGTACGCTGATCTTCAATTACGGCCGCAACGAAGTGAAGAACTTCCTGATTTCCAGTGCCCTTTACTGGATGGAAGAATTCCACCTCGACGGGCTACGAGTGGATGCCGTTGCCTCCATGCTCTACCTGGATTATTCCCGGGAAGAGGGGGACTGGACGCCGAATATCCATGGCGGCAACGAAAATCTTGAGGCCATCGATTTTCTGCGGGAACTCAATCATCTCACCCATGAACTGCATCCGGGAACCGTGATACTTGCCGAGGAAAGCACCTCCTGGCCCATGGTCTCACGCCCCACCTGGCTGGGCGGACTGGGTTTCAGCATGAAATGGAATATGGGCTGGATGAACGATACGCTGGAATACATGAGCGAGGACCCTGTCCACCGCCGTTATCATCATGACCGGCTGACCTTCAGCCAGTTGTACGCCTTTACGGAGAATTTCGTGCTGCCGTTTTCCCATGATGAAGTGGTACATGGCAAGCAGTCCATGCTCTACAAAATGCCGGGGGATGAGTGGCAGCGTTTTGCCAATCTCAGGCTGCTATACACCTATATGTTCACCCATCCGGGGAAAAAGCTACTATTCATGGGTTGCGAATTCGCCCAGGGCAGAGAATGGGATCATGCCTCAGCCCTGGACTGGTATGTGCTCGACTACCCGTTCCATCAGGGTGTACAGTCACTGACCGGTGATCTGAACGAGCTCTATGGCAGTGCCTCGGCGCTACACCGCTATGACTTCGACCAGCAGGGCTTTGAGTGGATTGACTGCCACGACGCCGCCCAGTCGGTGCTCAGCTTTCTGCGCCGCGACGGCGACGATTTCCTGGTCATTGTCCTCAACTTCACACCCATACCGCGGCATCATTACCGCCTCGGCGTACCCACCGCTGGCAGCTATCAGGAGATCCTCAACTCTGACTCCGCCTACTACGGCGGCAGCAATCAAGGTAATGCGGGCCACCTGCATAGCGAGGAAATCCCCTGGATGGGCAAACCCCATTCGATCAATATCACCCTGCCGCCTCTGGCAGGTTTGATCTTCAGGCCGGTCAGTGAATAAGGTAAAACACCCCGCCCAACAATAAGGGATACAGCCACTGATAGACAGGTGGCGCACAGGGCACCACCAGCGTAATGGTCCGGCGG
>CAZFJS010000002.1:25631-27097 GCA_964519605.1 uncultured Gammaproteobacteria bacterium
TCAGGGGCTGACCCGGGGTAAACCAGAAATAGAGAATCACGATGGATAGATAAAACCAGCGCAACCGCACCACCATTCGCCAGGCACTCCTGAAATGGACGGGATCAATCAGCAGGTAGAGCACGGTCAAAGCGCTTCCACCGTACAGCAAGCCAGCCGGAGTGGCCATCGATAGCAGGGCGGCAAAAACCAGGAAGGTGCAAATACGGATGATGGGGTGGATCATCTGGAAAATCCAGCTTCAGGCGATCTGACGAATCAGATCCTCCGCCTCGCCCTTCTGGTCATCGCTGCCTTCCTGCAGCACCTCATCCAGAATACCGCGCGCACTGGCCTGGTCGCCCATGTCAATATAGGCGCGCGCCAGATCCAGCTTGGTGCTGATTTCATCTTCACCGGAAATCAGCTCGGACTCGCTATCCAGATCGGCAAGCTCCGCATCCAGGTTATCATCTTCACTGATATTGGCCAGCCAATCGATATCCGCCTCCAGCTCACCGCCCAGAGCCGCCTCCGAGCCACCGTCCTCACTCGCATCCACCGCTGCCGTATCGGCCGGGGACTCATCCAGCGAGAAGGAAAGCACATTATCGCCAGTGCTAATATCCGCTGACAGTTCCTGGGTAGTCTGGCGTAGTTCTTCCGCAACACTCTCCAGACCGCCCTGGGCTTCTGTCGAAACGGATAAGGCTCCTTCCTGACTGGCGACCTGATCAGTCCCCGCCTCAGGATCGCCTTCATCTGCCGTCGCTCCTTCATCGAGAGAAGATATTTTTTCGGCATCCATGTCTGCATCTATGCTTCCCAGATCTTCATCATCTGCAGAGGCTTCCACTATCCCAGGCTCATCCGCAGTCTCATTATTCTGGAGTTCATTCAAATCAAAATCCAACGGGACATCGCTTTCCAACCCGGGATCTTCTGCTTCCTGTTCAGAGACCTGATCTGTCTCTGTGACGGCCGTCTGAACATCACCCTCATCCAGACGCGCAAAAGCTTCCAGGGCAATGTCAGTCTGATCGTCTCCGCCGGATGCTTCATTGTCTGTAGCCAACGGGGCCAGATCAATATCAGGCAGTGTGTCCTGCACTTCGGAAACATCATCCGTTGGTTCCGCACTGCGCGCATCATCCGCGCTCTCACTGCCCGCAAACAGGGGATGGTCAGCGGCCAGCACCCGTCCCATGGATACCACCTTATTCCAGGTTTCACCTGCGGCACCCTCGGGACCGGCGGCCAGCGCCTCCGCCTGTTGCACAAAGGCTTCGACATTCTCACTGGCGGCATAGACCTCCAGCAGCTTCATCACATAATCGCGGCGACCAGGTTCCTGACTGAGGGCAGATTTCAGTAATTCTTCAGCCTTGTCAAAACGACGATAGGCCAGATAGACATCGGCTTCCGCCAGGGTATCGATTTCATCTTCCTCGGCATCGAAAACATCCATGGAGGAATCGAAACCCGTA
>CAZFJS010000002.1:27197-36665 GCA_964519605.1 uncultured Gammaproteobacteria bacterium
CTCAGGCTGTTCAAAATCCTCAAAATCTGCAGTCCCGCTGGCCTGACGACGGCGCAGGATTACCCAGGCCAGCACCAGAATCAATAGAATCAGTGCGGTAGCACCACCCAGGAGCAGGGGATCTGTCAACAAACCGGACAGCAGACCCGGCGCTTCCTTTGGCGCCGGCGCAGTCGCCCCGGCAGCAGGCTTGCGATCGGGCGCTGTCACAGCTGTCTGCTGGACTGGCGCGGTCTCCGGCTGGCTGGCTACGCCGGGCTCCGATGTTTTGCTCTTGGCCTCCGGTGCGGCACCCTGCCCGGCTGCGGCCTGATTCCCGGCGGCATTGCTTTGCAGCGCGGCCATCGTATCACCACGTAGCGTCATCAATCTCTGCATGGAGTTAATCTGTTTCTCCAACGCCGCCAGCCGATCCTTCAACTCAGCATTTTCCTGCCGGCTGACCTCAGAAGTCTCCTGCGCCAATGCCAATTGCTTACGCATGGATTCCAGCGTCGCCTGGGCAGGCGCGCCTGCCTCCGTTTTATCGGCTACCCCGCGCAAGGCCGCACCATTATTTGCTGCCCCAGGCGCCACCAGTTTGAGTCGGGGCTGGGCTTCGCGCTGATTCGCAGATCCAGCCTTTGAGGCAGCACCCGGCGCCCCCAGGGGACGCAAGGTGGCCCGGGCAGCCTGACCACCTCGGGTCTCCTGCCACTGTCTATTCTGCTCGCGGATCAGACGGGTGGCCACTTCCCGGTCGACAGCCGAAATCGCGGCGGGGTCGGAAATGCGCAGAATATAACCCGCTTTCAGATAATTAACATTATGATGATAGAAAGCCTCAGGATTGGCCTTTAGCAACGCGACCATCACCTGATCGACAGTCACGGAGTCGGGACGAAGTTGCCGGGCAATAGACCACAGGGTGTCCGAACGATTAACAGGGCCATAACTGAGTTCTCCGGTGTGACCGCTAGCCGGCTGCCCGCCGCCAACAGGCGGGACGCGCCCTGCGACTACCGCCGGGGTCATGGAGACCAACGGTGAGCCTGGCGCCGCGCCAACGGGCTGTGCCACTGCTGCGCCGGCCACCGGAGCGGCCACAGCAGGTGTTTCCTCACCCAGAAAAACGGGCGGGTCCAGCAGCAGAGTATATTCCCGCAGCAGATGACCGGCAGGCCAGTTGATTTCAACCAGGAAATCGACAAAGGGCTCCTTGACGGCCTGTTCCGAACTCACATGGAGATAAGGTGTCCCGCCAGGCTTTCTTTCAAGCCTGAATTTGAGCTGCGTCAGAAAAAACGGCCGCTCGAGCCCCACCTTGGTGTAGGCCTCCTGAGAGGCCAGTTTAACGGTAATCTCATCCAGCGCCGTATCGCGCAAGGAAAGAATCTCGATATCCGCATCCAGTAGCTGATTCAGGCTCGAATGTAATTCGATTTTCCCCAGCCCTAAGGCAAAACTTTGCAAGGAAACCAGAAAAATTAAAACGGCGGACACAATGGCCCACTTGTATAAGTGTGTTCTTATCATCTTTCGCAAGCCTGCCTTTTGTCTCTGTAGCGCGGTCACTGTCAATCCAGTGCTGTCCAGGGCGTATTGCCCACCGGGGCACTCGCCTGATTCTCCAAATCTCTTACATACAAAAAGTGTGCCTGATTCTTAAGCAGGCACACGGTGAATGACTGCAGAACCATAGCCCGCCCGCCGTCGATAAGCCTGTATCCATGCCATTCCAGCGATTGCAGGCTATTTTTCCATATTCTCTTATTTATAAGAAATATCTATTATAAATAGTCGGTTAACAATACTTCCGCGATCTGGACACTGTTCAGGGCAGCCCCTTTGCGAACATTGTCGGCCACTACCCAGAGGTTAATTCCCCGCGGATGGGAAATATCCTCTCTGATACGACCCACATAAACAGGGTCATGGCCGGCAGCCTCTGTCACCGCCGTAGGATAACCACCCGGCTCCGGTTCATCCATCACAACGATCCCTGATGCCTTACTGAACAAGGACTTGACGTCTTCCGCCGAGATTTTGTCGCGTGTTTCTATATGAACCGCCTCGGAATGTCCATAGAATACCGGCACCCTCACTGCAGTCGGGTTTACTAGAATAGCGTCATCTTCCAGGATTTTTTTAGTTTCCCAGACCATTTTCATCTCTTCCCGGGTATAACCGTTGTCCTGAAACACATCAATTTGGGGTAGTGCATTGAAGGCGATCTGCTTGGGGTAGACGCTCAGCTCTACAGGGCGGGCATTGAGCAGACTGGCGGTCTGTGATGCCAGTTCCTCAATCGCGCGTTTACCCGTACCGGAGACCGCCTGATAGGTGCAGACATTGACACGCTCGATGCCCACCGCGTCATAAATAGGTTTCAGCGCCACGACCATCTGGATCGTGGAACAGTTGGGATTGGCGATGATATTGCGGCCCTGATAATGCCGCAGCGCGCCCGGATTCACCTCTGGAACCACCAGGGGGATATCCGCTTCACGACGAAAATGGGAGGTATTATCAATAACGATACAGCCTGCTTCTGCTGCGCGCGGGGCGTAGACTGCGGAAACACTGCCCCCGGCTGAAAACAGCGCAATCTGCACCTGGCTGAAATCAAAACTGGCCAGATCCTCCACCATCAGTGTCTGACCCTTAAAGCGGATTGCCGAGCCTGCTGAGCGAGCACTGGCCAGGAGATAAAGCTTTCTGACCGGGAAATCCCGTTCGGCCAGAATACTGATCATGGTTTCACCCACAGCACCGGTGGCACCGACAACGGCAATATCTATCTGCTTCTTCATCGCATTATTCCTTATCTTTTGCCTGTTAATACGCACTGCACCGCAATGACTGCACTCAGGCGCTTGCCTCCCTGATCGCCGCGACCACCGCGTCACCCATCGCGGCCGTGCCTACCAGCCGGGTCCCCGCTGTATGGATATCGCGAGTTCGCAGACCCGCATCAAGTACGTTGTGAACTGCAGACTCAAGCAAGTCGGCAAGCACCGGCTCATCCAGGGAATAACGCAGCATCATGGCCACAGAGAGAATGGTGGCCAGCGGGTTAGCCACGCCCTGACCGGCAATATCGGGGGCAGAACCGTGAATGGGCTCATACATCCCCTTGGCGCCGGCGTCCAGGGAGGCGGAAGGCAGCATACCGATGGAACCTGTCAGCATGGCCGCACAATCGGACAGGATATCGCCAAACAGGTTGGTGGTCACGAGCACATCGAACTGGCGGGGATCCCGCACCAGTTGCATGGCGGCATTATCCACATACATATGGGAAAGCACCACCTGAGGGTACGATTGCGCGTGCAGGGCACTGATCACCTCACGCCAAAGCTCAGTGCATTCCAGCACATTGGCCTTGTCAATAGAACATACTTTTTTGTTTCTTTTCATGGCGATATCAAAGGCAACCCGGCCGATGCGGTCAATTTCCGACTCCCGGTAAACCAGGGTATTGAAGCCTTCCCGCTCGCCGTCCGGCAAGCTCCGCACCCCCCGTGGCTGACCGAAGTAGATACCGCCGGTCAGCTCTCGGACAAACATGATATCCAGACCTGACACGACCTCGGGACGCAGGGTGGAGGCCCCTGCCAACTGGGGGAACAACAGGGCCGGCCGCAGATTGGCAAACAGTCCCAGCCCCGAGCGCAAGCCCAGCAGCCCCCGCTCCGGCCGCAGACTGATATCCAGACACTCCCATTGCTTACCGCCTACTGCCCCCAGCAAAACGACATCTGCCGCTTGTGCCAGAGACAGGGTTTCATCCGGCAGGGGATGACCAGAGGCGTCATAAGCGGCACCACCCACCAGCGCCTGTTCCATTTCAACCGCCAGGCCATGAGACTGGCGCAGTTGCTCCAGCACCTTGACCGCTTCAGCGACAATCTCCGGACCAATGCCATCTCCCGGTAAAATCAGTATTTTTTTGCTCATCAGAATAGCTTTCCCGTTAGCAATGGTTAAACAACCAGGGCGCTTCCTGCCGGCGCCGCGCCTCGTAGGCCTCGATCTCTGCCCGATGCTGTAAGCTCAGGCTGATTTCATCCAGACCCGCCAGCAGACAATGCTTGCGGAAGGCCTCGATCTCGAAATGGAAAATCTCCCCGCCCGGGTGGACCACGCGCTGCCCAGACAGGTCGATAGTCAGGCTAAAACCCTCGGTGGCCGCCACATCGGCAAACAGGCGCGCCACGGTATCCGCTGATAAGACAACCGGTAACACCCCGTTCTTGAAACAGTTGTTATAGAAAATATCGGCAAAGCCGGAGGCAATAATCACCCGGATGCCATAATCCAGCAGGGCCCAGACAGCATGTTCCCGTGATGAACCGCAGCCGAAATTATCCCGTGCCAGCAAGATGCTGGCCCCCTGATAACGCGGCTGATTGAGGATAAAATCCGGATTAAGCGGTCGTTTGCTATGATCCATACCGGGCTCGCCCTGATCCAGATAACGCCAGGCGTCGAACAGATTAACGCCAAAACCGCTACGCTGCACCGATTTTAAAAACTGCTTCGGAATAATCGCATCCGTATCCACATTCATCCGATCCAGGGGAACCACAATACCGCGCACAATTTCGAATTTCTCCATGATATTTACCTAAAAGGATCTGTTGTTCAGAAGTCGCGGACATCCACGAAATGGCCGGCCACCGCCGCCGCCGCCGCCATAGCCGGGCTCACCAGATGGGTGCGGCCGCCGGGACCCTGGCGGCCCTCGAAATTGCGGTTGGAAGTGGATGCGCAGCGCTCACCCGGCTCCAGACGGTCAGCATTCATCGCCAGACACATGGAGCAACCCGGATCACGCCATTCGAAACCGGCCGCCAGAAAAACCCTGTCCAGCCCTTCCGCTTCCGCCTGTTGTTTGACCAGCCCGGAACCGGGCACCACCAGTGCCTGTCTGATGTTGTCGGCAAGCCGCCGTCCCCGCACGACCTCGGCAGCAGCGCGCAGATCTTCAATGCGTGAATTGGTACAGGAACCGATAAACACCTTATCCGGCCTGATGTCGATAATTTTCATCCCCGGCTGCAGCCCCATATAGTCCAGTGCCAGCTGCAGGCTCTCGCGCTTGAGCGGATCACTGCAATCCTGCAGTTCGGGCACCCGGCCACTCACATCGGCCACCATCTCCGGCGAGGTCCCCCAGGTCACCTGCGGCCCGATAGCGGCGGCATCAATAGTCACCACACAGTCGAAGCTGACACCCGCATCGCTGTGCAATGCCTGCCAGGCGGCCACCGCCTGCTCCCAGAGCGCGCCCACGGGGGAAAAGGGGCGTCCGCGCACATAGTCGATGGTGCGCTCATCCACCGCGACCATGCCTGCCCGGGCACCCGCCTCAATGGCCATATTACAGAGGGTCATACGCCCCTCCATGGACAGCGAGCGGATGAGCCCACCAGCGAACTCGATGGCGTATCCGGTGCCTCCGGCCGTACCGATACGACCAATGATATAAAGTGCGACATCCTTGGCGGATACCCCGGGAGACAGCGTCCCGTCGACGGTAATAAGCATATTCCGGGATTTTTTCTGCACCAGGCACTGGGTCGCCAGCACATGCTCCACTTCCGAGGTACCGATCCCGAAGGCCAGGGCACCGAAGGCGCCATGGGTCGAGGTATGCGAATCACCGCAGACCACCGTCATCCCGGGCAGGGTTGCCCCTTCCTCAGGACCGATCACATGGACGATCCCCTGACGGGGGTCATTCATTTTAAATTCCGTGATGCCGAACTGCTCACAATTGCGATCCAGGGTCATCACCTGTTCGCGGGACACGGGATCCGCAATGCCGCCAGCCCGACCGGTGGTCGGCACATTATGATCCGGCACGGCCAGAATGGCATCTGCCCGCCAGAGATCACGGCCGGACAGACGAATGCCTTCAAAGGCCTGTGGCGAGGTCACTTCATGGACCAGGTGGCGGTCGATATACAGCAGACAGGTGCCATCATCGTTCTCCCGTACCACATGGGCATCCCATAATTTATCGTATAAACTTTTCTGCGCCATATTTCTTCAATGCTATTCCCAGGTTACAGTGCCGCATATCATACCCTATTTCAGCCAGATTACACGGCAGGCAGCGTCACAACATGTTAACATTTAAGCGCGCTCCGCAGCGCCGGGCCGACATGATAGTACCGGGGCTAATCACCATGACAGACAACAAAGACAACAGGCCATGACAGCAACAATTATAGACGGCAAACTGATCGCCGCAGAAATCCGCCGCCATATTAAACAGCGGATTGATGAACGACTGGCGCAGCAGCAACGCGTCCCGGGGCTGGCGGTCATTCTTATCGGTGAGGACCCCGCCTCACAGGTCTATGTCAGGAACAAACGCCGGGCTTGCGAAGATGCAGGTATTCTATCGCGATCCTATGATCTGAGTGCCACCATCAGTCAGGCGGAACTCCTGGAACTGATCGGGGAACTGAATCGGGACCAGAGCATCGATGGCATCCTGGTGCAACTCCCTCTGCCGCCCCGCATCAACACTGAAACGGTGATTGAAGCCATTCGCCCGGACAAGGATGTGGATGGTTTCCACCCTTATAATATCGGCCGGCTGGCATTGCGCCTGTCGGGATTGCGCCCCTGCACCCCCAAAGGCATCATGAGCCTGCTGCAACATACCGGACTTGAACTGGCAGGCACGGAAGCCGTGGTTGTCGGCGCCTCCAACCATGTGGGCCGACCGATGAATTTCGAGCTGCTGCTGGCCGGCTGCACCGTGACCACCTGTCATCGCTTCACCCGGGACCTGCCCGGACACATCGCCCGCGCGGATATTGTAGTGGTCGCCGTGGGCAAAGCGGAAATCGTCAAGGGCCAATGGATCAAACCCGGCGCAGCCGTCATCGATGTCGGGATCAACCGCACCACGGAAGGCCGACTGATCGGTGATGTGGAATACAGCGCCGCTGCCGAACGCGCTGGCTGGATCACCCCCGTACCCGGCGGTGTAGGTCCCATGACCGTCGCCACCCTGCTGGAAAATACCCTGTATGCTGCGGAAGTCCTGCATGGAGGCCAGGCACAGCCATAAGATACCGGCACAGTCATGCCACCACCTATTTTCTCCGCCAGGTGGTCCCCGCAGGGCCGTCCTCCAGAATAACGTCCAGGGCATCCAGGGCATTCCTGAGTCTGTCGGCCTCCGCCCAGTCACGGCGTGCGCGCGCTTCATTTCTGCGGACAATCAGCGCATCAATATCCGCATCATCATTGCGGTCACCCCCCTGCAGATAGCACTCGGCATCCTGCTGCAGGATGCCCAGTAAAGCGCCCAGTCGCCGCAAACTCGCGGCCAGCTCAGCCGCCACCGTGCCTTCACCTGTCGCCTTGGCCTGATTGATGTGATGACTCAAATCGAACAGGACCGCCAGGGCTTCCGGCGTGTTGAAATCATCGTCCATAGCGGCATGAAAGCGATCGGCAAACACACAGCCTTCATCCTCACCAGCCGCCTCGAGCCCGCGCAGAGCCATATAGAAGCGTTCAAGCGCCGCCTGGGCATTATCCAGATTGACCGTGGAATAATTCAGTGGGCTGCGGTAATGACTGCTGAGAATAAAATAACGCAGCACTTCAGGCCGGTACTGTTTCAGCACCTCACGCACCGTAAAGAAATTACCCAGGGACTTGGACATTTTTTCTTCATTGATCTGCACAAAACCATTGTGCATCCACACATTGACGAAGGGATGGCCGGTGGCCGCCTCCGACTGGGCGATCTCGTTCTCGTGGTGAGGGAACATCAAGTCCATCCCCCCGCCATGGATATCAAAGTGATCGCCCAGACAGTGCGTGGACATGGCCGAGCATTCGATGTGCCAGCCCGGTCGCCCGGCACCCCAGGGGGCGTCCCAGCGGGGCTCATGAGGCTTGGCGGCCTTCCACAAAACAAAATCCAGCGGGTCCTCCTTGGCGGTATCCACCGCCACGCGCTCACCGGCGCGCAGCTCCCCCAGCTGCTTACCGGATAATTTTCCATAACCGGCAAAACGGTTGACGCGATAGTAAACGTCACCCTGTGGCGTACCATAGGCATAACCCTTATCCAGCAGCCGCTGGATCATGCCGATAATCTGCCCCATGGCGGCCGTGGCACGCGGCTCCTCATCCGGCGGCAGCACGCCCAGCGCGTGGGCATCTTCGTGCATGGCCGCGATATAACGGGTGCTCAGCGCCTCGACCGATTCACCGTTCTCACGGGCCCGGTTGATAATCTTGTCATCGATATCGGTAATATTGCGCACATAGGTCACGGTAAAACCCCGGGCACGCAGATAACGCACCACGATATCGAACACCACCAGCACCCGGGCATGCCCCACATGGCAATAGTCATAGACTGTCATGCCGCACACATACATGCGCACCCGGCCGGCTTCAATCGGGACAAAAGGCACTTTGGCTTTCTTCAGACTATTATAGATTTGCAACATGCAGAACCGCCACGCTCCGTACCGGGACACTAAATTCAAAGAGCCACACCATAGCAAAAAACCGCTTGCCGCGCATCTGGCGCTTTAACCGGCAGGCCAATCCCATTATCATCGCATGCTGAAACCATAACAAATGGACAATAGCCCATGAAGACCACCGTGAGATTGATCATTTTTCTGACCCTGCTGCTAACAACCGGCCTGTCGCTGGCGGCACCTGCAGCCAGCGCACACCCCCGGGTGCAACTGGCAACCAGCGCCGGCATCATCATTCTGGAACTCGACCGTAACAAGGCCCCCGCAACCGTGGCCAATTTTCTGCGCTATGTCCAGGAGGGCTTCTATGACGGCACGATCTTCCATCGGGTAATCAAACACTTCATGATTCAGGGCGGCGGCTATGACAGCGACTTCCGCAAAAAGCCCACCCACGCCGCCATCCGCAACGAAGCGGACAATGGCCTGAAGAATACCCGTGGCACCATTGCTATGGCGCGTACCGGTGATCCTCACTCGGCAACGGCCCAGTTCTTCATCAACACCGTAGACAACCGCTTTCTTGACTATTCGGCACCGACACGGCGCGGTTGGGGCTACGCGGTTTTTGGTAAGCTTATCCAGGGCATGTCGGTGGTAGACCGTATTGAGAAATTGCCCACCGGGCAGGGCGGCCCCTTCCGCCGTGATGTGCCGCAGCCACTCGTCATCATTCAGCATGTCACCGTGCTGCCTGATGCTTCACCGACACGCTGACCCGGGGAAAGGCCCATGGCCCGCATCCATATCGGGACCTCGGGCTGGCACTATCCTCACTGGAAAGGACGTTTCTATCCCGCCGACAGCAAACCCGCAATGTGGTTGTCCTGTTATGCACAGCAGCTGCACTGTGTTGAAATCAACAACAGCTTTTACCGGCTACCGGACAGCCGGACCTTCGGTCGCTGGGCCACTCAAACCCCGGATGATTTCAGCTTTACTGTCAAGGCCGGGCAGC
>CAZFJS010000003.1:0-3866 GCA_964519605.1 uncultured Gammaproteobacteria bacterium
TTGCAATGTCAGGCGGCCAGCGATACCGCACAGCAGTTGACGGCAAGTCTGCCCGAGCTGCGGGTCGGTCTGGTGCATGGCCGGATGAATGCCCGGGAAAAGGCCGGGATGATGGCCGACTTCAAGGCCGGCAGGATTCATCTGCTGGTCGCCACCACGGTGATTGAAGTGGGTGTCGACGTGCCCAATGCCAGCCTGATGATCATTGAGAATGCCGAAAGATTGGGTTTGTCGCAGCTGCACCAGCTGCGCGGCCGGGTGGGGCGTGGCAGTGTCAGAAGCGTCTGTGTTTTGATGTATCATGGGCCGCTGGGTATGAAGGGCCGGACGCGCCTGGCCGCATTGCGGGAGTGTAGTGATGGCTTCGAGATTGCGCGTCGCGATCTGGAGTTGCGTGGTCCCGGTGAAGTGTTGGGCACCCGTCAGGCAGGATTGATGCAGTTTCGCACCGCGGATTTATTGCGTGACCAGGCGCTGCTGCCGCAGGCAGCCGACTGCGCACAGCATCTCCTGGCGCATTATCCTGATTGTGTCGAACCGATCATCCGCCGCTGGTTGGGCGAGCGGCCCGGTTATACGGTGGTTTGATTGAGTGTCCCCGGGCGGGAGTGGAGTGATGAGCGAACAATGAGGCGATATCGACGAGAGCCATTTTGGATGCCGGCACAGCGCCTGCAGCGCAGCCGGGTGCCGGTGGGATTGCGCACCTGGTTGTTCGATAGCGCTTCGCTCACCCGGCGTTTGCAGCAGCGCTATCGTGGCGAATTCAGCGTGCGTGTGTTATATCAGTCCTGGTGTCGCCCCCTGCGCAATGAGCGGCGGGCAATCGGGATGCGCGATCATGAACAGGCACTGATACGCCAGGTGCAACTGTTGTGTGGCAAGCAGCCGCTGGTGTTTGCACGTACCGTCATCCCGGTGGGTACCTTGCACGGCGCACAGCGCCGCCTCGCGCATCTGGGCAACAGACCCCTGGGCGCTCTGTTGTTCGCCGACAAATCGGTGTATCGCGGCCCGATGGAAATCGCACGAATCTCCGCTGAGCATGAAGGCTATGCTGCGATTGTCGGCAGCGCCCGCACGGCAGAGGATATCTGGGGCAGACGTTCATTATTTTACTTTGGCAGCCGACCGCTGCTGGTTAGCGAGATTTTTCTGCCGGCGATCACCCACCAGACGAGCGGCCAGTGAGCATGCCGGCAAGCGGATAGTTCTGATGAATACCCGGCTTATGGAACAAAAAATTATCCAGCGGATCTGGCCCTATATTCGCCTGATGCGCTTTGACCGCCCGATCGGGATGCTGTTGCTGTTGTGGCCTACCCTGTGGGCGCTGTGGATTGCCGCCGCCGGCCGGCCTGACGGCTATGTGGTGTTAGTGTTCGTGGTCGGGGTGGTGCTGATGCGTGCTGCCGGCTGCGTGATCAACGACTACGCTGACCGGGATTTTGACCCTCATGTCAGCCGTACATGCGATCGTCCCCTGGCTGCAGGAGAGGTGTCGCCCCGACAGGCACTACTGCTGTTTGCAGCCTTGTGTCTGCTGGCCTTCGTGCTGGTGATGACGCTGAATCGTCTGACCGTGTTGCTGTCTTTTGTCGGCGTCCTGCTGGCGGCCAGCTACCCTTTTGTGAAGCGCTATTCCTATCTGCCCCAGATTTATCTGGGGGCTGCATTCGGCTGGGCGGTGCCGATGGCTTTTGCCGCCCTGCAGGGCGATGTTCCCCGGGTTGCCTGGTTGTTGTTCATTGCCACTGTGCTATGGGCGACTGCCTATGACACCATGTATGCCATGGTAGATCGCAGTGATGATCTCAAGATCGGCGTTAAATCCACCGCCATCCTGTTTGCTGATGCCGATCGATTGATTATCGCGTTGTTGCAGCTGCTGGTGCTGGTGGTGCTGCTGGTAGTGGGTCGCCAGCAGGGGCTGGGCGGGTATTATGATCTGGGTTTGCTGCTGGCCGGAGGTTTGGCGATTTATCAACAGTATCTGATCAGGGACCGTGAGTGCAGCCACTGTTTTCAGGCCTTTCTCAATAACAACTGGTTCGGCGGTGCCGTGTTTGCGGGGATCGTGTTGCATTATTCACTAGCGGTTTAGGGGAGAAGATTTGTGCTGATCGCTTTGCTGGCAATAGTAGGCGGCTTTGTGTTGCTGGTGTGGGGCGCCGATCGCTTCGTGGCCGGCGCCTCGGCAATCGCCTGTCACCTGGGCGTTTCACCACTGATCATTGGTCTCACCATCGTGGCTTTTGGCACTTCCGCTCCCGAAATGATTGTCTCCGCAGTGTCCTCCTGGCAAGGCAATACGGGGCTGGCCTTCGGCAATGCTATCGGCTCCAATATCACCAACATTTCCCTGGTGCTGGGGGTGACCGCTCTGGTGGTGCCGCTGAAAGTGCATTCAGCCATCCTGCGGCGAGAATTGCCGATTTTGTTGCTGATCATGTTCTTTGCCCTGTCACTGATTCTGGATGATGACATGAGCCGGGGTGATGGCCTGTTGCTGATATCCGGGCTGGCATTGATGATTTACTGGCTGGTGGGGCTGGGTTTGCGTAGCCGTCAGGCGGACCCCATGACCGCCGAGTTCACCCATGAGATCCAGCCGATGATGTCGCTTGCCAGGGCACAGCTATGGTTGTTCATAGGGCTGGTGGTGCTGTTTGTCAGTTCGCGCATTCTGGTCTGGGGGGCAGTGTTTGTTGCCCACACCCTGGGCGTTAGTGATCTGGTGATTGGCCTGACGATTATTGCGGTGGGCACCAGCCTGCCGGAGCTGGCGGCTGCGGTTATGAGCGCGCTCAAGGGTGAGCCCGATATCGCGATTGGCAATGTGATTGGCTCCAATATGTTCAACCTCCTTGGGGTTATGGCGATGCCCGGCCTGATCGACCCTGGGGTGATACCGGCGGACATCCTGAGCAGGGATTATCCCTGGATGTTGTTGTTGACCACAGCCCTGTTCATCATGGCCTACGGCTTTCGGGGGCCGGGAATGATTAACCGCATGGAGGGCGCGCTGTTGCTGCTGGCCTACGGTGGCTATCTCTATGTGCTGTATGAGGCGACCGCAGGCCTGTCCATTCACTGACTGGAACCGCGGCCGTGATGAGCGGGCGCTGATGTTTTTGCTGTTTATCCTGTACATTCTGCTAGTATTGCCACTAAGCGTGGGATTTTGATGAGCTGAGACATTGACGGGGGTCGTTGGGCTTGCAACAAGATAATGACAGTGGTTTGGCTGAGGAAGATGGAGAGACACCTGCCATGGGCGTGGCCGCTGACAATGATGCGCAGAAACTTCAGCAGCTGGGCCTGGCGGTTATCCGCACGGAAGGTGAGGCGATACAGGCGCTGTCATCCCGTATCGGAGATGATTTTGTTCGTGCCTGCCACTACATGCTGGCATGTCGGGGACGCATCGTGGTGTTGGGCATGGGCAAGTCCGGCCACATCGGCAGCAAGATCGCGGCGACGCTGGCCAGCACCGGCAGCCCCAGCTTTTTCGTCCATCCCGGTGAGGCGAGCCATGGTGATCTGGGGATGATCATCGATCGGGACGTCGTGCTGGCCATTTCCAACTCGGGAGAGACCGAGGAGATCCTGACCATTTTGCCTTTGATCAAACGTCTCAACGTTCCGCTGGTGGCAATGACCGGTAATCCGGCCTCCACCCTGGCCAGTACCGCCAGCGTTAATCTCGATGTCAGTGTGCGGCAGGAAGCCTGTCCCCTGGGACTGGCGCCGACTTCCAGCACCACAGCAACGTTGGTTATGGGGGATGCCCTGGCGGTTTCTCTGCTTGAGGCCCGGGGTTTTACCGCGGAGGATTTTGCCCGCTCCCATCCCGGCGGGCGGCT
>CAZFJS010000003.1:3966-5464 GCA_964519605.1 uncultured Gammaproteobacteria bacterium
CGGGCCGGTGTGGTCTGAGGGCGCTGGTGATGCAGGATATTCTTCAAAGGGCCGCTGCGATCCGTCTACTGATTTTTGATGTGGACGGCGTGCTGACCGATGGTGGTTTGTTCATCGATACCGAGGGGCGTGAACACAAGGTATTCAATTCCCGTGATGGACATGGGATGAAAATGTTGCAGCAGTGCGGCGTTAGCATTGCGATTATCACCGGCCGTTCCTCGCCTGCGGTGGCGCACCGCATGGCCGGTCTGGGTATCGAGCATGTCTATCAGGGACAGCAGGAGAAGCTGCCCGCCTTCGAGCAGTTGCTGGATCAATTGGGGTTGAGCGCGGCACAGACTGCCTATGTAGGAGACGATGTGGTGGATCTACCCATCATGTGCCGCGTGGGGCTGGCGGTGGCGGTGCAGGATGCTCATGCATTGGTAAAGAAGCATGCCCACTGGCTGACGGCGCAGCCCGGTGGTCGCGGTGCCGCGCGGGATGTCTGCGAGCTGATCATGGAGGCACAGGGGTATCTCGAACAGCACTTGCAGCAATATCTTGCCGACTGACAATGCCTGGTTCATCATCCGTTCTGTTACTACGGTGCGGCCCCCTCCGGGGGTTCAGCATCGTTATGCTGTTGCTGATCATGAGGGTTTCGCCGGTAGCCGCCCTGCCTGCCGATCGGGACCAGCCGATTTATATCGATGCCGACAGTGTGGAGATCGATGATGCAAAAGGGGTCAGCGTCTACCGGGGAAATGTCGAATATACCCAGGGCACTACCCGCGTGAAGGCCGATCAGGCGACAATCTACTTTGTAAATAAAAAAATAAAAAAACTGGTGGCCACCGGGGAGCCGGCGCAGTACCGTACCCGACCCAAGGGCAAGTCTGTGGATATGATAGCGGAGGCCCTGACGATCAAGTACTACGCTGATACCGATACCTACGAGTTTCTCGACAAGGCGCATTTGTGGCACGAAGGGAACGAGTTCTTCGGCGCCTATATTGCCTATAATGCTCGGCAGGATATTGTCAATGCCCATAATGGCAAAGCGGGCAAGGGTCGGGTACATGTCATCATCCAGCCCCGGGAGAAAAAACCCGGCGGACAGACGCCGGGAAAAACCGACGGGCAGTGACGGGATGAGCGACAATACGGGTATGCTGGCGGTTGAGCATATCGCCAAGCGTTACCGCAACCGGGATGTGGTGGAGGATGTCTCGCTGACGGTGAAAAGTGGTGAAATTATTGGCCTGCTGGGTCCCAACGGTGCCGGCAAGACCACCAGTTTTTATATGATCGTCGGCCTGATTCCTTGTGACCGGGGGCGGATTAGCCTGAATGGGCAGGATATCTCCGCCTGTCCCATCCATGTCCGGGCGCGCATGGGGCTGGGTTACCTGCCCCAGGAGGCCTCCATCTTTCGCAAATTGACGGTGGCGGAGAATGTCCTCGCTATTCTCCAGACCCGGCCGGGCCTGGATGGCGCCCAGCAGCAGACGCT
>CAZFJS010000003.1:5564-8754 GCA_964519605.1 uncultured Gammaproteobacteria bacterium
ACGCTGGCCATGGCGGCCGATCCGGATGAGCTGCCGGTGGACAGCGCCTGGGAGGATATCTACGACAATCCTGCGCCCCTGAGTGCTTCCTCTTATGACAACAGTGGCGAACGCCGGGAAATCGATAACCCCGATAGCTCCAGCGAGACGCTGCATGAGCATTTGCTGTGGCAGATGCGCATGACCACTTTTAGCGATCAGGACCGTGTCATTGCCCTGTCGATCATCGATGCCGTCAATGATCGGGGTTATCTGGCCGTGCCGCTGGCGGAGATCCATGAAGGTCTCACGGAAGAGCTGGATATCGACTATGAAGAAGTAGAGGCAGTACTGCACCAGATTCAGAACTTCGACCCGGTCGGGGTCGGCGCCCGCGATCTTCGTGAGTGCATGCTGATCCAGCTGCATCATTATAGTGATGCCACGCCAGGGCTGGCGCTGGCGCGGCAACTGATACACGATCATCTTGATTTGCTGGCAGGACGTGACTTCAGCCAGCTCCTGCGGCGGATGAAATGCAGTCAGCAGGAACTGCGGCAGGTCATTGCCCTGATTCAGTCCCTGAACCCCCGCCCTGGCAACCTGGTGACCGACCGGAAAACAGAATACATTGTGCCGGATGTCATTGTCAGGAAAGAAAAAGGCGCCTGGCGGGTGGAGCTGAACGCCGAGGCCATCCCCAGAATGCGTATCAACTCCGGCTATGCCAATCTGGTCAAGCGGGCGGACAATAGCGATGACAACGTCTATTTGCGCAACCACCTGCAGGAGGCGCGCTGGTTTATCAAGAGCCTGCAGAGTCGCAATGAGACCCTGCTGAAGGTGGCCACCTGTATTGTCGAACGGCAGCGTAATTTCCTGGAACATGGCGAGGAAGCCATGAAACCGCTGGTATTGCACGATATCGCCGAGGTCGTGGAGATGCATGAATCGACCATCTCCCGGGTGACCACGGAGAAATATATGCATACCCCGCGGGGAATTTTTGAACTCAAATATTTTTTCTCCAGCCATGTGAGCACGTCCGCTGGCGGTGAGTGTTCCGCAACTGCGATTCGGGCGCTGATCAAGAAGCTGGTCGCGGCGGAAGATGTCGCTAAACCGCTGAGCGACAGTAAAATTGCTCAGCTGCTGGATGCACAGGGGATTAATGTCGCCCGCCGGACCATCGCCAAATACCGCGAATCTCTGGCAATCCCCTCTTCCAGCGAGCGCAAACGATTTGTATGCAAATGAGGTGAGTACAATGCAGATAAACTTGACGGGCCACCATGTTGAAATCACACCGGCACTGCGCGATTATGTGACGAGCAAATTTCAACGGATCAAACGGCACTTTGACAGCGTTGCCCATGCCAACGTGGTGTTGGCGGTGGAAAAGATGATCCAGAAGGCGGAAGCCTCGATTCATGTCAGGGGCAGTGATCTGTTTGCCAATGCGGAGGCGGAAAATATGTACGCTGCGATCGACGCGCTGACCGACAAGCTGGACAGGCAGGTTAAGCGCTACAAGGAAAAGCAGACGGATTATCACCGCGGCTGATTGACTGGCTGGCTTGCGCCAGTCAGTGGCGGGAATTTTGCGCGAGGCGGTACTGGTTGGATTGGGTTTTGATAGGTTTCACGATATCATTGTGATGAGAGAACTGGCTGATCTATTCAGTGAAGAACGGGTGGCTTGTCTGCCTGGCATTGGCAGCAAGAAGCGTCTGCTCGAAGTGCTCAGCGATCTACTGGTTAAGGGCAATCCTGGGCTGTTTCAGAATGAGGTATTTGCGTGCCTCTGTGAACGTGAACGGCTGGGCGGGACGGGGCTGGGGCGTGGCGTGGCGATCCCCCATGGCCGGCTGGTGAGCCTCCAAAGACCCGTTTGCGCCTTTATCAAGCTGCGCCAGGGTGTGGATTATGATGTGGCCGATGGCCAGCCGGTGGATCTGATCTGCGGTCTGGTGGTGCCCCTCGAATCGACTCATGATCACCTGGATATTCTGGCGAGTCTGGCAGAGATGTTTAGTGATTCGGCCACCTGTCTGCGCCTGCGCGCGGCAGCCGACAGCAAGGCCTTGTGCGAACTGCTGATGGGTTGGCAGGCCGTTGTTCAGGAGCGCGTCGCGGAATCCTGACGCGGAATCTGATATGGACCACATGCTCACTGCGGGTGCCTTGTTTAAAGTCCATCAGCACCGGCTTGCCCTCACCTGGGTGGCGGCTCAGGCAGGTCAGGACCGGCCATTGCAGGCGCAGGATAAGTCCGCCGCCGCGGTCTTGCCCCCGGGCGCCTGGATCGGACACCTGAATCTGATTCATCCCAACCGTATCCAGGTGCTGGGTGCATCGGAATTGCACTACCTGAGCGCGCTGGGAAAGAACTCACATCAGGATGCCTTGCAGCAGTTATTCGCCAAACATCCTGCGGCCGTGGTTGTCGCTGATGATGCGCCAGTGAGTGAAGAACTGCGTCGCCAGGCGGAGGAGAGTGCCACGCCCCTGTGGACCTCACCCCTCCAGTCCCACAAAATCGTCAATCATCTGCAGTACCATATCAGCACTCACCTCGCGGACAAGATCACCCTGCACGGTGTATTTATGGAAATCCTTGGCATGGGTGTGCTGATTACGGGAGAGAGCGGCATCGGCAAGAGTGAGTTGGCGCTGGAACTGATCAGCCGTGGCCATCGCCTGATAGCCGATGACAGTCCAGAGTTTTTTCGCAATGCGCCGGATATCCTGACCGGCTATTGCCCGGTTGCCCTGCGGGAATTTCTCGAGGTGCGGGGGCTGGGTCTGCTGAATATTCGTGAAATGTTTGGTGACAGCGTGGTCAAGCCCAGCAAGAACCTGCGCCTGATCATCCATCTGGAGCGCATGGATAGTGAAGCGCTGCGGGCCATCGACCGTCTCCATGGCAGTCGGCAGCTGCAGGTACTGCTGGAAGTAGAGATTCCCCAGGTAACCTTGCCGGTGGCTCCGGGGCGCAATATGGCGGTGCTGGCGGAAGGGGCGGCGCGTAATCATATTCTTAATCTGCGCGGTTATGATGCCGCTGAGGTGTTTGTCCGCCAGCAGCGGCAGCTCATTGATGAGGCGGGCTCATGAAGCTGCTGATCATCAGCGGGCTTTCCGGTGCCGGCAAGAGCATTGCGCTGCAGGCGCTGGAGGATCTGGACTATTACTGTGTCGACAACCTGCC
>CAZFJS010000003.1:8854-16811 GCA_964519605.1 uncultured Gammaproteobacteria bacterium
GCATTGCGCTGCAGGCGCTGGAGGATCTGGACTATTACTGTGTCGACAACCTGCCTCTGGCTTTGCTGCCCGCATTTGCCCGGCAGATGCTTGCCAGTGGGCAGGCCGCACAGGATGTCGCTGTCGGTGTGGATGCCCGTAACGATGCGGATGAATTACAGGCATTTCAGTACAGTCTGGACCAGCTACAGGGCCTGGGCGTGAGTTATGAAATCATTTTTCTGGAGGCCGCTGACAAAAGCCTGCTGCAGCGTTTCAGCGAGACGCGCCGCAAACATCCCCTGACGGACGCCAGTACCTCTCTGAGTGACGCGATCATGCGGGAAAGAAAACTGATGGAAAAGATCGCTGCCGCTGCCGCGCTTCATATCGATACCAGTGACACCAATGTGCATCAGTTGCGGGCGTTGATCCGGGGGCGGGTAGCCCATCGCCCGGCAGCCCAGTTGTCCATGATGTTTGTCTCCTTTGGCTATAAAAACGGGATACCGGCAGATGTGGATTATGTCTTCGATGTACGCTGTCTGCCCAATCCACACTGGGATCCGCGCTTGCGGCGCATGGATGGTAGGGATGCTGCGGTGATTGATTTCCTGGAGCAGCAGCCGGAGGTCATGAAAATGCGGGCCGATATCGAAAATTTTTTGCAGACCTGGCTACCCGCCTTCGCTGCCGAGAACCGCAGTTATATGACGATTGCCATCGGCTGTACCGGTGGTCAGCATCGTTCAGTCTATTTGGCAGAGCGTCTGGCCGCCGCTTTTCGGCAAGGTTGTGAAAATGTCCAGATCAGGCACCGGGATGTGACCTCATGACGGCGCTGTTGATCATTTCGCATAACCGTATCGGGGCAGAACTGCTGGATACTGCCAAAGCCATGTTAGGCAGCTGTCCCATGCCGGCGGCCGTATTGCCAGTGGGCACACAGGATGATCCGGAAATTCTGCTGCAGCGCGCCCGGGAGATGCTTGCAGCGCTGGACCAAAGTGATGGCGCGATTATCCTGACGGATATGTTCGGTTCTACGCCGGCCAATATCGCCCGCGCCTTGCAGCGCGAGAACGGGCAGGTGGATGTGGTTGCTGGACTCAACCTCCCCATGTTGGTGAGGCTGCTGAACTATCCGGTTCTGACCCGCAGGCAGTTGGTGGATAAGGCGCTTAGCGGTGCCCATGAGGGCATTTTTCTGTGTGCAGAAAAGGAAGGCGGCTGATCATGGTGCGCAAACAGGTTGCCATTATCAATAAGCTGGGTCTTCATGCCCGGGCGGCAGCCCGGCTGGTGACCCTGGCTGCCGGTTTCGAAAGTACTATCCATCTGGAAAGAAACAGAAAAAAGGTCAATGGCAAAAGCATTATGGGGGTAATGATGCTGGCGGCGGCACAGGGGACAACGATTGAGATTATCGCGGAAGGCGTCGACGAAGATGAGGCGTTGGCCAGTCTGGAGGCGCTGGTGCAGCAGCGTTTCGGAGAAGAGAGCTAGTGTGGTGTTCTATGTTGTTTGACGTCAAACAACATAGAACACCACACCAGGTGCCCGTCTGCGCAGGGCGAGCATATTCCTGAAATGGCACTGGTTCTCAATGGTATCAGCGTTTCCCGGGGGCTCGCTATTGGCAAGGCCCATCGTTTGCAGCGTACCGATCTGGAAGTCAATGAATACATCGTTCCCAAGCCCCTGCTGGCCGAGGAAATTACCCGTTTCAGGGTGGCAGTCAAAAAAGCGAAACAGCAGCTGAAGGCTATCCGTGGCCGCATTCCTGCGCGTACTCCCACGGATATTACGGAGTTTATCGATACTCACCTCCTGATGCTGGAGGATGCCGCTCTGGTCGATGCCCCGATCGTGATCATCGGGGAGAAAGGCTGTAATGCCGAATGGGCCCTGAAAATACAAAGTGAAACCCTGGTCACTGTCTTCGATGAAATGAATGACCCTTACCTGCGTACCCGCAAGGATGACGTTAACCATGTGGTGGAACGGATACTGTGCAATCTCATGGCAGGACAGGAAGATGCCGGGGCTGAGCGGCGCCGCTATCAGGTTAAGGGCCGGGTTGTCATTGCCGAGGAAGTGCCGCCGGCGGAGCTGTTGTTGCTGGCTCATCAGGGGATGGCGGCCCTGGTGACCCGCTACGGTGGTGCTAATTCCCATACGGCAATTCTGGCACGCAGCCTGGGAATTCCTGCGGTGGCCGGTGTTGCCCATGTACTGAAATATGTCCACCACAATGAGCTGGTGGTACTGGACGGTGCTCAGGGTTTCATCATGCTGCTGGCCCCGGAGGTGGCCTTGCAATACTTTCGCGAACAGCAGCGGAAGGATAAAAAACGCCAGGCGGAACTGAAAAAAATCTGCGAACTGCCTGCTGTCAGCTGCGATGGTCAGCGGGTGCAACTGCTGGCCAATGTCGAGATTCCCGAAGACATTCCGCTGATCAGGAATGTGGCGGCGGCAGGCATCGGCCTCTATCGCACCGAAATGCTGTTTCTCAATCGCCAGCAGCCACCCGACGAAGAAGAACAGTTCACGGCCTATGGAGAAATTGTCAGCGCCATGGCGGGGGCGCCGGTGACCATCCGCACGCTGGATCTGGGCGCTGACCAGGCTGCTTGCGAGGGACTTTGCGGCGTGCAGAGGGCCGGTCTGGTGGCGGCTAATCCCGCTATGGGGCTGCGCGCCATTCGTTGCAGTCTTCAGGAGCCGACGGTGTTCGGTAGGCAGATACGCGCCATCCTGCGGGCTTCCGCCCTGGGGCCGGTGAAGATGATGGTGCCCATGGTCTCCAGTTTACAGGAGTTGGCGCAGGTGCTGCGTCTGGTGGCGGAAGAGAAAAAGACGCTGCGTCGTCGCCGACAGGCTTTTGATGACCAGATACCCCTGGGGGTGATGATCGAGATTCCTGCGGCGGCTTTGATCGCCCTGACTTTCGCCCGACGAGTGGACTTTCTTTCTATTGGTACCAATGACCTGATTCAATATACCCTTGCGGTGGATCGGCTTGATGAGCAGGTCAATTATCTTTATGACCCACTGCATCCGGCTATTCTGAAGCTGATTCAGAACACGCTTGCCGCTGGGCGCAAGGCGGGTGTCCCGGTGGCCATGTGTGGTGAGATGGCCGGCGATATCCGCTATACCCGTTTGCTGCTGGGCATGGGCTTGCGGGAGTTCAGCATGTATCCCGCGACGCTTCTGGAAGTCAAGCAAGTGGTCAAGGACACTGATATTCCGCTGCTGGAGAAGACGGTCAGGAAGATTCTCCAGGCCGAAACCCGGGAACAGATTATGACCCTGGTGGAGGAGCTGAATGCAGCGGTCTGCACCGGCTGATTCTTTTTCTTTTTTCATTCCTGTTTTCTTTCCGCTCTGCTTTTGCATACACTCATGCCCTGACGGCATGGAATAGACGGTATGCAAAACCCCGGCGAAAAAGAAAAACACCAGCGACGCCTACAGACATTTTCCCAGGCCCTGGAGAGTGGCACGCTCGCCAGCGTGCGCCGCATGCTGAACGGCCTCCATCCGGCGGAAATCGCCCATTTGCTGGAGTCCTCGCCTCCCGCTGAGCGCAAGCTGTTGTGGGAGCTGGTGGACGAGCGGCTGGATGGTGATGTCCTGCTGAATCTCAATGATGAACTGCGTGCCAGCCTGATCAGCGAAATGGAGCCTGAGGAACTGGTGGCTGCCGCCGAAGGTCTGGAAACCGACGATCTGGCCGATTTTCTCAATGACCTGCCGGATGTGGTGATTCATGAAGTACTGCAATCCATGGACGAGCAGGACCGTCAGCGGCTGGAATCCGTGCTCTCCTATTCGGAGGACACCGCCGGTGGTTTGATGAACACCGATACCATCACGGTGCGTCCTGATGTCACGCTGGATGTGGTGCTGCGTTATCTACGTCTGCGCGGCGCATTGCCGGAGATGACCGATGCCCTGTTTGTGGTGGACCGTAATGACCATTATATGGGCATGTTGCCGCTGATAGCATTGCTGACGCAGTCTCCTGCACTGACGGTTGCCGAAGTGATGACCAGCGGGGTGGCGCCCATCGCTGCCGAGATGTCCGCCAGCGATGTGGCCAGCACTTTTGAGCACCATGATCTGGTGTCGGCGCCGGTGGTGGATGACCAGCAGAAACTGCTGGGCCGTATCACGATCGATGACGTCGTGGATGTGATTCGTGACGAAGGTGAGCATTCTCTGTTGAGCATGACCGGTCTGGATGAGGAAGAGGATATGTTCGCTCCGGTTGCCGTCAGCGCCCGGCACCGTGCTGTCTGGCTGGGTATCAATCTGATGACCGCCTTTCTTGCCTCCTGGGTGATCGGTCTTTATCAGAGCACCATTCAGCAGGTTGTGGCCCTGGCCGTGTTGATGCCCATCGTGGCCAGCATGGGCGGTATTGCCGGCAGTCAGACACTGACCCTGGTGATCCGCGGCATCGCTGTGGGCAAGATCGGTGATTCCAATGCCCGTAAACTGTTGTTCAAGGAGCTGGCAGTCGGTTTGCTCAATGGTTTGTTATGGGCCGTGGTGGTGGCGGTCATCACCGTCCTGTGGTTCGATAATTACCGCATTGCCGGGGTGATTGCCATTGCCATTGTGATCAATCTACTGGTCGCTGCCCTGGCTGGCGCCGTGATCCCCATGCTGATGCGCAAACTGGGTGCCGATCCCGCTCTCGGTGGCAGTGTGCTGTTGACCACGGTCACGGATGTTGTCGGCTTCATGGCCTTCCTGGGGTTGGCAAGCTTTCTGTTGACTTAACAGGCTGCTGAAATTCTATTTTTGTGGCACGATCCGGCCTGAAACTCAGGCTCACCTGAATGAATTTCAACAGCCCGCTAAGGCAGCACTCATTTTCGGTGTTTCAGCAGCAGGTTGCCTACCGCATCCACCGCTGCGGTCCACTGCGGGGCAATATAGCTGGTCGCGGTGGTCTCCGTGATCAGCGCCGGGCCGGGGATGATCTGGCCGTATTTGAGCCGGGTGCGCGGCAATACCGGGACAGGGTCGTCGATGCCGTGCAAGTGGGTGTATTCAGGCGCTCGGGGGACAGTCTGTTCCGCGTGGCTCAGGGCTTGCAGGATGATGTCTGGAGCGGGGCCCTGCAGGCCGGCCCTGACATTGACGATTTCCACCGGATAGGGCAGCCGATGGCCGTAGCGCTGCTCATGGGCCCGGTGAAAGGCCGCAGTGCATTGTTGAGCGTCCTGCCAGGGCAGGTTCAGTGTGTAGGATTGACCCTGATAACGCAGGTCCAGGCTGTAGTTCGTGGTGATTTCCTCCATGGCGACACCCTCCCGCACCAGCGCCGCGCTGCCTTGCGCCTGCAGCGCGGCAAAGTGGCGCGCCAGTAGAGCAGGGCTGATATCCTGCAGCAGGCCGCTACAGGTGCGGGACAACTGGCGGGCATGGGGGGCCGTCAGCATACCGAGGGCTGAGAGCACACCGCTATGGACCGGGATCATGGCCTCCCGCATGCCCAGGGCACCCGCCAGGGCACAGACATGCAGACCGCCGGCACCGCCAAAAGAAACCAGGGTGAATTCCCGTGGGTCGTGGCCCCGCTGCATGGAAATGACCCGCAGGGCGCGGGCCATATGTTCATTGGCGAGCTGGATGATGCCTGTTGCAGCCGCTTCCACAGATAGATCTAATGCTGCGGCGATAGTACCGATGGCCTGGCGGGCGGCGGCCACATCCAGGCGCAGGGCGCCACCAAGAAAATCAGCGGGTCGCAGGCGGCCCAGCACCAGATTAGCGTCGCTGACGGTTGCCTGTCTGCCACCCCGGCCGTAACAGGCCGGTCCCGGTGCGGCACCGGCGGATTCGGGGCCTACCTGGAGCATACCGCCGGCATCGAGGTCAGCGATGGAGCCGCCGCCGGCACCGATGGTATGCATATCCACCATAGGAATGGCGACCGGATAGGGGCCGATATGGCCTTCGTTGGTCAGTTGTAGCTCACCATCAATGAGGGCCACATCGGTGGAGGTGCCGCCCATATCAAATGTCATCAGGCGCTGGCGTTGTGCTGCGGCAGCGACGAAACGGGCGCCGCCCAGGCCACCGGCCGGGCCGGACAGCAGCATTCTGACCGCCTGCCGCGCGGCTTCTTTGGCATCCATGGTGCCACCGGCGCTTTGCATGACAGCCAGCCGGCTGCTAGTCAGCCGCTGGTCCAGACGACGTAGATATCGCGCCACGATGGGACCTACCCAGGCATTCAGCCAGGTGCTGATGCCCCGTTCATATTCCCGGTATTCCGGCAGGACCGCGCTGGAGCGGGAGATAAAGATACCCGGGGGGATGGCGGTCTCCACGGCTTTTTCAAAACGGTCGTCCAGGAAAGAGAACAGCAGATTGATGGCCACGGCCTCAGGCGCCAGGGCTTCGATACGTTGCCGCAGGCACCCCAGCTCGGCGCTGGTCAGTTCTTCCACCACCGTGCCGTCTGCGCCCAGCCGTCCGCCGGTTTCCAGGCAGAGCGCCGCTGCCACCGGGGCCGGCTGTGGTGGTGGTTGCAGCGCATACAGACTGCGGCGTGTCTGCCGGCCGATACTCAGCATGTCGCCGAAGCCGTGATTGGTGATGAATACCGTTTTGACCCCTTTGCCTTCCAGGACGGCATTGGTGGCCACCGTGGAACCATGGGTAATGGCGGGGGCCTCATGAGGCTCGAAGCCCAGCTCGCGAATGCCCTGCAGAATGGCCTGCTCCGGGGCCGCCGGTGTGGAAAGAACTTTATGGATGCGCAGGCCCTGTCCGTCGTAGAGCACAAAGTCGGTAAAGGTGCCGCCGGTATCGATACCAAGCAAGGGGGTGATTGTCATGGGCTCATTGTTTATCATAGTGCAGTCGCATAACCTGGATGAGGCTATCTGGACTGCAATCTGTACGTGTTTCCGTCTGCCGGATCAAGGCGCATCAGCCATGAGTCAGGCCCCAGGCAGTTGACCACTTAGAGGATATATTGACCAATCATAGCAGTCTGATAAAAGTTGAGCAGCTGTACCGCTATTACGGTGCACTTTGTGCGGTCAGCGATGTCAGTTTTAGCGTTTGTCGTGGCGAGGTGCTGGGCCTGCTGGGCCCCAATGGCGCTGGCAAGTCCACCACGCTGCAGATGATCAGTGGCAATCTGGCGCCCAGCGCCGGCCGGGTCAGCATTGCCGGCTATGATATGCTGGCACAGCCCCGGGCCGCCAAGGCACGGTTGGGGTATTTGCCGGAACAGCCCCCCCTTTACCCGGAGCTCACGGTGGACGAGTACCTGTTGTACTGTGCTCGTCTGCACCGGATCGCCCGCCGGGAGCTGGCGGATGCCGTGTTCAGAGTGAAACAGCGCTGTGGGCTGGGCTCGGTAGGTAGACGGCTGATTGCCAGTCTGTCCAAGGGTTTTCAACAGCGGGTAGGCATTGCCCAGGCCATTATTCATGCCCCGGAGGTGGTGGTTCTTGATGAACCTACCGTCGGCCTGGACCCGATTCAGATTCGCGAAATCCGGGCGCTGATAGGGGAGCTCGCCCGTGAGCACAGTGTGATTTTGTCGACTCACATCCTGCCGGAAGTGCAGGCCATCTGTGACCGGGTACTGATCATCCACGAAGGGAAGCTGCTGCTGGACGACAGTATTGCCGGCCTGCAGCGGCGCATGCAGGCCTCCAGCCTGGTGCTGGTTTTCCTCCGGCCACCGGAGACAAGGCTGCTGGCGTCGCTGACGGGGGTGGTGGCAGTGGATCGTCTGGATGAAGGTTGTTTGCGTTTACATTATGAGCCGCAGCACAATCCCACAGATGCCATTATGAAATGTTCACTGGAAGGCGACTGGGGGCTGACCGAGCTGCGGCCGGAGCGCCTGTCCCTGGAGCAGGTATTTATCGAGATCACCGGCGCGGAGGCTGTGGCATGATCACCGTGATTGCCGGTCGGGAGTTGCGTAGTC
>CAZFJS010000003.1:16911-20469 GCA_964519605.1 uncultured Gammaproteobacteria bacterium
CGGCGCGGAGGCTGTGGCATGATCACCGTGATTGCCGGTCGGGAGTTGCGTAGTCTGTTTTTGTCGCCCCTGGCCTGGAGTATCCTGGCGGTGGTGCAGGTGATCCTGGCCTATCTTTATCTTTCCCAGATCGATTTCTTTTTGCAGCTCCAGCCACGTCTGGCCGGTGTGGCCGAAGCGCCCGGTATCACGGCAATTATTGTCGCCCCTTTGTTCGGCAATGCCGCCGTGGTTTTGCTGCTGGTGGTGCCTTTGCTGACCATGCGCCTGGTCAGTGAAGAGCGCCGTAATCAGACCCTGAGTCTATTGTTTTCCGCGCCACTGTCTATGACAGAAATCATTCTGGGCAAGTTCGTTGGCCTGATGGTATTTCTCCTGGTGCAGCTGCTGTTGATCAGTCTCATGCCCCTGGCGCTCCTGGCGGGCGGGACACTGGATTTTGGCGTGCTGGCGGCAGCTGTCCTGGGTTTGTTATTGCTGCTGGGCAGTTTTGCCGCCCTGGGGTTGTTTATGTCCACCCTGACGGCACAACCGGTAGTCGCGGCGGTGGGTGGATTTGGTTTGTTGCTATTGCTGTGGATTATCGACTGGGCCGGTAGTGGGCGCGATGGTGCGGCCGCCAGCCTGTTTGGTTATTTGTCCCTGGTGCGCCACTATGAACCGCTGCTCAAGGGTGTCTGCAGCAGCACGGATATCATCTATTTTCTGTTGTTCATGACCACTTTTCTGGTGCTGGCCATCCAGCGCCTGGATGCGAGTCGGCTACCTTCATGAGTCTCCCGGCGTGAGCAGGCACAGGACCGTGGTGCGTCATCAGGCGCGCTGGCAGGGCAGACTCTTTGTCCTGCTGTTTCTGCTGGTGATGGGCTTACTGGCCTGGTTGAGTACCCGTTACAGCGCTCAGGCGGACTGGACGGCCAATGGCCGTAATACCTTGTCTGCTGCCAGTGTGGCGCTGCTCCGCGATCTTTCCGGTCCGCTGCGGATCACTGCCTATGCCAGCGACAATAAATTGCTGCGCAAGCGTATCGTTGAACTGGTAGGGCGTTACCAGCGCTATCACAAAGATCTGCTATTGTCCTTCGTCAATCCGGATACGGCGCCCGCTCAGCTGCGTGCCCACGGCATCACCCGTGATGGTGAGCTACTGATTAATTATGCCGGCCGTGAGGAAAAACTGTTGCGCCTGACAGAACGGGGGCTGAGCAATGTCTTGCAGCGGCTGGCTCGGGGCGACCAGCGCCGGATCGCCTTTCTCAGTGGGCACGGGGAGCGTGCCCTGCATGGTCAGGCAGCCTACGATCTTGGCAACTGGGCGCGGCAGTTGGCGCAGAAGGGTTTTGCACTCACCACGCTCAATCTGGCCGGCAGCCCGGAGATTCCAGCGGATATTGCGCTGGTCGTCATCGCCGGGCCGCGGGTTGCGCTACTGCCCGGCGAGATCGACTTGCTTAAGCGCTATATCCACACCGGCGGTAATCTGTTGTGGTTACATGATCCCGGTAGTCTGCATGGTCTGCAGCCCCTGGCGGAGCAGCTGGGGTTGATTTTCCCCGCCGGTATCATTGTCGACCCCAATGTGTCCCGGGTGGGCAAGCGTCTGTTTGGTACCAGTGATCCACGCGTTGCCCTGGTGGCCGCTTATGGCGATCACCCCATCACGGCAGGCTTTGCGCTCAATACGTTGTTTCCCGTTGCCGGGGGGGTGGCCATGCGCCCACAGGCGGCCTGGACGGGTACCGCGATATTGAAAACCCTCTCCAATACCTGGCTGGAAACCGGCGCGATCACCGGCAAGGTGCAATATGATGCCGGAGAGGATGTTAGCGGACCGGTGACCCTGGGCCTGGCCTTGAGCGCTCGCCGACCGGTGACGCCGACCGGTGTGGCAACGAAGTCTGGCAGGGGGGAGACCTCAGCGGCAGATTTGCCTGAGGCTGGACAGCGGGTGGTGGTGATTGCCGATGGCGATTTTCTTGCCAATGCTTTTCTGGGCGCCGGGGGGAATCTGCAATTGGCGATGAATATCATCAACTGGTTGAACCGGGATGAAGCGCTGATTTCCATCCCGGTACGTACCACGGGGGATGCCACGCTGCAGTTGTCTAAGACGGCCGTGGCCATCATCGGTTTCGGTTTTTTACTGGTGTTGCCCCTGGTGTTGCTGAGCACGGGTGTGCTGATCTGGCATCGGCGGCGGCGCAGGTGATGATTCTGGCCGGGGATCGGGAAGGCTGAATGGATCGTCGTAAGCGCCTGAATCTTCTTTTATTACTGATCCTGGTAGCCCTGATTACCGTTGCCTGGCTGCAGCCCGGCCGCGAACGGCCGGCGGCACCGTCCCGCCTGACCGGGCTGCATCCGGTGCAGATCACGCGCATCCTTATCGAGCGGCCCGGCAAGGCGGTTGTACGTCTGCTGAAAAAACAGGAATGGCGATTGGAAGCGCCCGTGAAGGCCGCTGCGGATCCCTCACGGGTGGCGATTTTGCTGGCTTTGACACAGGCCCGGGTACAGGCGCACTTCCCGGCGGCGGGCCGGGACCTCGCCCCCTTTCACCTGGATCGGCCATTGGCGCAGATCAGCTTCAACGACACGCTCATCCGGTTCGGCGGCACGGCACCCTTGAATCAGTACCGCTATGTATTGCTGGCCGGAGAGATCTATCTGGTCAATGATCAGTCTTTTTATCTGCTGCAGGCGGGGTCGTCCGCCCTGATTACCAGCCCCTAGCCTATGCCTGAGCTTCCTGAAGTTGAAACGACCCGCCGTGGTATTGACCGGCTTGTCAAAGGGCAGACGGTGGCTACGGTGATCGTGCGCAACCCCCGTCTGCGACGACGGGTGCCGCTGTCCCTGGCGCGTGAGCTGCCGGGACAGCGGATCACCACGGTGGGGCGGCGGGCGAAATATCTGTTACTGGGCACCCCCGGCGGGACGCTGATCATTCATCTGGGCATGTCCGGCAGCCTGCGCATTGTCGCCGCTGCCACACCACCAGAAAAGCACGATCATGTGGATATCGTCCTCGGCAACGGGCGCTGTCTGCGCTTCGCTGATCCGCGGCGTTTCGGTCTGTTGTTGTGGACCCGGCAGGATCCACTCCGGCATCCGCTGTTACGCCAGTTGGGGCCGGAGCCACTGGACTGTGGAACTGCATTTGATGGGGACTATCTCTATCAATTATCGCGCGGTCGCCGCGTGGCAATAAAACCGTGGATCATGAGTGCCCGCGTGGTGGTGGGCGTGGGTAATATCTACGCCAGTGAAGCCTTGTTCCGGGCCGGGATTCACCCGCTGCGCGCTGCCGGGCGCCTCTCCTGCCGGCGTTACCACCTGTTGGTGGAAAATATCCGTAGGGTGTTGACGGAGGCAATCGCCGCGGGCGGCACTACCTTGCGGGATTTTCAGCATGGCGAGGGCCGCCCCGGCTACTTCCGCCAGCGCCTGCAGGTTTATGGCCGCGCCCGGCAGCCCTGTCTCCACTGCGGTGCCCCGGTTCGGGAGATCCGTCAGGGGCAGCGCACAACCTATTATTGCAGCCATTGCCAACACTGA
>CAZFJS010000003.1:20569-22664 GCA_964519605.1 uncultured Gammaproteobacteria bacterium
GGAGATCCGTCAGGGGCAGCGCACAACCTATTATTGCAGCCATTGCCAACACTGAAGCTTTTTGGAGGCTCTAAAATTAAGGCCATGATCGTCATTCCGGCGTAGGCCAGATAAAAGCACTGGCGTGTTGCACGCCCGTAGGGCGCGCGCAACGGGTAATCCATCAAAATCAAAGCGCTGGATGACGGATCAAAGCCGGCATGACGAATAAATCAGCTGCCTCAGTTTTAGCTGTGCGGCAGTTAGCGCCGGTGGGGTGGCGCTCCGGGTTAGCCGCGCTTGTTTTGCGGTGTGCTGTTCTCCGGTTGGCGGTGCTGTTTGCCCGTCGTGTCGATGGCAATCACTGCACCCCCTTCATCCAATAGTAGTGTTTTGGTCACGCTGTTCAGTTTTGACAGCAGGGTGCTCAGTTGCTTGTTGTGCTTGTCAAAGGGGGCGAAGATGATATGTGTGGTGCCCTTGATATTACGCATCAGGGTTTGTGTATCAGAATAATCAGGGGGCAGTGGCAGCACCGGGCGGTGCAGGATCAGCATGGTGCTGCCGGGCCACTGGCTCATGGCAAGGAAATTGTCATCCTGTGCGTCCCCTATATCGAGCGCGAAGGTGCGCAGCAGTTGGTCCTGTGGGCTGAGCAGATTACGCGCCACGGTTTCCTGGTGCGCCTTGTCGCCCTGCATAAAGAAAATAGCGGCCAGAAATATGCTGAGCAGCACCAGGCCCCGTTGCCCCATCATGCCTTGCTTTCCCATGTTTTGATTGAAAGCGATGAGTCGGGGAATCCCGAGAAACAGCAGCGTCGCCAGAGCGACCATGACCCAGGCCTGATCGGCCGTGAGCAGGCCGATCAGTACCGCAAGAAACAAGGTGCGGCTCATGAAATCTGCTATCAACTGGCGTCGGGCATTGTACAATACGCCCGCAAGCAGCAGGGCGCATAGCAGACCGCTGGTCCAGAGTACGCCTTCGCCGCTGCTGCCATCCTGTCCCAGCAGCATGCTGGCCAGCGCCGTAATCGGATTGCCTAGCCAGGGCTGCGGTCCCCAGCCCAGGCGTAACAGCAGTCCCAGGGTAACCGCGATGCCCGCGCCGATATAGACGTTGCGTTGATGGCGTTCGTCGATGGAATCTCGCTGCCAGCCCCAGATCAGTGCGATGGGGTAGGCCAGGCCCATGGGGTGGAAGCTCACTGCGAACAGAATCAGCAACAGCTGGAGAAAAAACCAGCCGCTTAACAGGTGACCTCTCTCCCGGTAATAGCGGTCCAGCAGCATGCCCAGGCCGAAGCTCAGTAACAGGTAGGGGCCTACACCGACAGCATCCGCCTGACCAATGGTGACCGGTGCGACCAGCAACAGCCCGGTGGCGATCAGTGCACTTTCGCTATTGGCGATGCGGCGATTCCAGGCATACAGGATGAGACCGGCGGTAAAGATGACCAGTAGCCCGAAGACCTTGATGGCCAGTATGCTGCCGGGCCAGTACAGTCCCAGTGGGATAAACAGCAGGGCGCGCAGGTCGGGGAAACCGAAGACAAAGGCGGTGCTGATTATTCGATCGGCCACCGACCAGCCCAGCAGAATCGCCCGGCTGGCTGCCTCATCGATACCATAGGCATCGAAGCGCAACAGACCGGCCGTCAATAACAGGCCTCCCCACAGCAGCAGCGTGATCAGTGCCCAGTAACGTGGCTTGATTTCAATCGTCATAGCATTCCATTCTTGTTGACATTCGGTAGATGAAAAACGCTAGAGTTTATCATCTTGAGCCTGTTCGGGAACAGGCGCCGTAGTGGGTCCGCATTTCTGGCGTGTGGTACACCAGTGAAGCCGCACAGGGGTTGGTAGCCCAGAACGAGTAATTGACCTGTTTACTCTGTTATTGGTGGTATTTCAGAGGCTTGTTCGCCCAGTATCCCGGCAATACTTGCATTGAAAATCCGCCCGTGATATACAACATCTTCTCAGGAAAAAAAGCAATTTTATAGTGTGAGGGGGAATAATAATGTTGGAAACTGGTCAAGTTCTTATCTTGTATGTGCTCTGGTTTGTTTTGGCTTTAGGTGTGGCCGTTTTCATGCTGAAGCAGAACTCCT
>CAZFJS010000003.1:22764-26501 GCA_964519605.1 uncultured Gammaproteobacteria bacterium
CTCTGGTTTGTTTTGGCTTTAGGTGTGGCCGTTTTCATGCTGAAGCAGAACTCCTGACACGTATTTGCAGATTACTGGCAGGCCTGGAGCCTGTGCAGGTATCGATCAGGAGGTTCAACCTGCGAAGGCTGCCCGCGTGAGTACTAAATGTTCCGCAAGATATTGACATTGCATTACACGCACGTAAGATAGGTCTTCTGCATCGGCCATAATAAAAATTTAGGATTTTAGAGGGGGATCAAATGCGACGTTTAACCACACTGGCTTCCATCTTCGTGGGGGCAGCCGCACTGGCCATGGCGCCTATGACATATGCTGCAGCACCTGCAGTGAAGGCGAATCTCGCCAATGGCAAAAAGATCTTTACTGAAGGCAAGGGTAGCGTTCCGGCATGCAATTCCTGTCATGGCATGGACGCGATGGGTGATGACAATCTGGGTACCCCGCGGCTGGCCGGGCAGATATCACAGTTCCTTGTTAAACAATTGACGGATTTTGGCAATGACAAACGCCTGGACAAGACCATGTTCGTTATGAATACCAACGCCAAGGGGTTGACGCCCCAGGATCGGCGTGATGTGGTCGGCTATGTTTCCCAACTGGGCCTGGAGCGGCTGATGGAGAAGCGTCAGACCTCTAACCTGAAGGAACTGAAAGCCAACGGCATCGAGGTGGGTAAGGACTATCTGGGCAAGGCCATCGTGAACTATGGCGATCTCGATCGCGGTATCCCGGCCTGTAAATCCTGCCATGGCTACAATGGTCGTGGACGAGGGCCGGTTTATCCCATGATCAACCAGCAACGCTATGTCTATCTCACCAACCAGCTTAAAAACTGGCGTGACGGCAGCCGGGCCAACGACCCGATGGCGCAAATGCAGATAGTTGCCCGGAAGCTGACCGATGACGATATCAAGAATCTCGCCACCTTCCTGACCGGAGCAAGGCCGACGAACCTGGGTAATTACCGGGTTCCGGAGCGGCATGCTTTCATGGCCATGGAATAGGCTTCAGAATTACAATAATAATATCTTCACAAGATAGTTTTAGGGGCGGTTAATACCGCCCTTTTTATTTTTGATGCTCCCGGCGGGTATTCGCCCGCGTCGCTTGAAATCATGTATAATGCCTGCCTTCAACGGGTTGAACTTTGAGTCTTTCGAAGGATCTCATTTATATCATGGCAGAGAAGCAGCATTTCAAACAGGGTGAAAGGATTCTTTTTGGGATTGCCATTGTTTTTGTCGTTGCGGCAGTCATCGGCTATATCGCGATGGAAAGCTACCGCGCTCATTCCAGCAAGCCGATCTTTGTTTCCAAGGTTCATTACAATCCTTCTCCACTGGGCTTGAAGGGCTCCGTGTTTTTTCGCAAGTCCGGCTGTACTTCTTGTCACCGGGCCTTGCGCAATGGCACCAATATGGGCCTGTCGCTGGATGGTGTCGGTTCCCGGCGAAGCAAGGAATGGCTCTACCGCTTTTTGCGTGATCCGACCGATACCTATGGCTCGCAGACTGTGGACCACGGTTATCCGCCAAAGGAGGCGGCTTACGTCAGCTCCTTGCCCAAGGAGAAGCTGATGGCCATTGCCGCCTTTATTTCCGAGCTGAAGGCCGATCAGGGTTCGTCCTCGGCACCCAGGCCCCCAACGGGCCGTTCAGAATTTATCGATGACATGGTGGGAGCCTTTGCGCCCGAGGGCTGGAAGAAAAAATATCGGGATGTACGCGAGCAGGACAAGCAAACACCACAAGGAGGGAAAGCGCAATGAATGGGAATGCGCCCTGGGAAGTGGACCGGGACTACACGAAATACACCCTGTATTTCGTTTATGCCTGTATTATCTACAGCATCATCGGTTTCAGCTGGGGGGCCATGATGGGCGGCATTGCCGATTTCCGACATTTTGTGGATCAGCGGCTGCATGGTAACCTGATCGTTCGCGCCCACACTCATGTTAACCTGCTGGGCTGGGTAGAGATGGCAATTTTTGCAGCGGTGTATTACATTGTTCCGCGCCTGGTGCGACGCCCGATTTACAGCCTGAGACTGGTCAAGGTGCATTTCTGGACCCATAACTTCGGACTTATCGGCATGGTGGTGCTCTTTACCATGGCGGGCGTGATCGGGGGCAGTGCTAGTGTGGATCATACCCCCGCGGAGGTGGAGGCGCTGATCCGTCCGATTATGGCGACCATGGGGATCTTTGGCTCCCTGGTATTACTGGCCAACCTGATCTGGGGTTTCAATATTTTTCGCACCTGTCTGGGTTGGGAAAAAATACGATGAAAACTGAATCACTGCTTATTCTGATCATGCTGACTCTGCTGCTTGCAGCCTGTGGTGGTGGCGCCTCTGTTGTTGTGGGGGCCAAGGCGCCCAGTGTGGCCACCAAGACCCTGGCGGATGTCGGAGGTGATTTGAGTAGGATCACGACTTATCGCTATCCCGATAAACGCATGTATCAGTATTCCCTGGATAAGGCCCTGGCTACAGGCAAGCCCATCGTGCTGGAATTCGCGACTCCGGGGCACTGCACCGTCTGCGATAAGCAGCTCCAGGTGGTTAAGGGGCTGATGGAGAAATATCAGTCGCAGGTGCTGTTTTTACATATGGATCAATATCAGAATCCCGAGGCCTTCACGGCATTCCATGTGATTGGCGATCCCTGGACCTATGTGATCGACCGCCAGCAGATCGTGCGCTATCGCCTGGCGGGTCGGGTACTCTACGGCGAGCTGGATGCTGTCATCAAACGGGTCTTGAATGAGAAGAATGTGAAAATTGAGAAGATTGAGAAGAAAGGCTGAAGTATGGCCGCAGCAGTAGTTCATTATCAATTACACCAGGATCGGCGTGGTATGGTGTGGGACTGCCTGTTATATGTGCCTACCGTCATCGCCTTGTTCTCCATTGGCCTGAAGCTCTGGTTCAGCCCGAATCAGAGTTGGGCCTATATCCTGTTCTTTATGGCCAGTTTTTTTCTCTTTATCGGGGCAAACCGGATTTTATCCGGGCGTCTGATGCTGCTGCCCGCTGCTCCCGTCAGTCTGGAAGTCAGTAAACAGCAACTTGGCCTGAAATTGCGCAATGGTGAGCGGATCGACCTGGTGAAAAATGTTCGCTACTACCCAGACTACGCAGGAAAATCATTTGGCATCAGTGGGATGGATGGCAGCGGGAAAAAGAGGCAGTTTGTATTCTATCGCGGCCAGTTCCCGGCTGATGGCGAATACCAGGAGCTGCAGTCGAGGCTCGCTATTTATCGCTAACAGGCCCCAGTAAACTGCGCTTTCTCGCTCGATTTCGCCCTGTTTCGTACTCAGCCGGGCGAATTTTAACAGTCTGCCAAGACCGTTCTACCCCTTATCTCCGGATGATTATCGGCCGTCATCCCCGCTATCGCTGCGACTTTTCCGGCGTTGCAGGACATCCCACACCATATAGCCCATGGCGATAAGCCCCAGAGAGCAGGCGATAATGATCACAGTTTTTTCGGTTGTCTGGCTGACCATCCCGCCCAAAAACATATGAACCGAATAACCCAACACAAACAGCGATGACAGGGCGACGACGGTATATATAATAATTTCCTTCACATCAGTGGCATCCATTAAGTTATGGTGATAAAAGACTATAGCAGTAGTACAAATGATTCAATAAGGGACTTGCAGGAGGGGCAATTGCTTGTTATTCTCCTTGATGATCTAAGATGGATTTGAAATGCCTTACTGCTC
>CAZFJS010000003.1:26601-27900 GCA_964519605.1 uncultured Gammaproteobacteria bacterium
ATGCTGACGGGGATGGGGAATGGCAGTGTGTTTGGTGCGGCATTGATGTGTGCCCTGGGCCGCGGCAAATTTGCTAACTGGGGTGGATGGGGAATAGAGCAATATACTCCCAGTACCTTCGACGGTTTTATGAACTGGTGCATGATCGTTTTTGGTTTCGCCTTTATGGCCATTATGATGATCGCCATGAATCGCCATGGTGAGCTGGAAGCAGCAGAGTCCTGACAGAATTAGAAAATAATTGCTCAGGCAAAAAAAGATTGTTTTGTAGATCAAGCTAGGAGGGTTCGCAATGTCAGCAGTCGCGACAGTTTTCTGTATCGTTTTGGCCTTTTCCAGTATGTGGTTCGCGTGGTATCTGATGATGCCGGGCAAGCACTGAGCATTAGCTGAAGGGCTTACACCGCAATTTCCAAATAAATATTATTAATTTTAGGACACGAGGGGGAGGTTTGAAGTCATGTTAAAATACCTTTTCGCAAAGAGCGAAGACATCCCGCAAGGTGCGGCATCCGTATATTTCGGGATTTCTGCGATTATCTGGTTTGTTATCGGGACCGGACTGGGCTCTTTCAATGCAGCCAAGTTGGCGTTCCCCGACTTTGTCATGGGCAGCGAGTTCTTTTCATTCGGCCACATGCGCCAGGTCCATGTGATGGCAGTGATTTTCGGCTGGATTTCCATGGCCTTTGCCATGGCAATGATGTACATCACGCCGGCACTGGGGAACACCAAGCTGTGGTCGGAAAAACTGGGCGTCTGGAACTGCTTTCTGTGGAACTTCGGCTTGTCCCTGGCATTGACCCTGTTGTGGGGGGGCATGTCATCCGGTCGTGAATACTCCGATTTCCCCTGGTTCATTGATCTCTACATACTTGCCTTTGTAGTGGCGCCTCTGGGCATTAATGTGTGGATGACCATTATCCACCGGCGGACTCAAGGTATCTATACAACCAACTGGTTCTTCGCTTCTGCAGCCTTTATGGTATGGATCGTTTTGCTGGTGGGTAACCTACCTGAGTACTTCCAGCTTACCGGTTTGTCCGAGGCCTACCTGACCTGGTGGTTTGCGCATAACGTGTTGGGGTTGTGGATCACCCCGGTTGCTGCGGCCATTGCCTATTATACGATTCCTAAGATTACAGGTAATCCCCTGTATTCCCACCGAATCGGGCATCTGCACTTCTGGTCGGTAGTGGTGTTCTATTCCACGCCAGCCGCGCACCATCTGATGTCTTCCCCGCTGCCGGAGTGGCTGAAGTCCTTTGCCTCGGTAGAAGGGGTGCTGATTCTGGTGCC
>CAZFJS010000003.1:28000-31809 GCA_964519605.1 uncultured Gammaproteobacteria bacterium
CACTTCTGGTTCCTGCTGATCGGTTTTGCGACCTACTGGGTGACCATGACCATTGCCGGTCTGATTCAGGGTGCGGCCAAGATCTACGAAGTGCCTTACATCGATACGGTGATAGCCGAACATCCCTACATGATCGGTCGCTGGGTCGGTGGTACCATGGTGTTTACGGGCAACCTCGTTTGGCTGTATAACATGTGGATGACCGCACGTGAAGGCACTGTGATTCCGGAAGGACGCCTGCCCCACGAATTGGCGTACGAACGTTAATCAAATAATAACAGAGGGAGGAGTCAAACGTGGCTTTCAGAGAATATAAAGTTGGTGCGCGACTTTTTGGGATCGCGCTCGGGGGGTCGATGATGATCACGCTTTATTTTCCGAGCTTGGATATCGTCAGCGTATCATCGACTGAGATGGGACTGAGGAAGGGTTTACAGTACGGTCGTGTCAGCGGGTTCAGTCTTGAGGATCCGCTGCTCCAGGGTTGGAGCAAGCCCCTAACAGTCGTGCTGAGGAAGGACCCCAAGACCGGTAAGGATATGGATCCGACCTATGCCTACATCTATGAGAAAGGCGTGCCGTTTACCAGTTCCATTTCACACCCGCGTATCCTGGGCAAGGGCGTTGAGGATCTGAGTGTCGAGAAGGGACGGATTACGGAAGCCAAGGAGAGCAACGGTGCGGTGTTCATTGTCAATGAAGCTAGATTCGAGGGGAATAAGCTGACCTACATTGAAAATGTCACTGCTACGCGAGGCTGGACGCCGGATGTGGTGCGCTCCGCTGTCAAGGATGATGGGGATATCAAGCATATCGGTCAGGGCAAAATCATGTTTGTTCGCGAGGGCTGCTGGTGGTGTCATACCCTGTTGCCTGAGGAAACTCAGGATTGGCAGGCCTTCGGTGCACCACCGCGGCTGGGTGATTTCAATAGCGAATCACCGACTGCGCTCGGTTCGGATCGCAAGGCGCCTGACCTGTTGCATGTGGGTGCCAGGAACTCGTCGCGCGAATGGATGACCATGCATTTTTTCAACCCACGTTTGGTGCAGCCCCATTCGATCATGCCGCGTTTCAACTACCTTTGGGGTGAAGTTGATGCCGATGGGAAAAAGATCGATCTGGCCGCATGGCAGAAAGAATATGCAGACTACACGAGCGGTAAGCGCGTTTATCCTCCAGAGGTGCCAGTGCCGGCATCCAATAGCGAGGCCCGCTACCTTATCGACTTTGTTCTCAATCTGAAGTAGGGGGGGAGAAAATGGCTTGGAAATTTGAAAATCCGTTGTACAGCATGACCGATGAGGAACAGAATCAGCGGGCCAGAGCGGTTTGGGAAGGTGAAAATCTGGGCGGGATCATGGAGGATAATAACCGCCTGCCACAGCCAGTGGTATGGCTGCTGGGCTTAACCATCGTGACCGCATTTTTGATCACTGCGCCGCTCTGGGGTCAACGCCCTAACGCCGCGATCTATCAGGAATATGTTGCCCTGATGGATAGCCCAGAGGTGCAGGCGATCTCAAGTCCGGAAAAGAAAATGGAATTCATCGTCAATAAGGTCAAGAGTCAGGGCTCCAAGTGGGAGGCTTTGCAGGAACGGCACCCCCTGGAGTGGGATGACCTGATGATGATCAAGGACAAGATCATCGAACTGGAGAAGGTTCCAGGCGTTATCCTCCAGGAGTATAATATCCTGGGTGACCGGATAGAACTCGCCAACTTCGAGGGTGCGGTGAAGCCGGATGGTAAAAAATCCAGAGTTCAACCTTCCTGGGACAAGGGTTATACTATCGATGTGTTTTATGTGGCTTACTTCTGCATAGCGCTCATCATAGTGGTGAAACGCCTGCCCAACTTTGAGTGGCAGCCAGATCACACCAAGGCTCATTGATCGCGAACAAGTAAAAAAGGAGAATTACACATGCTAGAAATTGACAATCCTCCGCTGGCGATGCTGGTGCCGATTATCGTCGTGTTTGCCTTACCCTTTATCTATAGTTTTTTCATTGATAAGCATGATAAGGGTAAGCCCATGGACGACTGAGTCCGGACTGCTGTCAGAATAAAAAGTTTGGCAGCAGTGCAGATGAAAGTCAGCAAGACAATGCCGCTCCCTGAGCGGCATTGTTGTTTTTGGAAAACGGTAGATTTCTGGAACGTTTGCTTCATATAGGGATCTAATTCTAGGTAGGGATTAGTTGAAGCACAGATTTATTCGTCGTGCCGGACTTGATTTGGCATCCTGTCTTTGATTTTTTTGGATTCCGGCGCAGGCCCGGAATGACGGAAGTGCAGGTAATCAGTGCCTCTCTAAAACAGTTTATTGGTATAGTGATGAATCAGTTTCATGATATTTTTGCATTCAGCAGCACCGCGCTTCAGGTGAATGATTCCATCATTCCTGATTATCTAACCATTGAGGGAATGCGGGGCCAGGAATACAGCGTCGGCATATTTATATTCATGCTGGTTGGTGTGGCTGTTTTTATGGCGGTGATTTTTAAATTCATGTTGCGGGCGAAGCGTGAGAAAAACCTTAAAACCGGTGAACTGGTCATGTTCATCTGTATAATACTGGGCACCGTGGGCGCCGTAGTTATGGGGGCAATGCAGTTGCTTCAGGGGCAGCTTTTTTAGGAGGAGAAGAGGATGAACTTTCTACAGTCTTTACCCGATGGTTGGACTATCTATATCTGGATGGTTGCCGGTGGCTTGATTATTGTTGCTGCAATCTTTGGTATCCGCTGGGCTCAGAAGAACGAGCAATTCGACGAAGACATCAAGTACCTGGTCTTTGATGAAAATGACAAGGATAAAATGTCACCGGAAGAGTTCGCCAAGGCTCAGGCCGTGAATAAACGTCAGGTAGAACGCCGCAAAGAGGTCTTGAAAGAAAGAGCCGAGGAAAGAGCGGCAAAGCATGAAAAAAGGTGAAAAAGGTGTTTTAATACTGATCGCAGTGCTGGTGGTTGCGATGATGATCTGGAACAGTGAGAAGCTCGCTAAATCGAGCAGTCAGGACAAAGAGATCCCCTTTTATAGTGACGCCAGTATGGCGGTCAAGAGGACGGGGTCGGCAATTTACCGGCGCTATCAGTGCAAGCGCTGCCACAGCCTTTGGACAGTGAAGGACATCATGCAAACCGTACCGGCGCCGGCACTGGATGGGATCGGTTCACTTCGGGATGCATCCTGGCTCATGCGTTATCTATCCGCAGCCAAACCACAGGATCTACTACCAAGCAGGTTGAAGGTGGAGTACCGGATGCCGTCATACGCCACGATGCCAGAGAAGGACCGCAAGGTGCTGGTCGCCTATCTTGCCAGCCTCAAGGTCAAACCATGGTATGTTGATGAGCTTAAAAAATCGGAGTGCCGTAAGCTGACCGGAGAAAAATGTTGAAGCGTTCGTTACGGAGAAAAATATCGGGTGTCATCGCCGTGATGGCTGGTTGTCTGGTGATCTATCTGGGTGACTGGATACTCGGTGTTAAGCCCGAATTATGGGTGGGGCTGGATACCTTCAGCTATGCCTGGATAGCGGACATGTTTATTGTTCCGTTGATATCCGGAGTCGTTGTCGCCATATTGTTCGGGCTGGGTGGCAAATGGTTGTGCTATTTTCCGCCACTGATAGTACGCGTCTATAGCTACTTCTCTTTCATTTATATTGTCCCCATGCCTCAGGGGGCGAAATTACTTACCCTGCCGCTATGGATATTGGTGGTGATCCTGGTGGTGGAGGCGGCTGCCTTTGGTGGTGTTTTTGGTGAGATTCTGGTGAAACGGACCTATGGCAGGATACC
>CAZFJS010000003.1:31909-34775 GCA_964519605.1 uncultured Gammaproteobacteria bacterium
CAGCCGAAGCCGATGCCCTGCTACGACCCGAGCAGTGGCAGGAAATCAACACCATGGTCGAAATACCCGCGGGTCAGTTCAAGATGGGCTCGGATCGAAAGCGGGGTGACGATTATGACCGCCCACAACACGCTGTGGAACTGCCGGCTTACCGTATCGACAAGTATCCTGTGACCAATGCACAGTATGCACGTTTTGTCGCTGCGACAGCGCACCGGCCGCCTTCGCATTGGCAGAATGGTAAAATACCTGCCGGCCTGGAATTACACCCGGTAACCATGGTGTCCTGGTATGATGCCGCCAGCTATGCGCGCTGGGCCGGCAAGCGGCTGCCTACCGAGGCGGAGTGGGAAAAGGCAGCCAGAGGCACCGATGGCAGGCGCTGGCCCTGGGGGAAGCAGATGGATACCAGTCGCCTCAATACCTACTACAGCGTAGGCGCCACCACGGTGGTGACCCGTTACCCTAAGGGCGCCAGCAGGTATGGGGTCATGGATCTTGCGGGGAATGTCAGCGAATGGACCACCGATGATTTTCTACCCTACACTGGCTCCAAGGCCTCTCCGGAAATTTTTCAGGGCAAGGTGGCGGTGGCCAGTACTCCCCAGGATCGGGCGATGAAGGTGGTTGACCTGGTGCCGGTTGATGCCCATTACAAAGTGCTGCGCGGCGGTTCCTGGAAGAGCGACCCCTTTTCCACGACGACCTACCACCGCAATTTTTCCTGGCCCCACTATGCCTCGGATTTTTTTGGCTTCCGGTGCGTGAGTGATGCCCCCACGAAGATCAGGAGCAAGCCATGAAGTCACTGATGATGCTGTTCTCTACAGCATGCTGTCTAATCGTAGCAGCGCCTGCGATGGCGCTGGACAGTTATCGTTACCTGCATGTCACGATAGATACCCCCTGGTTTATCTTTCTGTTTCTCCTGCCTATCGTATTGTCACCGTTCATCCTGATGGCAGTTCTCTACTGGCGTTTTGCCGGTCGCAGCAAAACCGAAGAGCAGGACACGGATAAAAAGAAAAAATAAGCCTTCCGAAATGCAATTATCAGCCCGATTGAACCCGCTACGCGCCTGGCGTGGCATCATCATCTCTTTAGTTTATTGCCTGATGCTGTTTCTCAGCCTGCCGGTCTTTGCAGCGGAACAGCAGGCGCCAACAAATAGCGATGTTCAGGTCATGGGTTCCTTTACCCGGAATGAAATAATCGAAGGCGAGGCTATCCGTATTGCCGACCATGAAAAACGTCTCATCTTGTTTATCATGGGGCTTTCCTTGTTGATTCTTGTATTATCCACTGCCGTATTGGGTATCGCCATGGCGATTTACGGCAAGCAGGTGTTTGTCGCCCATATGATTGTGGCGGGCTTCACCGTGACCCTGGCGGTGGCGCATGCGGTCGTTGCTATTGTCTGGTTTTTTCCTTTTTAGAGGCCCCCATGGTGGGTGCTGAAATAGCGGTTCCCAGCATCCCCGCCGCAAAACCACGTTACTGGAATCTTGCCCTGCTGGGTGTCTATACCCTGTCGGGTGTAACCAGCCTGGCTTTCGAGGTGTTGTGGACACGGATGCTGTCCCTGCAGTTCGGCGTCAGCATCTTCGGTGTCGTGATTACCGTAGCGGCGTTCATGGCGGGGTTGGGCACCGGTAGCTTGATGGGCATCCGCTGGGGATGGCGGCTTAAACGACCCCTGCTGGTCTTTGCCGCTCTCGAGGCGGGGATCGCGCTGTATGCCCTGGGCCTTCCCTGGGCCTTTGCCGGACTGGATAGTTTACTGCTCCGCTTTGCGGCCGGCGCCAGTCTGGAACAGTGGTATCTGTGGCAGGGCTCTGCATTGTTGTGTTTCATGCTACTGCCTGCCACCGCCATGGGCATCGGTTTTCCCCTGGTGTTGCGGGTTATTGCCGACGGTCCCCTGTCGCTGGGGAAACTCTATGGCGTAAATGCCTGCGGGGCGGCGCTGGGTGCCCTGTTACCGCTGATATTACTGCCGCTCTTCGGCTGGTCACTGGCCGTGCAGCTGGTGGCCGGTCTGGGCATTGGCGTGGGTTTTGCCGCGCTGTTGTTAGCCTTGAATGCGCCGCCCAGCTCGAGACCTGCCGACATGCATCGCGATGACAGCCGCTTGCCGCTGGCCTCAATGCTGGCCTATGCCGGCATTGGCGGGGCGGCCATCATGCTGGAAATCGGCTGGACGCGCTTACTGGGCATGGTACTGTTGCGCACTGAATATGTACTGGCCGTGATTCTGGCAGTGTTCCTCATCGGTATTGGCATCGGTAGTCTGATTGCCCGTCATCTCAAGGCTGCTTTCTGGCTGGCCCTGTTTCCTCTGGTTGCCGCGCTCGCCGGCGTCGCCAGCCTGTGGCTTGTGCCCTGGATAGCCCGCTGGGCTGAACAGGCCGCTTTTAGCGCTCTGGCTGATGCCCTGTGGTGGCAGAGCCTGGCCCTGCTGGCACTGAGCCTGCCGGTCACGGTGATCCTGGGCGCCTGGCTGCCGCTGTTGACCGCCCGCCTGGGTGGTGGCGCCGGTCACGGGGCCCGCCTCTATGGTATCAATTCCCTGGGCGCCGCCGTGGGGGCGCTGTTGGCCGGCTTTGTCCTGATTCCCTGGCTGGGTACCACCCTGAGTATTATCAGCGCCAGTCTGTTGTTGTTTTGCTGTGGCATGCTATGGTCGGGAAAACGGTGGATGTGGGCGGCTCTGCTATTGCCACTGATGCTGGCCTGGCCGGTCAGGCAGTTTCCGCCGGTGGCGCAGCTATTGCCCCAGGCCCATGGTGGCAGCCGCGATCTTTATCGTTACGAGGACGCCATGTCCATCACCCATGTGGTGGAACAGGCCGACGGACAGCGGGTC
>CAZFJS010000004.1:0-7618 GCA_964519605.1 uncultured Gammaproteobacteria bacterium
AATCGCTGTATCTCCCGTAATCCCCCACGCGCAGGGAAGCGTGTGGGGGGTTGTCATCCCGGTCTGCAGCTGCGCAAGCTGTGTGCATCTCACCGGATTAACCTGATCGTTTGCAGGTGCTGATCCCGATCTCTGGTAAAAGCTGATGTCGTCGTGGACTGTTGACCATGCCCGTGAGACCTATAACCTCGCCCATTGGGGTAATGGCTATTTCGATGTTGGTGAGCAGGGGCATGTTATTGTCCGACCGGCCGGAGATTGCCGGGGTGCGATCATTGATCTCTACGCGCTGATTCAGGAGCTACAGGGCCGCGGGTTGTCCACGCCGGTGTTGCTCAGGTTTACGGATATTCTCCACCACCGGGTGGCGGTGCTGTATGAGGCCTTTTCCCGGGCGATGTGCCAGCATGAATATCAGGCGGACTATACTGCCGCCTATCCCATCAAAGTCAACCAGCAGCGCAGCGTGGTGGAGGAGATTCTCAATCATGGGGATGCTCACGTGGGGCTGGAGGCTGGCAGCAAGCCGGAACTGCTGGCGGTGCTGGCGCTGGCGGGTAGTACCGGGGGGCTGATTGTATGCAACGGTTACAAGGACCGGGAGTATATCCGCCTTGCCTTGATCGGCAGCCTGCTGAGCAAGCGTATCTACATCGTGATAGAGAAATTCCCCGAGCTGGAGTTGGTGCTCGAGGTTTCCCGAGAGCTGAATATCGTGCCTCTGATCGGGGTGCGTGTACGTCTTGCTTCCCTCGGTAAGGGCAAGTGGCAGAACACCGGGGGAGAGAAGTCCAAATTCGGTTTTTCCACGGCCCAGCTGCTGCAGCTTACCGCTCGCCTGCGGGAAGCGGGCATGTTGGAGGCCATGCAGTTGCTGCATGTTCATCTGGGTTCACAGATCGCCAATATTCGGGATATTCAACGGGGGATGCGCGAGGTGGCGCGTTGCTATGCCGAGCTGCGTCGCCTGGGGATGAATATCAATTGTGTGGATGTGGGGGGGGGGTTGGGTGTTGATTACGAAGGCAGTCGTTCACGCAGTTTCTGCTCCATGAATTATTCTGTCAGTGAATACGCCAATAATGTAGTGCATAGCCTGTGGGAGGTCTGCGCGGAACAGGCTTTGCCGCATCCCGCGATCGTTACCGAGGCCGGACGCGCCATGACGGCCCATCATGCCGTACTGGTCAGCAATGTCATTGATGTTGAACGAGTGGCGGTTGCCGATGCCGATATGAAGCCGCCGGAAGATGCACCGCAGGTGATCAGGGACCTGTACCACGATCTCCAGGAACTGCCCGCCCGTTCACTGATCGAGACTTATCACGATGCCGGTTATTCCCTGGCGCTGAGTCAGGACATGTACCTTCACGGGCTACTGAGTATGGAACAGCGGGCACTGGCGGAGCGGCTCTACTATGCTATCTGCCGCCGCCTGCATCCCCTGCTGCAGCCGTCCAGGCATGCCCATCGCGAGGTGCTGGATGAACTGCATGAGAAACTGGCGGATAAGTATTTTTGCAATTTCTCCATTTTTCAGTCACTGCCGGACGTCTGGGCTATCGACCAGATTTTTCCGGTGCTGCCCCTCCATCGTCTTGCTGAGCGTCCTGGGCGGCGCGTGGTGATTACGGATATTACCTGCGATTCCGATGGTCGTATGGATCATTACGTTTCAGGGGAAGGCATTGCCTCTACGCTGCCACTGCATGCGCTTAATCCGGGGGAGGACTATCTGCTGGGTTTTTTCCTGGTAGGTGCCTACCAGGAAATTCTCGGCGATAGGCATAATCTGTTCGGTGATACCAATGCGGTTAATGTGGCGCTGACCGACGGTGGTTACCGCCTGGATAAGGTCCAGCATGGTGACCGTGTGGATGATGTGCTGCGTTATGTGCATTATGATCCCGCCGAACTGATGCAGCAGTTGCAGGGCAAGATACAGGCTGCAGCGCTGGATGACAGGCACCGGCGCATTTGTCTGGAAACCCTGCAGGCAGGCCTACAGGCCTATACCTATTTGAACAAGGACTGAGTGTCGCCCGCGCGGCGGGTGGCGGCGTCAACCCCTGATTTTCACCACCATATAATCGATATGGTTCTTCTGCAGTTTGCGCCGGGCCTTTTTGAAGCTGTGCACATCCTGGAAGGGGCCGAGGCGCACCCGGTGCCAGGTGGTCCCGCTGCGATTGGTGATAGGCTCGATTTTTGCCACCAGGCCTAGCAGCGCCAGCCGTGCCTTGAGTTTGTCGGCCTCCTGGTAGCGACGGAATGAGGCGACCTGGAGAATATAGCGGTTATGGTCTTGGTGCCGAGGCGCGACGCGTAGCGCACGGTCGAGTTCCTCGCCGGTGATTTCCATCTCGATCTTGGGTAGCAGGGTATAGAAATCAAAACGGGATTTGCGGTGTTCCCCGGTTGTCGTCGTGGCAGCAGATGATCTTCCGGGTGCTTTCTGCTTCGTTCGTTCTACCGGCGGTGCACTGGCCGTTGTTTCAACCGGCAGGCGATAAAAGTAGACTCCCAGGCCGATGGTCAGGCCCATGAGCAGGCCGCCGAGCAGCCAGATCCAGTTATTGAAATTGCCGCCCGCGCCTGTTTTTTTCCTTTTTCCTGCTGTTGTTCTACGTTTTTTCGCCATGCTTACATACTGTCAGGGGCGCTGACGCCCAACAGACCTAAACCGTTATGCAGCACTTGGCGGGCAGCGAGGATCAGGGCCAGACGGGCATTGCGCAGGCTGGTGTTCTCAACCAGAAAGGCATGGGCGTTGTAATACGTGTGGAAGGCAGTGGCCAGCTCGCGTAGATAGTAGGCCAGCTGGTGAGGCTCATGAGCCAGGGCAGCGGTGGCTACGGTTTCCGGGTAACGCGCCAGTGTCTTCATCAGCGTCAGCTCGTGGGCTTCGACCAGTTGTGGCAGTTGCTCCAGGCCCTGTTCCCGGTTCCAGTCCAGGGATTTTTCCGCCAGCTGGCGCATGACACTGCAGATGCGGGCATGGGCATATTGCACATAATAGACCGGATTGTCACTGGACTGGGATTTGGCCAGATCCAGGTCGAAGTCCATGTGTTGTTCACACTTGCGCAGCACATAGAAAAAACGTGCCGCATCTCTGCCGACTTCTTCGCGCAAGGCCCGCAGGGTGACGAATTGCCCGCCACGGGTGGACATAGGCACCTTTTCCCCGCCCCGGTAGAGGTTGGCGAACTGTACCAGCAGAACATCCAGGCGGTCAGGTGAATCGCCCAGTGCAGCCAGGGCGGCCTTGATGCGCGGGACATAGCCGTGATGGTCGGCACCCCAAATATCGATGACCCGTTCGAAGCCGCGTTCCAGCTTATCCATGTGGTAGGCGATGTCGTGGGCGAAATAGGTGGGTTGACCATTTTCCCGTAGCACAACCCGGTCTTTCTCGTCACCGAATGCACTGGCGCGGAACCACCAGGCACCGTCCTTTTCGTAGAGATGGCCGCCCTGTTTCAGCCGTTCGATGGCGCGCTGGGCGATGCCTGCGGTCATCAGGGAACGTTCCGAATACCAGGTTTCGAAGACAATGCCAAAATCCTCCAGATCGGCGCGGATATCTGCCAGGATGGTCTCCAGGGCGTAATCGAATACGTTGCGATAAGCCGCTGCCCCCAGCAATTGTTTAGTACGTCCGACCAGCGCATCGATGTGGGCTTCGGCATCGCCCTGCCCTTGCCCATCATCATCGGTTGGCAGTGCATCCATTACGATAGCAGCCGGATGGTACAGGCCGCGTCCCTGTGTCTGATAGAGCTGTGCCGCCATGGTGACGATGTAGTCGCCCAGATAGCCGTTACGGGGAAAACGGATGTCTTCACCGCATTGTTGTAAGTAGCGCAGCCACAGGCTGGTGGCCAGGATATCCATCTGCCGGCCGGCATCATTGACATAGTATTCACGATGCACCTGGAAGCCGGCGGCCACCAGCAGGTCGGCCACCGCGGCACCATAGGCGGCGCCGCGTCCGTGACCTACATGCAGCGGGCCGGTCGGGTTGGCAGAGACGAACTCGACCTGGACGCGGCGGCCTTTGCCGATGGTGCTGCGGCCGTAGGCTTCTCCTGCTGCAAGGATGGCGGGGATCACCTCATGGAAGGCATGGGCGGCCAGATGAAAATTGATAAATCCCGGGCCGGCAACCTCCATGCGGGCAATCCTGTCGTTGGCCGGCAGTGCGGCGATGATCTGTTCCGCCAGCTGGCGCGGATTGCAGCGGGCCTTGCCGGCCAGCACCAGGGCACTGTTGCTGGCGAAATCGCCATGGCGTTGGTCGCGCGTTCTTTCGATCTGTATGTCCAGGATGAGATCCTGAGGCAGGATGCCTTCATCCTGTAGCCTGACGATGGCCTGGGTGATGAGTTGTTCCAGATAATCTTTCATTGCAGGTGATGGTCGCTGATCCTTGCATCCGGCCGACGGCCAGCGCAAAGCGCCTATTATCGCTGCTGGCAGAGAGGATGCAAGCAAAAATCGGGTTTGGCTACAAGGTTTCCTGGGGATCGACATCCAGCGACCAGCGGACCTTGCGCGCCAGCGGATGGGCCGTGATCTGTTGCAGCAGGTATGTCAGTACCCGGTGGAGGCTCCCGCGGCTGGTTGATTGCAGTAGCAGGTGGGCGCGGTAGCGGCCGGCACGTTTTTCCATGGGAGCGGGTACAGGGCCGAGTAACTGCACTTCCGGGGGGCACTGCAGCGCGGTTTGTTGACAGACCGCCTGTAAGAAGGCTAGCGGTTGTTGTGGGCTGACGGCTTCCGCGCGCAGCAGCGCCAGGGCGGAGAAAGGTGGCAGCTGGCTGCTGCGGCGTTCTTCCTCCAGCAGGGCAGTGAAGGTGTGATAGTCATTCCGGATGAGGGGTGCAAACAGCGGATGCTCGGGATAGCGGGTCTGGACCAGTACCTCGCCTTTTTTTGTGGCTCGTCCGGAGCGCCCCGCCACCTGGAGAATCAGCTGCCCCATCCTTTCGGTCGCGCGGAAATCGGCTCCGAACAGGCCCTGGTCGGCATCCACGATGCCGACCAGGGTGAGATGGGGCAAGTGGTGGCCCTTGGCAATCATCTGGGTGCCCAGCAGGATCTGTCGTTGCCCCTGTTGCACGCGCTTCAGCAGGGCGGCCAGCCTGCCTTTGCGGCGGGTGCTGTCACGGTCGATGCGGATGATCTCGGTGGTGGGAAAATGCCGCTCCAATGTTTCTTCGATGCGTTGGGTGCCCTGTCCCAGGGCCTGGAGTTCCAGGCTGCCGCACTGCGAACATTGTGCCGGCAGTACCTGGTGTGCGTCGCAGTGATGGCAGGCGAGGATGCCTTGCTTGCGGTGGACAATCATATGGGTGTCACAGCGCTGGCACAGTGCGATCCAGCCACAGTTCTGGCAGAACAAGGTGGGCGCATAGCCACGCCGGTTGAGAAATAACAGTACCTGATTGTCCCTGGCGAGATGGCTTTGCATCGCCGTCAGCAGGGGACGGGAAAGCCCTTCTTCCTGTTGGCCACTGCGTGTATCGATCAGCTTAATGGCGGGGGGGGCGGCTCCGCCGGCGCGTTGCTGCAGGCGCAATGATCGGTATCTGCCCAGTCTGGCATTATGGAGACTTTCCAGTGCCGGTGTGGCTGATCCCAGCACGATGGGAAAGTGTTGACGGCGGGCGCGCATCACTGCCAGATCGCGGGCATGGTAGCGAAAACCGTCCTGCTGTTTGAAAGCGGGGTCATGTTCCTCATCAATGATCATGATGCCGGGTCGTTGCAGCGGCGTAAAAATAGCCGAACGGGTGCCGATGACGACAGGAATATCACCGGCCCGCGCCAGCAGCCAGGCATGCAGGCGTTCGCGCTTGCCCAGGCCGGAGTGCAGCACAGCCATGGGGACCCGCAGGTGTTGCTGAAATCGTGCCAACAGCTGGGGTGTCAGGCCAATTTCGGGGATCAGTACCAAGGCCTGCTTATCCTGTCGGATGACTTCTTCGATAACGTGGAGATAAACCTCCGTTTTCCCGCTGCCGGTGACACCATCCAGCAACAGGGCCTGAAAACCACCCAGGCAGTCTTTAATGGTGCTTACGGCATGAAACTGGGATTCATTGAGACGGAAAGGGTGGTAGGGGGTCTTGGGTTCTTCAACATTAATGCCGCCGGCCGCCGTCTCCTCGCTGCAGACCCAGCCCTTGGCGGTCAGCATGCGTAGCGCGGGCCGCCATTTTTCATCATAAGTCTGCAATTGCGCCGCCAGCAGACCGGCAGGGTGCCGGGCGAGTAACTGCAGCACGGCAGCTTGGCGCGGTGCGCGTTTTTGCAGTGTGACGGTATCTACCTGTTGCCCGGCGGCGGTCAGCCGGTAGCGGCACAGCAGGGTCATGGCGGGACTGTCGCCCTGACGCAGCAGCACCGGCAGGCTGCTGAAAATGGTCTCGCCGAGCGGATGATGATAATAGGCCGCGGCCCACTGGAGCAGGGATAACATGTCGGCCGGGATCAGAGGCTCACGGTCCAATACTTCAACAATCTGTTTCAGGCGCCGAGGGTTAATCTCGCAGTGATGGCTTTGCGCCAATACCAGGCCGATCTTGCATGTACGTCCGAAGGGTACCCGTACCCGCATGCCCGGCCGGATCGTCGCTGCTGGATAACCGGCAGGTGGCAGGTAATCGAAAGGATGGTAAAGCGGTGCCGGCACCGCGACACTGATGATATCCTGCGGCGGCTTCATAGGTGGAGACTCTAGCATGTCAGGCTTGGGATTGAGGCATGAATTATCACCGATGTTTTAGGCGTATTGTTATCATCTGGAGCTAAGTCGTTGTCACCTCATGGGTTTGGCAGTTTTCCACAATTTCTGTGGATAACTCTGTGGAAGAAATGGGATCATGTGCGTCCAGCCCGCATGGTTGTTGGTCTTGTGACATTTTGATGACAAAATAACCCAAAATGAAATATGATTAATAATCATATGGTTACAAAAAAAGATGAGCTTGAGTCAAGAAATTGTAGCCTCAGCGCCCAAGATGCCCGGCGCGGCGCGGCGGACTGTGTATAAGATTAGCCGAAAAGTCAAGAAAACGACTGAGCCGGCGTGTCGGCGGCAGATCACATGTTGTCAGTAAGGTTTTACCACCACCAGGATTACGATGACCGTCAGCAGCAGAACGGGGAGCTCGTTCAACCAGCGGTAAAAGCGGTGATCATGGGTATTCCGACCGTCGCGGAAGGCGTGTAGCAGGCGGCCGCAGTAGAGATGATAGAGCACCAGCACCAGCACCAGCAGGAGCTTGGTATACAACCAGCCGCTGGTGGCATACAGGCTCCAGGCATAATCGATCAGCAGCCAGGCACCAAAGCCGATGGTCAGAATGGCGCCGGGCGTCATGATGCCGTAATACAGCTTGCGTTCCATGATCTTGAAGCGTTCATCGCCGGGGTGGTCGTCACACATCGCGTGGTAGACAAACAGCCTGGGCAGATAAAACAGACCGGCAAACCAGGTCACCATGAAGATCACATGAAAGGCCTTGACCCACATCATCGCTGTTGCCGCTGTATGCGCATGGGCGCAATATAGCCGGGCACGGGATGGATGGCAAACGTCCTGCGCAGC
>CAZFJS010000004.1:7718-16918 GCA_964519605.1 uncultured Gammaproteobacteria bacterium
GTGGTTTCCGGTGTGGTGGCCTGGCTTTTCCGCCTGCTGATCGGGCTCATTCATAATGTGGCCTTCTATGGCCAGTGGTCTCTGGAGTACAATGCCAATCAGCACACCACCGCTTCACCCTGGGGTGCCCTGATTATCCTGGCGCCGGTACTGGGTGGCCTGGTGGTGGTCTGGCTGGTAAAGAATTTTGCCCCGGAAGCCAAGGGCCACGGTGTACCGGAGGTCATTAGTTCCATCTATCATAACGAGGGACGAATCCGTGGTATCGTCAGTCTGGTAAAGGCCCTGGCCTCCGCCATCACGATCGGTAGCGGCGGTTCTCTGGGACGCGAAGGCCCCATTGTGCAGATCTGTTCTGCCTTCAGCTCCGCCATCGGACAATGGTTCGGGTTGCCCACCAATCAGCGCATCATCCTGATCGCCTGCGGCGCCAGCGCAGGTATCGCGGCTACCTTCAATGCCCCTCTGGCCGGCATTCTCTTTGCCATTGAATTACTGCTGGTTTCCATCAATAGCAAGACGATCCTGCCGGTCGCCATTGCCACGGTGATCGCGGCCAACATCGGTCGCATACTGATCGGTCCCCAGCCCTCTTTCGACGTGCCCGCTCTGCACAGTGTCGACGCCATCAGCAGCCCTATGTTGCTGGCCTTATATTTTCCCTTCGGACTGCTGATGGGGCTCGCGGCCTTGCTGTTTGTGAAAAGCATCTACTGGGCCGAAGACTGGTTCGATCGGCTGCCGGTTAATGATTACCTCCGGCATGTGCTGGGGACCCTGAGCCTGGGGATCATTTTCTATTGTTTTTTTCGTCTTAGCGGCCATTACTATGTGCAGGGGGTAGGCTATGCCACTATCGAGGATATCCTCTCAGGAACCCTGTCCAGCCCATGGTTTATCCTGCTGCTGTTTGCCAGCAAGCTGTTCGCGACCTGTCTGACCATCGGTTCAGGTGGTTCGGGTGGTGTTTTCTCCCCCTCACTGTTTCTGGGTGCTGCGCTGGGCGGGAGTGTGGGCAATTTATTGGCTCTGGTGATGCCGGATATGGGCATCGATCCGGCAGCATTTGCGGTTGCCGGCATGGCTTCGATTGTTGCCGCTGCCACCAGCGCACCGCTGACTGCCGTGATCATTACCTATGAGATGACGCTGGATTATTCGGTGATTCTTCCGGTGATGATCAGCGTGAGCATCGCCTACGCGGTGCGGCGCTATTTTTCCGAAGGTGATATCTATACATTGAAACTACTGCGCCGTGGTCAGCTGGTGCCGGAGGGCCTGGCGGTAGACATTAGCAGCCACCAGCTGCTCAAGGATATCATGGACCGCGATCTGCGTTTTGTGGAGAAGGGTGAACCGCTGTCCTTTCTGGACAAAACCACCTGCATTCTGGAGAATGGCCAGGTGATCGGCATTGTCGAGGCGATACGTTATCCTGTGGAGCTGGAAATTTCTCTGGAACAGACGATGCGGGTCAATTTTGCTGTGCTGCGTCCGCATATGACAGTCAAGCACGCACTCCAGGAACTGGATGAAAAACAGACGGATATTGCAATCATCAGCCAGACGGGCGGGCTGGAAAAGGAGGCGGTGGTAGGTTTTCTTGATGCCAGACTGCTGACACAGGCCTTTACGCGTGGCTCGAAATTCCATTTTCATTGAGTGGCGGCAGATCGCGGCCAGTGAACGGTGCTGATGTGCTGTCATGAAGCATGATCCTGGTACAGGTAGCCGCTTCTATCTCATACTGCTGATGATGTGTTTAGCCTGGGTCCCGGTATCTCAGGGTGACGACGATCAGGCGGCACGGCTTGAACGACTCCGGCAGCAGATTCAGGCGCTGCAGCTGACGCTCAATGGTCAGCGCGATCAGCAGCAACAATTGCGTCGCCAACTGCAGACTGCAGAAAAAGCGCTGGGACGACTCAGCCGCGCCTTGAAGGAGACCGCACGCCGCCTGCAGCGGCAGATCAGCCGATTACAGCGGTTGCGCATACAGTACCGGCAGCAGCAGCAGGATCTCTCCCGACAGCGTGCCATGCTTGCACGGCAGATGCTGGCAGCCTATGCCATGGGCCGCCAAAGTTATCTGAAGATTATTCTCAATCAGCAGGATCCCGCAGTGATTGGACGAACCCTGGCGTATTATGATTATTTCAACCGGGCGCGGGTGACGCGTATGCGGGCGATCAACGTGCGACTCAAGGAAATTCAGACACTGGAGCTGGCCATCCATCACGAAACAGAACGCCTGGCGACCTTAACAAAGCAACAGCAGCGCCAATTGGTTTCGCAGCAGCAATTCCGCCGTCGTCGTCATCAGGTGCTGGTGAAGCTGGATGCGGAAATCCATGGTAAGGAACAGCGCCTGCAACAGTTTTTGCAGGATGAGCGGCGGCTCAGACGGTTGCTGGGTCAACTGCAGCAGGCTTTGTCTGATATTCCACCTGAGGCGGGGTACCGCGGTAGCTTCGCCAGCCTGAAAGGCAGGCTCAACTGGCCGGCCAAGGGGCGGATTCTCACCCGTTTCGGCCAGCGCCGCCGTTCTTCAGGAAAACTCAAGTGGCAGGGCGTTTTGATCGCGGCACCGCCAGGTGCGGAGGTGCATAGCATTCACAGTGGGCGGGTCGCCTTTGCCGATTGGTTGCGTGGTTTCGGTTTGTTGATCATTCTGGATCATGGTAACGGTTATATGAGTCTTTACGCCCATAATCAGAGTCTCTATAAGAGTGTGGGTGAATGGGTGGCACAGGGGGATGTCATTGCCACGGTTGGCGATAGTGGTGGCCGCAATGTACCGGCACTGTATTTTGAAATCCGCCACAATGGCCGTCCTGATGACCCATTAAAATGGTGTCGGGCGGAAAAATGAGGGATTCCCTCGCGCACTGTTCAAGTCACAGGGATTTTTCTGCTAAAGTAGTTGTCTGATCTTATGATTTTTTGCTGGCATATTTTGCTGAGTTATCAGCCTAACGGAGTTATTTTATGAATTCGACCACAAGGAATTTTCTAATTCTCAGCCTGGGCTTGATCCTGGGTGTTTCGCTGACGGTGGGGCGCAGTGTCTTTGCCGAGCGTGACGCTACTATCGGGCCGGGGCCGCTGCCGCTGGAGGAATTACGCACCTTCACGGATGTGTTTGCGAACATCAAGAGCAACTATGTTGAGCCAGTGGCCGACAAGGAATTGCTGGAAAATGCTATTCGGGGCATGCTGTCCGGGCTGGATCCCCATTCCACCTATCTCGACAAAGAGGCCTTTAAAGAACTGCAGGTGGGCACCACCGGGGAATTCGGGGGGCTGGGCATCGAAGTGGGTATGGAAGATGGCTTCGTCAAGGTGATTGCACCGATTGATGATACGCCGGCACAACGGGCCGGCATTGCCGCGGGTGATCTGATCATCCGGCTCGATGATACGCCGGTCAAGGGTTTGAGCCTGCGCGATGCAGTGGGGATCATGCGCGGCAAACCCGGTAGCAAGATTGTGCTGACCGTAGTTCGCGAAGGTGCCGATGCGCCTTTAAAAATTACCATCACCCGCGCCGTTATCAAGGTGAAAAGCGTCAAGTCGCGCTTGCTGGGGGATGGCGTGGGCTATGTGCGCATCACCCAGTTCCAGTCGCATACCGGCGATAACCTGCTGACAGCCATCGACCAGCTCAATAAAGATAACAAGGCTGATCTCAAGGGCCTGGTGCTGGATCTGCGCAACAATCCGGGGGGGGTTCTCAATGCCGCAGTGGACGTGGCCGATGCCTTTCTGAAAAAAGGTATGATCGTCTATACCAAGGGACGGGCGCGGGATTCCAGGGTGGAATTCAAGGCGACGCCGGGCGATGTGCTGGCTGCCGCCCCCATAGTGGTGTTGATCAATGTGGGTTCGGCCTCGGCCTCCGAGATTGTCTCGGGCGCCCTGCAGGATCACCACCGCGCCGTCATTATGGGCAGCCGTTCTTTCGGTAAGGGTTCCGTGCAGACGGTACTGCCCATGAAGAACGGTGCTGCACTGAAGCTGACCACCGCGCGCTACTATACGCCATCGGGGCGTTCGATACAGGCTGAGGGTATTACGCCGGATATTCCGCTTGAGCACGTTAAGGTAACGGCGGTTGAGAATAAGGGTTTTACGCCAGTCAAGGAGGCGGATCTGTCCCGTCATCTGGTCAACGGTGATGCCAATGCCAAAAAAGATCAGGGGAAAGCGGATCAAACTGTAGCGGAGCAGGAACACAAGTTGCTGAATGAAGATTACCAGCTCTTTGAGGCCTGGAATCTGCTCAAGGGGCTGCAGATCCTGCAGCGGGAACAAGCTGCCGACTGAGCATAGTAGTCCCGGTACGGTGGCGCTTGTGCCCGAGGCGCCGTATCGGGGATAATGGCCGGAAGTCGAGGGGGAGGGGCGTCGGGTGGCAGAAGCGCCTGTAGCGAAGGATAGCCGGCCTGCCATCTGCATAGCGCAGGCGGCAGGCAGCTGAAAAGCGACAATAACGAGAATAAGGTCGACTATGAAGGGATGCGTCCCGGCTTGTTTGCTGGCCTTTTTTTTCAGCTGTCAGGTACCAGCGGCGGAAAAGCTGCTGCTGCCCTTGACAGTTGGTGGGCAACGGCCGGCCATCGCCATCATCATTGATGACATGGGAAACAGCTTGGCACCCGGGGTGCAGGCAGTGAACTTGCCTGCCGAGCTGACTTATTCAATCCTGCCCTATACGCCTTTTTCCCGCCGTCTGGCAAGACTGGCCCATCGTCTTGGCAAGGAAGTGATGCTGCATCTGCCCATGGAGGCGCTGGATCATCGCCCCATAGGCCTTGGTGGCCTGCGGCCACAGATGACACGGCGCCGCTTTGTACGGACCATTCTGGACGATCTCGCCGCGATCCCCTATGTCAGTGGTATCAATAATCACATGGGTAGTCTGCTGACCCAGGATGTCGCTGCGATGCGCTGGCTGATGGCGGAAATCGCCCGCCGTCGTTCGTTGTATTTCATCGACAGCTATACCAGCAGGGAGAGCATTGCCCAGCGGGTGGCCATTGAGCACCGTATTCCCAGCCTGCGGCGCAATGTTTTTCTGGACAATGATCGGAATCCGCGCGCTATCGGCTTTTACTACCGCCGTTTGCTCAATCTGGCCCGCCAGCAAGGGGTGGCGCTGGCGATTGGCCACCCGCATGCTGAAACGCTGGCTTTTCTGGCGCGTCATTTGCCCCAGCTGCGTGAGGAAGGCATCGAGCTATTGCCGGTGTCGGCGCTGATCAAGCGGGCGCGTCGCTATGAGGAATGGCGACGTATGCCCCTGCTGGCCAGCCATGCGCTTGAAGTGGAAGTGACTAAGGCAGACAATTAACACCGGATTATCGATCATCCTAATCTGTAAGGAGGTGCATCATGGTGTTGATTCCACTGGCGCAGGGCTGCGAGGAATTGGAGGCGGTGACGGTCATCGATCTGCTGCGGCGAGCGGGTATCAAGGTGGTGACCGCAGGTCTGGATGAACAGCCGGTACGTGCCAGTCGCGGTACGGTATTGATACCGGATACCACCCTCGATGAGGCCTTGCAGGATGACTACGAGATGGTGGTATTGCCGGGCGGTTTGCCGGGGGCCGATTATCTGGACCAGGACGAGCGGATTCGTGCTCTGTTGCTGAAAATGGCGAACAGCGAAAAATTTACTGCGGCGATCTGTGCAGCGCCCAAGGTGCTGGCCCATGCCGGACTGCTGCAGCACAAAAAAGCGACGGCTTATCCCGGGGTGCTGGAGAGCATGGATCTGCAGGATGTCAGTCTGGAGCAGGCGGCGGTGGTGCAGGATGGCAAGCTCATTACCTCGCGGGGTCCGGGAACGGCGATGGCGTTTGCCCTGGCGCTGATCGAGGCCCTGGCAGGCAGGGCAAAACGTGAGGAAGTCGAGGCCGGTCTGGCGAGCTGCTGAGCCAGCAGCTGGATTTGGGTGCTTTAACAGGCTGTTAATGTGGTCCTGTCGGCCGGTTTCTGATCAGCACAAGGAGACCGCAACCGCCCAGTAGCCAGGCCGGCCAGGGTAGATTGATCAGCAGGGGGCCTGCGCGTTCGTCCAGGGTAGTGAGGATGGCGGCGCTGACTAGCAGGGCCGCACCTACAATGGCGCTGTAGCTACGGCGGTTGGCCCTGCGGATCTCGCAGCGGATCTTTTCCATTTCTTCGGCCTGCAGCGCCACCGGCAGTTTACCATCATGCAGCTTTTGCAGTACTTCATGCGCGAGCAGTGGCAGATCAGGCAATTTTTCCAATAGATAAGGGGTGTTTTTGCGTAGCGACCGCAGGAAGGCCCGGGGGCCGATATGGTCGCTCATCCAGCGTTCCAGAAAGGGTTTGGCGGTTTGCCACAGATCCAGATCAGGGTAGAGCTGGCGCCCCAATCCTTCGATATTAAGCAGCGTTTTTTGCAACAGGACCAGTTGTGGCTGGACTTCCATGTTGAAACGCCGAGCGGTCTGGAACAGATGCAGCAGCAGACGGCCAAAAGAAATATCCTTCAGAGGGCGTTCAAAGATGGGTTCGCAAACGCTGCGGATGGCGGATTCGAATTCATCGATGCGGGTATCTGCAGGTACCCAGCCCGATTGCACATGCAGCTCGGCCACCCGGTGGTAGTCGCGGTTGAAAAAGGCCAGGAAGTTTTCCGCCAGATAGCGTTGATCCTCGGGACTGAGCGTGCCCATGATGCCGAAATCTACTGCGATATACTGTCCCTGGGGGGACACGAAGATATTCCCGGGGTGCATGTCGGCATGAAAGAAATTATGGCGGAAAACCTGGGTGAAGAAGATTTCCACGCCGCGTTCAGACAACCGTTTCATATCAATACCCTGGTTCCTCAGGGAAAGAATATCGCTGATGGGGGTGCCGGAGATACGTTCCATGACCATGACGTTCCGACGGGTATAATCCCAGTGGATCTCCGGGACATAGAGGATCTCTGAGGTGGCGAAATTGCGTCGCAGCTGGGAGGCGTTGGCCGCTTCACGGATCAGGTCCAGCTCGTCGAAGATGGTTTTTTCATATTCCTTGATCACCGCTCTGGGGCGTAAGCGTCGCCCCTCCAGCCAATAGCGTTCAGCAAGATCGGCGAGGATGTACAGCAGCCCCACATCCCGGCGGATGACACGGGCAATGCCCGGACGCACCACTTTGACGATGACTTCCCGGCCATCGCTGAGCCGGGCGGCATGGACCTGGGCGATGGAAGCGGATGCCATGGGCGTTTCATCGAAGTGGGCAAACAGCGTATCGACGGACTGGTCGAATGCCCGTTCGACGATCCGGCGGGCGACTGCGCCGGGAAAGGGGCTGACACTGTCCTGCAGCAGGGCCAGTTCGTCGGCAATATCGTCGGGCAGCAGGTCGCGGCGGGTGGACAGGATCTGGCCGAACTTGATAAAGATCGGGCCCAGATCCTCCAGGGCACGACGGATGCGCAGGGCGCGGGGTTCGCGACTGCGCCGGAACCAGTTCCAGGGAACGGTGTAGAGCAGGAAGCGGAACGGCCGAAACAGGTGGGTGGCGAAGATGATCTCATCGAGACCGTGCTTGACCAGAATACGGTTGATATTCAGCAGGCGGAATACCTGCCCGGGCTGGATCACTCGGTTTGCTCCTCTGTGCTAAAGGCCGGCCTGCGACGGTTTTCCTCCAGGCGTTGCAGACGTAGCATGAGACGTTCGCTGTCACCCCGCAGGGTATCGACAGCCGTCAGAAACTGATTGATCTCCAGTGGGTGGGGGAGGTGGCGGCTTTCTTCCTGCAGGTACTCCGCGACGTCGGCGGCCAGGTGGTGCCGGGCCTGGCGGCCCCAATCTGTCAGCCCGCGCCACAGAACGCCCGCTTGATGGGCCGGCACATCGCCACACAGTTGTGCCAGCTGTTCTTCCCAATCAATGTTGAGATTCTGGAGTAGGGTTTGCAGCTGTTGACCGGTTTCCACATCACCGCTGATTTCCAGATCTCCGCTGAACAGCATGTCGGGCCCGCTTCCGCTACCTGCACTGCGCAGCAGGGCCAGTGGCGTGCCACGCAGAATCGTATCCGGTTCACCATCGATTCGGGTGCACAGATGAAAACCGCTGTGGGTGGCTAACAGGTAACAGGTGATATCCAGGCCGCGCAGCTCAATGGCGATTAGCTTGCCGGCCATGGCCGCAACGGTTGCGTCGCTGTCGGGATCCTGGCGGAGGCAGCCATTGAGGGCGATTTCCAGCCCGGCACAGAGGTGTTCCCGGATTGCCGCTGCCAAGCTCATCGCGCCCTAGAGTTTATAACCGCGGTGCAGCGCCACGATGCCGGCGCTGAAATTCAGGTAGTTGCAATGTTCAAAGCCGGTAGCCTGCATCATGTTGCGCAGGGTCTCCTGATCAGGGTGCATACGGATGGACTCCGCCAGATAGCGGTAGCTGTCGGCATCATCGGCAATGAGCTTGCCCAGTTGTGGCAGGACGTTGAAGGAATAGCGTTCATAGAGTTGTTTGATCAGGGGCACCCGGGTATGGGAAAACTCCAGAATTAGCAGCTGGCCACCGGGTTTCAGGACGCGGTAAAAAGAGGCCAGAGCAGCCTCTTTGCGGGTGACATTGCGCAGCCCGAAGGCGATGGTGATGCAGTCGAAGTAGTTATCCGGGAAGGGCAGCTGTTCGGCGTCGGATTGTACATAGGCCACATTGCCGCTGATTCCCTTATCGATGAGACGGTCACGGCCGTGTCCCAGCATGCTGGCATTGATGTCGGTGGCGATGACGGTGCCCTCGGGGCCCACCAGTCGGGCCAGTCGGGCGCTGAGATCACCGGTGCCGGCGGCCACATCCAGCACCGTCTGGCCTGGTCTGACATGGCTGAGCTGCAGGCTCAGCCATTTCCACAGACGATGGATGCCGAAGGACATCACATCGTTCATGACATCGTAGCGCCCGGCGACGGAGTCGAAGACCCGGGCGACACGGTGTTTTTTGCTTGCTTCCGGCACTTCCTCGAAACCGAAGTGGGTGCTGCGGGTCTTGTCTATCATGTGTTCTTCCGTCATCAGCGTTGTTGTCCTGCCTGATCGAGACGTTCAAGATATTGTTGCCACAGTGTTTCCTGCCGACTACCCAGATCATGGAGCAGATCCCAGGAATACAGGCCGGTGTCATGACCGTCGTCGAAATGGAGGCGGATGGCATA
>CAZFJS010000004.1:17018-23417 GCA_964519605.1 uncultured Gammaproteobacteria bacterium
CTCAGAGAATATATCGGCTCAGATCTTCATCCTGCACCAGTTCATCCAGATATTCATTCACATAGTCTGCATTGATGGTGACGGTTTTGCCGGCCATATCGGAGGCATCAAAGGAGAGGATTTCCATGACCCGCTCCATGACCGTATGCAGGCGGCGGGCGCCAATGTTCTCGGTGCGTTCGTTGACCTGCCAGGCAATTTCCGCGATACGGGCGATGCCGTCCGCAGTGAATTCGATCTCCAGATTTTCGGTCGCCATCAGGGCCTGATACTGCTGGGTCAGCGAGGCATCGGTTTCTGTCAGGATACGGACAAAATCTTCGACGGACAGGGCATTCAGCTCCACCCGGATGGGTAGCCTGCCCTGCAATTCGGGGATGAGGTCGGAGGGCTTACTGAGATGAAAGGCACCGGAGGCGATAAACAGAATATGGTCGCTTTTCACCATACCGAACTTGGTGGAAACGGTGCAGCCTTCCACCAGGGGCAGCAGGTCCCGCTGGACACCTTCACGGGAGACATCCGGGCCGTTCTGTTCCGAACGGCGGGCGATCTTATCGATCTCATCGAGGAAGACGATGCCATTTTGCTCGACCTTTTCCAGTGCCCGGGTCTTAATGTCCTCTTCATTGATGAGCTTGGCGGCCTCTTCGTCACACAGTAGCTTGAAGGCTTTTTCGACGCTCAAACGTCGGCTCCGGGTACGTTCACCGGCAATGTTCTGGAACATGTTCTGCAGCTGGCTGCTCATCTCTTCCATGCCCGGCGGCGCCATGATCTCCACCCCGACCGAGGTGACATTCAGCTCCACGTCAATCTCCCGGTCATCCAGTTTGCCCTCCCGCAGCATCTTGCGGAATTTCTGCCGGGTGGCGGAATGTGTCTCCGCCGCGCTCTGCTCGCCGTCAGTGCGGGCCGGCGGCAGCAGGATATCGAGAATGCGCTCCTCGGCGTTGTCTTCAGCACGGTGTCGGACCTTGGCCATTTCGTTTTCCCGCGTCATTTTCACGGCGATATCCGCCAGGTCGCGGATGATGGATTCCACATCCCGTCCTACATAGCCGACCTCGGTGAACTTGCTGGCTTCCACCTTGATGAAGGGTGCCTGGGCGAGCCGGGATACCCGGCGGGCAATTTCTGTTTTGCCCACGCCGGTGGGGCCGATCATGAGGATGTTTTTCGGGGTGATCTCGTTACGTAATTCCGCCGGCACCTGCATCCGGCGCCAGCGGTTGCGCAGGGCGATGGCGACGGCGCGCTTGGCCGCCTGTTGGCCAATGATGTGTTTGTCCAGCTCCTGGACGATTTCGCGGGGGGTCATTTCGGACATGATGGCTTAATCACCTGTTGTAGATTCCAGTTCTTCAATGGTCACATTATGGTTGGTATAGACACAGATATCTGCGGCGACCGCCAGCGCCTTTTCGACAATGGTGCGGGCGTCCAGTTCAGTATTTTCCATCAGCGCGCGGGCGGCAGCCTGGGCGTAGGGGCCGCCGGAACCGATGGCCATGAGCGCATGTTCCGGCTCGATCACGTCGCCGTTGCCGGAGATAATCAGCGAGACCTTGCTGTCGGCAATCGTCAGCAGCGCTTCCAGTCGCCGCAGCATGCGGTCGGTGCGCCAGTCCTTGGCGAGCTCGACTGCGGCGCGCAGCAGATTGCCGGAATACATTTCCAGTTTGCCCTCGAAACGCTCGAACAGCGTGAAAGCGTCAGCAGTACCGCCGGCGAAGCCCGCCAGTACCTGGTCGTTGTAGAGTCTTCTGACCTTGCGCGCGTTACCCTTCATGACGGTGTTGCCCATGGACACCTGGCCGTCACCACCCATGATGACCTTGCCATGTCGTCGGACAGAGAGAATAGTCGTGCCCCGGAATTGTTCCAAGCGCTTACTCCTTAAAAACAAAGAAAAGATTATATGGGACCCGAAATTGTACACCATACCCCAAACGGTAGAGAAATCCAGTCAGTGGCACTAGGTTCTGCTGCGTTTCCTGGCGCGCGGATGGGCCTGGTCATAGACCCGGGCGAGATGCTGGAAATCCAGGTGGGTGTAGATCTGGGTCGTGGCGATGTCGGCATGGCCCAGCAGCTCCTGTACCGCGCGCAGATCACCGCTGGACTCCAGCAGATGGCTGGCGAAGCTGTGGCGTAGCAGGTGGGGGTAGACCGGAGTGGCCAGCCCCTGGCGGGCAGCCTGTCGCCGGATGCGCAGTTGTACACTGCGCGCCGAAAGCCGCCGGCCCCGGCGGCTGAGAAACAGGGCGGCTTCATCACGGCCGGGAAAGCCCTGTCGTGCGGTCAGCCACAGGCGTAGGGCATGGCGCGCTTGCCGGCCGACTGGCACCACTCTGGTTTTTCCGCCCTTGCCGGTGATGCGCACGATGCCTTCATTGCAGTCCACTGCGCCGGTATCGAGACCTACCAGCTCCGCCAGCCGCAGACCGGAAGAATACAACAACTCCATGATGGCGTGATCCCGCAGTGCCAGGGTGTCGGTTTCTCCGCCATCCAGTAAACGATTCATCTGGTCGACGTCCAGCACCGCCGGCAGGCGGCGCGCTGCTTTGGGGGCGCGGATACCGACCGCAGGATTGCTGTGCAGTACGTCTTCGCGCAATAGATATTTGCAAAAGCTGCGCACTGCCGAGAGCAGTCTCTGGATACTCCGGCCGCTCAGGCCGCGGCGGTGTTGAGCAGCGCTAAATTCCCGGATGTGGTGGCTGTTTAGCGCCCGCCAGTCATCCAGCCCCCGTGCTGCACAGAAACTCACCAGGCGGCCGAGGTCACGACGGTAGTTGTTCCGAGTGTGGGGCGATAGGCGTCGTTCAACCTGGAGGTGCCTCAGAAATGCTTCCGGCCAGTCGTGCCCGCGCATGATTTGCTTCAGGCAGCCACCAGATGGGGTGCCAGTTTGCGGCTGATCAGTTCGGCCATGAACTGTAGATATTGGGTGCCCATCTCGGCATGAAAGCGCTTATCATCATGGCTGCCGATGGCCAGTAGTCCCTGTGCACCGTTTGTAGTGGGGCCGAAGTGCAAGGGCAGCAAGGCTGCGGTAGCGATATGTTGACCCTCGTCGGTGAACAGACAATCCAGCAGTCCCGCCTTGAATTTGCCGCAGCAGGGTTTGGTACTGGCAAGTATTTTACGCAGCTCGCGGGGGATGTCGCCGGCTCCGGTATGGTGAATCAGGCGAATGAAATTATCGTTGCTGATTTCGGCGGGTCGATGCGCTACGCCGGCAAGATACAGTACGGCGGCATCGGCGTGAAAATCCGCCTGCAGGCTGGATTGTAGTAGGGCGATCATATCGGGCAGTTGATCAGTATCCAGCAGACTTAGGGTGAGCTGTTGCAGTCGCTGGATGAGTTGTTCATTGTCGTGGGCGATCTGCACGAGGTCCTGCAGTTGTTGCCGGTACTGGTGGTTATGATGGCGCAGAATGCTGACCTGGCGTTCGATCAGCGAGGTGGCAACCCCGGTTTCATGAGGGAGTGCCAGTTCCGCCAGCAGATGCGGCTGACCGGCAAAAAAATCCGGATGGGTGCGGAGGTACTTGACCACTGCCTGCTCATCGACAGGGGTGGCAGAGGATTTTGTTTGCTGCTGGCTGCTCATAGTGTCATGGTGCCTTCAAAAACGAATACCGCCGGTCCTGTCATCATAACGGAATGCCCCTCTCCTGGCCATTGTATCTGCAGGCTGCCGCCGGGCAACGTCACGGTACTCTCGGTATCCACCTGCCCACGGCGCCGGGCGACAATCATGGCGGCACAGGCACCGCTGCCGCAGGCCAGGGTTTCTCCAGCACCGCGCTCATAAACCCGCAGGCGCAGATGACTGCGGTCAATGAGTTCCATAAAGCCGACATTGACGCCCTCCGGGAAACGTTCATGTGTGCCGATCAATGGGCCGATGAGATCAACTGCTGCCTTGTCTACATCCTCTACCAGCACGACGGCATGGGGGTTGCCGACTGACAGGACACTGACTTCATATTCTCCGTTGGATGTATCAAGACGATAAGTCTGCGCTTCAGCACTGGCGATGAAGGGGATTTTCTCCGGAGCAAAGCGCGGCCGGCCCATGTCCACCCTCACCTGTCCATCTGCGCAAAGGTGGGTCTGGATCAGACCACCCAGAGTTTCCAGGATAATATCCCTTTTATCCGTCAGGCCTTGCTCGTGGACATAGCGGGCAAAGCAGCGTGCACCATTGCCGCAGGCGCCGGCCTCGCTGCCATCCGCATTGAAAATGCGATAGCGAAAATCGGCGCCAGGATCACGGGCAGGCGCGACCACCAGCATCTGGTCGCAGCCCACGCCAAAATGCCGGTCAGCGATCAGGCGGATCTGTGGTGCGGACAAGAGCAGGCCGGAACAGGCATTGACGATGACGAAGTCATTGCCCAGCCCGTGCATTTTAGTGAAATTGATTAGCATTTTTTTATCCCAACTGTTTCCCCGCGGGGCACTGCAAAAGTATCGCCCTGGAAAGCCGCTTTGTGGCACAATGCGGGCACACACAATCCCCCTGATCTTGCTTGCCCGCATCCAGGAGAGAAAAAATTAACTATACTGTCGCCCGCATTCAACTTTGAGTAACCGTAACATGAGTATAGAAAAAGCATTATATGTCCGTGGTGAATCTAAATGTGAATTATGCGGCTCAACGGAGAGTCTGGGCGTGTATGAAGTACCGCCGGGTGCAAATGGTGACCTGGATAAGTGTCTGCTCATATGTGAGCTTTGTCGTCAACAGATTGATAGTAATGATGCCGCTGATGTGCATCACTGGCGCTGCCTGAGCGCGAGTATATGGAGCCAGGTGCCAGCGGTGCAGGTGACGGCGTGGCGTATGCTGAAACGCCTGAGTGCCGAGGGCTGGGCTCAGGATTTACTCGATACGGTTTATCTGGATGAAGACACACAGGCCTGGGCACAGGCGACGGACGCGGGGGGAAATGATGAAGATGTCGTCAAACACATCGATAGCAACGGGGTTGCCCTCGCCGCGGGTGATACGGTCACGCTGATCAAGGACTTGAATGTCAAAGGGACAAGCTTTACGGCGAAGCGTGGGACGGCCGTGCGCGGGATTTCCCTGGTGGCGGATAACCCTGAGCATATCGAGGGACGTGTGAACGGCCAGCAGATTGTCATTTTGACAAAGTTTGTCAAGAAAACAAATTGAGCATTCGGGTTACGCGCTAATATTATAGATAGATTGGATGCCGATAATCCGCGTACCCTGGATTGTTTTGGGCTTTCGGTTGTGACCTGTGGTTGCCGGCTAAAGCGCGCGCCTATACAGCAACCGGGATTTAGAGTTGAACTTGCTAATAGCAAAGGCACACGTTATAATTTTGCGCCGTATTTCGATGGGGCATGAGCAATGAGCGAGAAACCCGCGGGCCTTTCGCTGGTTCTCGTCAGTGTGGGTACGGTATTAACCTCCATGGTTGTCGCCGGTTTCCTGCTGGGTTATGTCACGGATAAATGGCTGGATAGCCAGCCGGTCTTCATGCTATCATTCGGCGTCCTCGGCTTTGTAGGGGGCTTGTTAAAAGTGTACAGACTGCTGAGCAGGGTTGGCTAGAAATTGAATGACAATGCTCAGGAGCCTGGTCTGGAAAGCCGCAGGCTGATAGGCTTGCAGCTAATGATTGCTGCCCTTGCTGCCGCAGGATTTTTTTTCGGCAGGGGGGCATGGGAGGCAGCGTCGGCCTTTTATGGCGGCCTGATCAGTGTGTTGTCGGCATCATTATTGCGCTATGGCATTGAGAAGGCCGGCAGCGCTGTGAGCCAGGACGACAAGAAAAAAAGCGAAGCTTTACTCTATGCGGGCGCCGCAATGCGTTTTTTGCTGGTGCTGGTGTGTTTTGCCATCGGATTAGCCATTTTAAAACTGGCACCGTTGGCTACGGTCAGCGGGTTTGTCGCCGTTCAGCTGGTGTTTTTGTACGCGGCCAATATGGCCCGGCGATGATCATCCGGATCATTTGGGGGAGAGAACTGGTTTGAGTCCGAAAGAAAATTCATCCGGCGGGGGGACTGTCGAATATATACAGCATCACCTCACCAACCTGTGTGCGGGTGACTGCGACCCGGTCACTCATGAAGGTGTCGGTTTCTGGGCCTGGCATCTGGATACGATGTTTTTCAGCATTGTGCTGGGTGCGCTCATGGTGATTGTCGCCTGGCGGCTGAGCAAAAATCTCACTACGGGCACGCCTGGTGGCTTTCAGAATTTTGTCGAATCCATCATTGACTTCGTCAGCGGACAGGTCAAAGACACCTTCCCCGGCCACAACCCCTTAATAGCACCCATGGCCCTGACCATTTTTGTCTGGGTTTGGCTGATGAACTTTATGGATCTGATCCCGGTAGATCT
>CAZFJS010000004.1:23517-29618 GCA_964519605.1 uncultured Gammaproteobacteria bacterium
ATAGAGAGGAGAAAGTAGCAATGACACCGGAAATGATTGCACAAATTTATGCCTATACGGCGGTTGGTGTGGGTGTGATCCTGGCCGCTGCCGGCCTGGGTTCGGCGATCGGCTGGGGCCTGATCTGCGCCAAGACGCTGGAAGGCATTGCCCGCCAGCCTGAAATGCGGCCAGCATTGATGACCAATATGTTCATTTTTGCCGGTCTGATGGAGTCATTCCCCTTCATCATTCTGGCCTTCGCCATGTGGTTCCTGTTCGCCAACCCCTTTGTTGGTGCATTGAGCAGCGCGCTGGGGGCGTAGTCGCCATCCCCAGGCGGGTTCACGTCTGGTTTAGCTAAGAGAGGACGAGGTAAATGAACATAACCGTGACCCTGATCGGACAGATGGCGGCTTTTGCCCTGCTGATCTGGTTTGTCAATAAGGTGCTGTGGGGCCCTTTAAACGATTTGTTGACTGCGCGGCAGCAGCGCATCGCCGACGGTCTGGCGGCTTCCGAGAAAGGCAAGCACGAACTGGCGTTGTCTGAAAAGCGTGCCCGGGAACTCATTCATGATGCCAAGGGGCAGGCTGCCGAAATTATCGCTCAGTCAGAAAAACGTGCCAGTGAGATTGTCGATGAGTCTAAGACAGACGCGCGTAGCGAGGGCGAGCGACTGCTTGCCGCTGCCAATGCGGAGATTGAGCAGGAAATCAACCGGGCTAAAGAACAGCTGCGTTTGCAAGTTGCCGGGATCGCGGCCGCGGGGGCGGAGCGGATTCTGCGGCGGGAGATTGATCAACAGGCCCATGAAGATCTTCTGAAGGATCTGGCGGCACAAATATAAGGCGGCGGCAGTTATGGCGGAAAAAAGAACCATTGCACGTCCCTATGCCCAGGCCGTCTTTCAGCTGGCTGAGAAGCAGCAGCGCCTGGCAGAGTGGTCTGACACGCTACAGTTGCTGGCTGCCATTGCAGCAGATCCGGCGATGCAGACACTGATCAACAACCCGCGGGTATCAGCAAGCCAGTTGGCAGAGGTATTCCACGCTGTGGGTGGAGAGAAGCAGGACGATACCACTAAATCACTGATTAACATCCTGGTGGAAAACGGCCGGATCAGCCTGCTGGCGGAGATTGCCGGCTTATACGAGAGCTATCGTGCCGAGGCTGAAAAGGTGGTGCATGCGGAAGTGATTGCAGCCTACCCCGTCAGTGCTGAACAGCAGGCCGACATTGCTGCCGCACTGCGGGTACGTCTCGGACGGGACGTTGTCATTAGCTGCCGTACGGATGACAGCTTGATTGGCGGCGCTATCATTCGTGCCGGTGATACGGTCATCGACGGCTCGCTTACAGGACAGTTAAGCAGGTTGAGCCAGGCCTTATTACAATAGATTTCATACAGTTTGAGGGGAAGGTAAATGCAGTTAAATGCGGCAGAAATCAGTGAACTGATAAGACAGCGTATTGAAGGTTTTGAGGCGGTAACCGAGGCGCGAACCGAAGGTACTGTGGTCAGCGTGACCGATGGTATTGTGCGCGTCCATGGGCTGGCCGACGTCATGCAGGGTGAAATGATCGAGTTTCCCGGCAATACCTACGGGATGGCGCTGAATCTGGAGCGGGACTCTGTGGGTGCCGTGGTGCTGGGGTCTTACGAACATATTACCGAAGGTGACACCGTCAAGTGCACCGGGCGGATTCTTGAAGTGCCCGTGGGCCGGGCCATGATCGGTCGGGTGGTTGATTCCCTGGGAATCCCGATTGACGGCAAGGGGCCTATTGATGCCAGCGGGACCTCGCCTATCGAGAAAGTGGCTCCCGGCGTCATTGCCCGCGAGTCCGTCAGCCAGCCGCTGCAGACCGGTCTAAAATCCATTGATGCCATGGTGCCCGTCGGGCGAGGCCAGCGCGAGCTGATCATCGGTGACCGCCAGACAGGCAAAACAGCGGTAGCGGTAGATACGATTATCAATCAGAAAGGCACCGGGGTCACCTGCATCTATGTGGCCGTGGGGCAGAAGGCATCCTCCATCGCTGCAGTGGTCCGCAAGCTGGAGGAGCATGGCGCTATGGATCACACCATCATTGTTGCTGCCAGTGCCTCGGAGCCCGCTTCCATGCAGTTTATTGCGCCTTATGCCGGTTGCGCCATGGGCGAATATTTCCGTGACCGCGGTGAGGACGCCCTGATCGTCTATGACGATCTGACCAAACAGGCCTGGGCCTATCGCCAGGTATCATTATTACTGCGGCGTCCGCCGGGTCGCGAAGCCTATCCCGGCGATGTCTTCTATTTGCATTCTCGTCTGCTGGAGCGCGCTTCGCGGATCAATGCCGATTACGTTGAAAAGCTGACCAATGGTGAAGTCAAAGGCAAGACAGGTTCATTGACCGCCCTGCCGATTATCGAAACCCAGGCGGGTGATGTCTCGGCCTTTGTACCCACTAATGTGATTTCCATTACCGATGGGCAGATTTTTCTGGAGTCGGATCTGTTCAACGCGGGTATCCGTCCGGCCATCAATGCCGGTCTGTCGGTTTCCCGCGTCGGTGGTGCGGCCCAGACCAAAATCGTTAAAAAGCTGGGTGGTGGTGTGCGCCTGGATTTGGCCCAGTATCGTGAGCTGGCTGCCTTTGCCCAGTTTGCCTCGGATCTTGATGAGACGACCCGTAAGCAGCTGGAGCGTGGCCAACGCGTGACCGAGTTGATGAAGCAGAAGCAGTATAGCCCCATGAGTGTGGCAGAGCAGGGTGTGTCCCTGTACGCAGCCAATGAAGGCTTTCTGGATGACATTGAACTGAACAAGATCGGTGATTTTGAAGCCGCACTGCTCAGCCATATGAAGTCGAACCACGGCGAACTGATGGAGCAGATTGATAGCAGCGGCGACTACAATGATGAAATTGGGCAGGCACTCCGCAAAGCGGTCGAGTCGTTCAAGGCGAGCAGCGTCTGGTAGATAGGGAGTAGCGTAATGGCGGTCGGCAAAGAAATCCGGGTCAAGATCAATAGTATCAAAAATACCCAAAAGATCACCCGCGCCATGGAAATGGTTGCGGCCAGCAAGATGCGCAAGGCGCAGAATCGTATGAGTGCCTCCCGCCCCTATGCAGAGAAGATGTTGACCGTAGTCGGACATCTTGCCAATGCGCATCCTGAATACCGTCACCCTTACATGGTTGAGCGGGAAGTCAGACGCGTCGGATATATCGTCGTTTCCAGTGATCGGGGCTTGTGCGGTGGTCTGAACAACAACCTTTTTCGACAGGTGGTCGCGAGCATGAAGGCCCAGCACGACCAGGGTAAAGAGATCGATCTGTGCACCATCGGCAGCAAGGCTTACGGCTTCTTCTCGCGCCTGGGAGGCAATCTTATCTCCCATGCAGAACACCTGGGCGATGCGCCGGAGATCACGGATCTGATCGGCACTGTGAAGGTGATGCTCGATGCCTATGATGAGGGAAAGCTGGATCAGCTGATGCTGGTGTATAACCAGTTTGTGAATACCATGACCCAGAAGGTGACTTTGGAACAGCTGTTACCCATTCCGGCGTCAGATGATGAGGCGTTGAAACACCATTGGGATTATCTCTATGAGCCAGAAGCGAAAGATGTGCTGGATGCGCTGTTGATCCGTTACATTGAGTCATTGGTTTATCAGGGTGTGGTGGAGAATCTCGCCTGCGAACAGGCAGCGCGGATGGTGGCAATGAAGTCAGCATCGGATAACGCCGGTGATCTTATCAATGAATTACAGCTAATCTACAACAAGGCGCGTCAGGCAGCGATTACCCAGGAAATCTCTGAAATCGTCAGTGGGGCGGCAGCGGTATAGCTACTGGAAAAGTAACCAAAAAGATTTATATTTTTCAAGAGGAATTGAGGCGATGAGTGCAGGAAAAATTGTGCAGATAATCGGCGCCGTGGTCGACGTGGAATTCCCACGGGATGCCATGCCCAAGGTCTATGACGCTCTGGTCGTTGATGAGGAGAATCTGACTCTGGAAGTGCAGCAGCAACTAGGCGACGGCATTGTGCGGACCATCGCCATGGGTTCCTCGGATGGCCTGCAGCGCGGCAAGTCAGTGAGTGGCACCGGCGGACCCATCTCTGTGCCTGTCGGCACAGAAACCCTGGGCAGGATTATGGATGTGCTGGGTACGCCTATCGACGATAAGGGACCCATCGGTGAAAAAGAACGCTGGGCCATTCACCGCAAGGCACCCTCCTATGAGGAGCAGTCGGGCGGCACAGAATTGCTGGAAACCGGGATCAAGGTGATCGATCTCCTCTGCCCTTTCGCCAAGGGTGGTAAAGTGGGTCTGTTCGGTGGTGCGGGGGTGGGCAAGACCGTGAACATGATGGAGTTGATTCGTAACATCGCGATTGAGCATAGCGGTTATTCCGTATTCGCAGGTGTCGGCGAGCGTACCCGTGAAGGCAATGATTTCTATCATGAAATGACGGACTCCAATGTGATTGACAAGGTGGCGCTGGTGTACGGTCAGATGAACGAGCCGCCGGGCAACCGCCTGCGTGTGGGGCTGACGGGGCTGACCATTGCCGAACAGTTTCGCGATGAAGGCCGTGATGTGCTGCTATTCATCGACAATATCTACCGCTATACCCTGGCCGGTACCGAAGTCTCGGCGCTGCTGGGACGTATGCCTTCCGCGGTGGGTTATCAGCCCACTTTGGCGGAGGAAATGGGCATGCTGCAGGAGCGCATTACCTCCACCAAGACCGGATCCATCACCTCTATTCAGGCCGTGTACGTGCCGGCTGACGATCTCACCGATCCGTCACCGGCGACCACCTTCGCACATCTTGACGCGACAGTGGTGCTGTCCCGCCAGATTGCCGAGCTGGGTATCTACCCGGCGGTGGATCCGCTGGATTCCACCAGTCGTCAGCTGGATCCGCTGGTGGTTGGTCAGGAGCACTACGATATTGCCCGCGCGGTACAGGGAACCCTGCAGCGCTATAAAGAGTTGAAAGACATCATCGCGATTCTGGGTATGGATGAGTTGTCGGAAGAAGACAAGCAGACCGTCACCCGGGCGCGCAAGGTGCAGCGCTTCCTGTCCCAGCCCTTCTTTGTGGCAGAGGTATTCACCGGGTCACCTGGGAAATATGTTTCCCTAAAGGATACCATTAGCGCCTTTCAAAAGATTATCGACGGCGAATATGATCATCTTCCTGAACAGGCCTTCTATATGGTGGGTTCCATTGACGAGGCGGTCGAAAAGGCCAAGACCCTACAATAAACTGAGGCGAAGTAAATGGCTATGACCATTCATGTAGACATCGTCAGTGCGGAAGAGGCCATCTTTTCCGGGCCAGCCGAGATGATATTCGCCTCTGGTGTCATGGGGGATCTGGGTATTATGCCGCGTCACGCACCCTTGCTGACCCAGCTCAAGCCGGGTGAGGTCAGGCTTAAAAAAGAAGGTGGCGAAGAGGAGTTCTATTATATATCCGGTGGGATGCTGGAGATTCAGCCCAATGTGGTGACGGTGCTGGCCGATACCGTGGTGCGTGCCAGGGACCTGGATGAGGCCGCTGCCCTGGAGGCGAAGGAACGGGCAGAGCAGGCGCTGCGCGACAAAAGCTCCGAATTTGAATATGCCCGGGCCCAGACTGAGCTGGCGGAAGCTATGGCACAACTGCAAGCGATCAAAAAACTGCGTGATAAGACTGGTCGTTCCTGAGCGGCGCCGGCGCATCCTGCAATCACTCTCATCAAGGCCGTGAACAGCGGCCTTTAGTTTTTCCGCCATTCTGTCGTAATATCCTCTATACCCGTATTATCCATAACCAGGTTACCTCAACGAAGCTGACATGGGACTAAGTATTGTCATTCTGGCGGCCGGCGAAGGCAGCCGCATGTATTCCGATATACCCAAGGTATTGCATCCCGTGGGTGAGACACCGATGCTGGCGCACGTGGTGGATGCCGCTCGGCAGCTTACCGGTGCCAGGGTGCTGGTGGTCTACGGCCATGGTGGTCAAGCGGTGCCGGAGGCGCTCGCGCATTTGCCGGTTAGCTGGGTGGAACAGGTGAGGCAACTGGGCACTGGCCATGCGGTCCAGCAGACCCTGGAATACCTGG
>CAZFJS010000004.1:29718-31361 GCA_964519605.1 uncultured Gammaproteobacteria bacterium
GGGTTCCAAAATTAATCACCTGAGCTATATCGGTGATACCACAGTGGGTGAGGAGGTTAATATTGGTGCCGGTACGATCACCTGTAATTATGATGGTGCCAGCAAACACCGCACCGAAATCGGTGACCGCGCCTTCATCGGTTCCGATACCCAGCTGGTGGCGCCGGTGAAAGTCGGTGCCGGTGCGACCATCGGTGCTGGCTCCACTATTACTCGCGATGCACCGGAAGATGAGTTGACGCTAAGCAGAGCGCAACAGCAGACACGCACAGGCTGGAAACGGCCAGTCAAAAAGCTAAAGAAGGAGTCGTGAAGGTGAATTCCTGGAAGGTGCGATTGATTCCTCAGTGCTGGCAGGCAGTCATCAGCAATGAAGTGAGGTATCAATAGCATGAACAATATCGGGAGTGTGGGCTGATGTGTGGCATCGTCGGTGCCGTTGCTGAACGGGATGTATTGCCCATCCTGGTCGAAGGATTGAAACGCCTGGAATACCGGGGTTATGACTCAGCTGGCGTAGCCCTCCTGGATGAAGCGGACGCCCTGTGCCGGGTGCGTATGCCCGGCAAGGTCAGGGTGTTGGAAGAAGCGCTGGCGCAGCGCGGGCTGCGGGGCATGACCGGGATCGCGCATACCCGTTGGGCGACTCACGGTGTACCCAGCGAGGCCAATGCCCATCCCCACATCTGTCGCCAGTCCGTCGCGGTGGTACATAACGGTATCATCGAAAATCATGAGGCCCTGCGGGAAGCGCAGCGTGCCCAGGGCTATGAGTTCACCTCAGAAACTGACACGGAAGTCATTGCCCACCAGATCCATTGTTTCATGGAGCAGGGCATGGAGCTGCTGGATGCCGTCTGTCAGGCAGCAAAACGATTACAAGGGGCCTATGCCCTGGGGGTGATCAGCAGTGCACAACCCGGAGTCCTGATCGCTGCCCGGCGTGGCAGTCCCCTGATTATCGGTGTCGGTATCGGCGAGCACTTTATTGCTTCCGATGTCAGTGCCTTGCTGCCGGTGACCCAGCGCTTTATTTTTCTGGAGGATGGCGATGTCGCGTTGCTGAGCAAGGACAGCCTGCAGATATTCGACGCCACGGGAAAAATAGCGGAAAGAGCCATCCACAAAAGTGAATTGACCGTCAGTGCCATGGACCGAGGCAAGCATCGTCACTACATGCAGAAGGAAATTTTCGAGCAGCCCCAGGCAGTGGCTGAAACGCTGGAGGGACGTATCAACGACTCACAGGTACTGGAGGCCGCCTTTGGCCCTCGGGCCGAGGCCATTTTCGATGCTGTTCAACATGTGCATATCATCGCCTGCGGCACCAGTTATCATGCTGGTCTGATCGCCAAATACTGGCTGGAGACCCTGGCCGGAATCACCTGTGGTGTGGAGGTGGCCAGTGAATTTCGTTATCGTAAACCTGTAGTGCGTCAGCATTCCCTGATCGTCACTATCTCCCAGTCCGGCGAGACAGCGGATACCCTGGCTGCCCTGCGGGAGGCAAAACAACGCGGCTTTGGCCATTCTCTGGCCATTTGCAATGTGCCGGAAAGCTCGCTGGTGCGGGCCTCCGATCTGGTGCTGATGACCCGTGCAGGTCCCGAGATCGGCGTGGCTTCGACCAAGGCCTTCACCAC
>CAZFJS010000005.1:0-1209 GCA_964519605.1 uncultured Gammaproteobacteria bacterium
GCGTAATTGATGATCTCCGGTGGGAATCGATGGCGTTTATAGGTAGTCATGAGCCAATTTTAGCAATTTTGGCCCGTTAAGTTGTCAGTACCCTTTTTAGCACCCGATATCATGATGGCTATATTCAAAGGCGATATCCCCGCCAGCGTGTCTCTCGGCAGTATCATCAAGGAAATCCCGCTCGACTGGGAAGCACAACGAAAAACGCTTGGATTCAGCCAGGAAAAGACCCGAACAGGGACTCGCAAAATCAGCGTTTGAGAAAATCCCGGACTTTCACATCAAAAAACCACAGCAAGTCCCGCTTGCAGGCCAGATTATAACCCGCAACGCAGTGTAACGCTTTGATTATTCGGTAAATCATGGATATTACATCTAGTCTCTGAACAGAGACCAGACTGGATGGCGGAGAGGGAGGGATTCGAACCCTCGGTACGCTTGTGACGTACACACACTTTCCAGGCGTGCTCCTTCGACCACTCGGACACCTCTCCTGATTTGACGGCAAAATCAGAGGCGCAAGATTATACTACGGCGGCCATTGTTGCAATGGCTGGCCGGTAGAATGTGGCTGCGGGATCTGATTCGAACTGTTTTCAGCTGAGACGGCGCCATTGTTTTTGGCGGCGCACCGGGGTGTAACCGATGTAGAAGCCGATCACCAGGCTGACGAGGGCGGCGCTGATACCGGTGAGGTAGACCTTGTTCTGCAGGCCAGTGTGCTCATTTTCCAGGATCAGTAAACGGCTTTTCTGCTCATCCAGCTGCCCTTGTAGTACGCGTTTCTGTCGTTGCGTTGCGACGGCATCGGCGCTGATCGCGCGGATCTCTTGCAACTCACTGGCCAACCGTTTGTTTTCGCGCTTGAGCTTTCGCAGCTGCTTGTCGCTCGCTCCGCGTTGGTCACGAATCTGCGCCAGCCGCTGGTTCAGGCTTTTGTTTTGTTCTGTCAGTGTGGTGATGCTGGCCTGGGCGGCGGCCAAACGATCACGGGCAATGGGGTCTTCCCGGAGAAAGCGGTTGAGCACCCAGCCCTCTTCACCACTATCCAGGCGGACGCGGGCAATCGCCTTGTCTGCATCCTGCTCCAGCACTTGCAGGCGAGTACCGCTGGGAATGACTGACAGGGTAGGATCCTGCGGGCCCGGGCCATTACGCAGGTTAATATAAATGACATCGTTCACATAGAGATATTGTGCCTGCTGCGGC
>CAZFJS010000005.1:1309-6570 GCA_964519605.1 uncultured Gammaproteobacteria bacterium
CTGCGGCAGAGCAGTGTCTTCTGCAAAGGCTGCAACGGCAAAAAACATCAAGCCAGAAAAAGAGAGTGAATAACAGATTTTCATAATCATCGCGTTCATACCCACTATTAACTTTATGAATACATGCAACTTTGATGCCTGTGCTGTCGACATCACTGACCAAGGGCGGTAGCGCTGATAATGGCGGCACCATGCGTTTCGTCCGGACCGGCGAAATTCTGCTAGAATGTCCCTTTTCCATGAACCTCCACCCTCAAGGTAATCAAGTATGGAAGCCTCCAGCATCACCGTTCCCCTGGCCTTTCTCGCCGGGACATTGTCCTTTGTCTCTCCTTGCGTACTGCCCCTGGTGCCAGTCTATCTGAGCTACCTGTCCGGCAGCACGGTCACCGACGAACAACAGGCCAGCCGCTGGCACATCTTCAGCCATGCCCTGCTTTTCGTCGGCGGCTTCACCCTGGTTTTCGTCCTGTTGTTCGGGCTGCCCACCACCCTGCTGGGTAGCACCCTGGCCCGCTACAACGAACTCATCGCCCGTATCGGTGGCGCACTGGTCATTGTCTTCGGTCTGCATACGCTGGGGGTGATCAATATCCCCTTTCTGAATATGACCAAGCGCCTGGATCTCGATCATGGCAGTACGCCGGGTTATATCCGCTCCGCGCTGATCGGCATGGCCTTCGCTGCCGGCTGGACACCCTGCATCGGGCCGCTACTGGGCGCGGTGATCTCCATGTCCCTGTCCACGCCATCCCAGGGGATGTTCTTCACACTGATCTATGCCGCCGGCCTGGCGCTGCCTTTTCTGATTACTGCGGCCCTGCTGACTCAGGCCACGGATTTCCTGCGCCGCATGAACAAGCACGCCCATGTAGTACAGTGGATCAGCGGCCTGTTTCTGATCGCCGTCGGCCTGTTGTTAATCAGCGGCAAGTTTTCTGATCTCAATGCCTTTTTCATCCAGTTCACGCCTGACTGGCTGGTGGAGCACACCTAGCAGGGCGGCCCTCCCCGCCGCGTTTTACTGAATACCCGCCCGTCGCTGCTGACGGCGCACATAGGCGATGATATGTCCAACTTCTGAGGCACTGATACCCTGCACTGGCGGCATGTCACCGAAGTCCCAATGGTGGTGACGCACGCCATTCCTGGCCGCCAGGTAAAAAGCCATATCACCATGGTGAGCGGGCTTATAGAAACGATGCACCAGTGGCGGCCCCATATCGGTCCCTTTGGCTCCCCGGCCGTGGCAACGGGCACAATACTGGTTGAACAAGCCTTCTCCCTTGCCAGCATCAGCCACAAAATCCGCCGGTGGCAAAAACAGCCCTTGCTGAGACTGGCTGGATGGCGATTTCCCACAGCCTGCCAATGACAGGATGGCAACAGAGACGACTAAAAGAACAATGCGGCGATACATCAAGACAACTCTCCTTTTCTCCATAATAGACGATTCAAACAGCCCCGATTGTTCCCTCATGCAATGAAGGAACAACGCACCATGTGGATTGGCCCAGACCTCAGAACCCCCGCAGACTCACGGCAGACGCCACCCTTTTGATGGCCAGCTCATAGGCCGCCGTGCGCATATCCACCTGGGAAGATATTGCCAGCCGCCGCACCTCGTGATACACCTGCAGCAGGCATTCTTCCATGCGGTGCAGCACGGTATCGCGCTGCCAGGGGAATTCCTGCAGGTTCTGCACCCACTCATAATACGAGGCCAGCACCCCACCGGCATTGGCCAGCAAATCCGGGACCACAGGGATGTTACGGTCCTGCAGGATCGCATCCGCCTGATGACTCACCGGGATATTGGCAGCCTCAACGATCAGACGCGCCTTGATCTTGCCGGCATTATCGCAGTCAATGGTAGATTCCATCGCCGCAGGAATCAGGATATCGCAGGATAATTCCAGCAGCTCGGCATTGCTGATAGCGGCGGTACCCGTCAACCCCTTGAGGCAACCGCTTTCCCGCACATGGCACTGCGCCTGCACCACATCGATCCCGGTTTCGCAGAGCACACCGCCGCAGATATCGGAAATGGCGATAATTCGCGCGCCCATGGCCGCCAGGCTCAAGGCCGCATATGAGCCCACATTGCCAAAACCCTGGATCACGACCTGGGCATTCTGCAGCGGCAGGGAGCAATCGGCCGCCGCCTGCCGGGCAATACAGGCCACGCCATGTCCGGTGGCCTCCAGCCGCCCCTCGGAGCCACTCAGTTCCAACGGTTTACCGGTCACAATGCCGGGGGTATAACCGTGGGTCTTGCTGTATTCTTCCAGTATCCAGGCCATCACCTGGGGGTTGGTCCCCACGTCGGGGGCCATAATGTCCTGGTGTACCCCCAGCAGGGGCGCCATTTTCTGGGTGAATCGTTTAGTCAGGATCTCCAGTTCATTGCCTTGCAATTCTCCCGGATCCACGGCAATACCACCCTTGGCGCCACCAAAGGGGATGTTCACCAGCGCCGTTTTCCAGGTCATCAGCTGAGACAGGGCACTGATCTCTTCCAGGCCTGCCCGGGGATGGTAACGCAAACCACCTTTGAAAGGTCCCCGCGCATGATTGTGCTGCACCCGATAACCTGAAAAGGTTCTGAGCAGCTCCCGTCCATCCCGCCGGACCTTGAGTGGAATACTAATCGCTGTCCTGCGGAAAGGTGACAGCAGTAACTCCCGCTGATCAGGATCCAGCTCCAGGCGCTCAAAGGCGCGGTGCAAAAAATGCTGTTGGGTATGCTGGCAGGCGCATTTATGAGTATCGGTTGACATGCTGCTCCTTAATCTTATTCAGGTCGTTGCCATAGACAGTTATGCTGCGGTTATGCTCATGGAAAACGAGGCGGTCCGACAAGCGGGCGTAATCAGGACAGGGCGGTGCGGGTCTGGATACGATAGAGCTCCTCTATCGGGTAGATGGCGACGATCCCATCGCCCGAGCGACCGGTATAGGCAATGGCCATAATCACCTGCGTGATCTCCTTGGCCATGTCCTTGTGTGTAAAGATATCAATCTTGGCACAAGGGGCCATGGCCCCTGGTGAATAATGCTCGGCATGATGCCCAAAGCCCTCTCCCCGGGTAATGGTCATACCGCGCACACCGATTTCCTTGAGGTTTCGCGCCAGTTTGATCACTGCCTCGCGACGCACGATCGCGGTAATTTTCCGGTATTCCATTCAACTCCCCTTGCGTTATTAACTGTGGCCGGGCAGGTTCAGGCTGCCGCATAATCCTTCAGCCGCACGGGCAAACGCTGCGCCCCCCAGTTGCCCGGCGTCGCCTCGAAGACACCGGCACAGGGCGTGCCGCAAAAACGACAATGGCCCTCCGGGTCAAGATTCCATTCGCTGAGCACATACCAGTCGCGCCCGATCAGGCGCTGCCCACAATGGTGGCAATAGCTACTCTCCCCTTCGAGATCGTGAATATTACCGGTAAAGGCGTAGCGTACCCCATTCTTCACGGCAATATCCCGCGCCCGCATCAAAGTCTCCGGCGGCGTGGCCGGCTTGTCCGGCATCTTCCAGTCGGGATGAAAGGCAGTAAAATGCATGGGCACATCAGGACCCAGATGTTCGACCACCCACTGGGTCATTTGTTCCAGCTCCTGCTCGGAATCGTTCTCGCCGGGAATCAGCAGGGTCGTCAGTTCAAGCCAGACGCGGGTATGCTGCCGCAGATAGATCAGGGTATCCAGCACCGGTTGCAGATGCCCCCCGGCAATATGCTTGTAAAAATGATCGGTGAATGCCTTGAGGTCCACATTGGCGGCATCCATATGACGAAAAAATTCTTCTCTCGGCTCCGGGCAGATATAGCCCGCCGTCACGGCTACCGTCTTGATTCCCTGCGCATGGCAGGCCTGGGCCACATCAATGGCGTATTCGTGAAAAATGACCGGATCATTATAAGTAAAAGCCACGCTGCGGCAACCCAGATCCACCGCTGCGCGGGCGATGGTCTCCGGCGAAGCGGCATCGGCCAGGGTGTCGATTTCCCGGGATTTGCTGATATCCCAGTTCTGACAGAATTTGCAGGCCAGGTTGCATCCCGCCGTACCGAAAGAGAGCACTGGTGTTCCGGGAAGAAAATGATTAAGCGGTTTTTTTTCGATGGGATCGACACAGTAACCACTGGAACGGCCATAAGTTGTCAGGACGATCTCACCACCCTGGTTAGCCCGCACGAAGCACAAGCCCCGCTGTCCCTCATGCAGCTTGCAAAAACGTGGACAAAGATCGCACTGCGCACGGCCATCCGCAAGCGCATGCCAATACTTCGTCGCCACAATCGCCGCTATACTTTTTTCCTTCGGCATTTGGTCACCTCCTTGGCTCGGGCACCCGCAGCAAGCTGCGGACAAGCAGAATAAATATACCATGATATCTTCCCAAACAGAGGACAAAAGAGAATAATATTGGCATGAGTACCATTAGACCCCCGGCGGTTGCCGGCATGTTCTATCCCGCAGATGCTGCTGAACTGCGCAGCATGATCCAGGGCTTCCTGGCTGCGGCACCGGCTGACGGGCCGGTGCCAAAAGCGATCATTGCCCCCCATGCCGGCTACATCTACTCGGGGCCGGTTGCCGCCAGCGCCTATGCCCGCCTGTCCCCGGCACACGACCGGATTCGGCGCGTGGTCCTGCTGGGGCCCGCCCACCGCCTGCCCTTTCACGGGCTGGCGGCGAGCCGCGCCACGGCATTCGCCACCCCGCTGGGTAACATCCCCCTGGACACTACCTGTGTAGCACAACTAACGGCCCTGCCCCAGGTACGCTTTCTGGAGGAAGCCCATGCCCTGGAACACAGTCTGGAAGTGCAATTACCCTTCCTGCAGGAAGTCCTGGATTGTTTCAGCCTGGTGCCACTGGTCGTGGGTGAAGCCACCAGCGATGAAGTGAGCGAGGTACTCGAGATGGTCTGGGATGGCCCCGCCACCCTGATCATCGTCAGCTCCGATCTCAGCCATTATCTCGATTATGAAACCGCGCGACAGCGTGATAGTGCAACATCACAAGCGATTGATGCCTTGCGACCCGAGGCCATTCACGCTGAGGACGCCTGCGGGCGCAACCCGCTCAAAGGCCTGCTCCGGGCGGCCCAGGCGCATGCCCTCCAGGCCCACACCATCGATCTGCGCAATTCAGGAGATACCGCCGGCCCCAGAGACCAGGTCGTCGGTTATGGCGCCTATGTCTTCGTACAACAGGCAGATACCTGAACAGGCGCCGGAGGCGCTGAGCCCCGA
>CAZFJS010000005.1:6670-14361 GCA_964519605.1 uncultured Gammaproteobacteria bacterium
TGTCTTCGTACAACAGGCAGATACCTGAACAGGCGCCGGAGGCGCTGAGCCCCGAGCTCCAGCAGATCCTGCTGGCGGCCGCCCACTCAGCGATAAAATACGGCCTGGAGCACCACCAACCGCCGATGATCGAACGCCGGGATTATCCACCCCCATTGCAGGATCAGGGCGCGGCTTTCGTCACCCTCAGTATCAACGGTACCTTGCGCGGTTGCATCGGCTCCCTGGAAGCACATCGGCCACTGATCGAGGATGTCAGCCACAATGCCTATGCGGCCGCCTTTCAGGACCCCCGCTTTCCGCTACTCAACCATGCGGAATACCCCTTGCTGAAGGTACACATCTCCGTACTATCACCACCTGTCCCTATGAGTTTCAACTCTGAAGCGGACCTGCTCCGCCAACTGCGACCAAATATCGATGGCCTGATTCTGGCTTGCCGGGATGGTCGTCGGGGCACTTTCCTGCCCACGGTATGGCAGTCCTTGCCCGAACCCAGCGCCTTTTTACAGCAGCTCAAAATTAAAGCAGGGTTGAACGAGAATGATTGGCCCGACAGCCTGCAGATCTATCGCTACACCACCCAGTCCTTTGGTGAGGACGACACCTCAGGCATCTAAACGGGCAGTCATGCGCTCACAGCCGGTTGGCTGGCGGCGGTGCGGCAAACCGGCATTGCCCGACGGAGCCGGGGCCGCAATAACGACCATCGACCCAGATGGCCTTGTCCAGTCGCGCGCCCTGTAGATTTGCGCCGTCCAGGTGGGCGCCGCTAAGATTCGCATAGGAGAGATCGGCGTCCTGCAGATTGGCACCGCTGAGATTTGCCCCCCGCAAGCTGGCCCCGGTAAGCCGGGCACCACGCAAATCTGCCCGGCGCAGATCAGCCACGCTCAAGCTTGCATAGGCAAGATCGGCGTTGGCCAAATTTGCTGCCGTTAGTACTGCCCGACTCAGCCTCATGTTCTTCATCATTGCACCACTCAGATCGCTGCCGGGCCAGGCAACCCCCTCCATGGTGCAATTGCTCCAGTTGACACCGGGATGCGGGGGCTGGCTGCAGTCTGCTTCAGCCACTTCCTGGGCCGGCCGGAGCAACAGCACCGTGCTAACCAGGGCAATGAAAATCACCGCGGCGATCCCCCCTCCCAGCCGGGCACGTGTATGAGAAGCGGCGAATTTATCTTCTTCAACGTGCCATAAGGGACAATGCAGCAGCGCTCCGCTCACTTCCCGGCTGCGTCGCTCTGCCACGCCCTCACCCTCATCCCCTGCCGGCGATGGTGAGATGTCGCGCTCGTCTTCCCAGCGGCGAGCGGCCTGCAGTCGTTCCTGGGCAAGGGGATCATCCTCGTCCACCTGCATCACCTGCGGGATCAGCTCCGACAATTCCGACAGGTGCTTCCATTCCAGCAGGTCGGCACTCAACTCATCCTCCTCTCCAATTCTCCCCAGCAGGATATAACGCGTGATTAATCCAAGCGGGAACGGGCCATCGATCTCCTCACCGTGACGCCAGTACCAGAGTTGTGGTGGATGCTGTGAATATTCCTGCATGTTGCTCGCTTTGCTGCCCTGTGCTTGTCCTGCCGAAAAATGTGCGCTCGCAAACCAATCGATCCCGCATAAATGCAAGCAATCTTCCTGCCAACATTAAGGGAACGATTCAGTACCCTCCTGACGTGTTAATTCAGTAGGGTTGTTAGGGCCTGTTAACATCACCCAGAAAAATCAACAAATCAGGTCGGACTGCCGATAACATCAGAGCGCACAGACTGTGATCTTGACGCACCGGTTTATAAATTTATATTGACTATAATATCAATAAGTTATATAAAATGGTCAGTTCCAGGGCATAAAAACAAATGGCCAACTCAAGAAATAGCGACCGCAATCTCGCTGTATCAATGGATACAGCCCATCACCCGGAACTGAAACGCACCCGGATCAAGCTGGATGAATTACGCCAAAAAGGCATCTTCATTATTGATGGCCACTCACAGCATACTGTGCCGGTCATCGACATGCTGTCCAAATCTGGATTTTCCAGGATTATCCCCTCCGCTGATCACTATCAGGATGTCAATGCGCTGTTGCGCGTGTTGCGCCAGAATGCCTGCGACATCGACCTGATCCTGCTGGACATCACCAACGTCGACCTGGGCGGGCTGGACCTCTGCTATACCATTCAACGACAAAAGAAACTACGGGATATTCCGCTGGTCCTGATCGCGTCCAAGTCGATGTGGCAGGAGGAACTCGTCTATTCAGCCTTCCAGGTGGGCGCTACAGACATCGTTTTCAGGCCGGTGCAGCGCCTGGAACTGGTCCCGCGGGTAATTTCCGCGCTCTTGCTGAAAGAGGAGCGCGATCTCCGCCAGCATCACAAACACGAGCTCGAAAATGAACTGGCGGAACGGAAAGTCATCGAGGCACGGCTGCAGTATCTGGTATCCCATGACGAACTGACCGGGCTCTGTAATCGCAGACGCCTGGAACAAGCCCTGGAAACCGCAGTCTTTCACTGTCAACGGAAAAAACACATCAGCGCCCTGCTGTATATCGATCTTGACCAGTTCAAACTACTCAATGATGCCGAGGGACATGCCGTCGGTGATCGCTTTCTCATGAGCATTGCCAACAAGCTGCGCCAGGAAATCCAGTCGGAAGATATTCTGGCACGCATCAGTTCGGATGAGTATGCCATTCTGGTGGGAAACACCAGCGAACAAAGTGCACTGCATATCGCTGAAGTACTGCGGGGCTCCATTGACAAATTCCGCTTCAACACCAACAACAAGAATTATCATACCGGCGCCAGTATCGGTGTCGCCATGATCAACCCGGGAGAGGAATTGACAGCAAGCGAGGTGCTGGCCCGGGCAGCACAGGCCTGCTTCGAGGCCAAGACCCATGGCCGTAATATGGTACATCTGTTCAATCACAATGACATGGAGATGCACATCATCCGCAGTGCCGCCGACTGGGTACCGCGCATCCGCGAGGCGCTCAGCAAAAACAGGCTCTGCATGCATTACCAACCCGTCATCGATGTCAACACCGGCAGGATCACCGGGCATGAAGCACTCATTCGGATGCTGGATCATGACGGCAGCCTGATCATGCCGGACAACTTCATTCCCGTTGCGGAGCGTATGGGATTGATTCATGACATTGATCTCTGGGTGATCAACCATGCCATTGATGTCTTGCAGAAAATCCCTGCCAGTCACCAACACCTGACGCTGAATATCAACCTGTCCATGTATGCATTCCAGGATCCCACCCTGCTGCCACTGGTACGTAACAAGCTGGCGACAACAGGGGTCGCGGCAGAACGCATCACCTTTGAAATCACTGAAACCGCCGCTGTGGCCAATTACGCCAATACCCGAAAAATCATCAAAAAACTCCGCGAACTCGGTTGCCGCTTCGCACTGGATGATTTCGGCACCGGCTTCAGCTCGTTCAACTACATCAAACAGTTCCCGGTGGACTATCTCAAGATCGACGGCAGTTTTATCCGCAATCTGGTCTATGACAAGGTGGACCAGCGCCTGGTGAAAGCAATGATTGAGGTTGCCAGAACACTGGACAAAAAGATCGTTGCGGAATATGTGGAAAACGAAGAGATACTCAAACTGCTGAAAGATTATGGCGTCAATCTGGCGCAAGGCCACTATATTGGTTGTCCGGAAAAGGAAATGCAACTGAGCTGACCAGCTGACAGTTGATGGCTTTTTCAGCGTAGTGCTGAGATCGATGTTAACCTTCGATCTCGATATCGTCGACTGTCACTACGGTCTTTTTAGCTGACTGCCCGACCTGCCGACTGTCAGTGTCCCCACCTTTGCCGCCATGCAGCATGAGCAACAGCTCCGCCTCGGCGCGCACCAGGCCACATGATGACACCAGGTCCTCAATCCCGGCGCCATTGCGTATCATTTTAGCCGCCTGATGATACTCTCGATCAACGGGATCACGCATCTCAAGCTGATCCTGGCGCTCGTGCAGACGCCTGAGCTGTTGTTCGAGACGGGAGAGGTGGTCACCCATACCGCTGGCGCCAGTGCAGAGCGCGCCAATGTCCGCATTGAGCCCACGGAACGCCTCCCGACTTTGACTTTCCACCACCTCCAGGCGCCTGCCGATCAGCTTAAGTTTCCTCACCAGCAGGACAATCACTGTCACCAGAAAAACCAGCATGAGCAGATTAGCGGCCATCCAGTACCATTCCTCAGGCATATTCATCGATATGATTGTCATCTTTGTCCCGGTCATCAGGCGGTGCCTGTCTCTGGTGCCGCGCCGGATCTTCGCGCCGCTCTCTACCGCCCACTACCTTGCGCGGCGCCTGAGTGGGCACCACCGGCGTCACCCCAGGCTTGATGTCACCGACGCCCGCCATGGCCGGTCATCCGGAGGGAAAAACAATGTTCAGGCTTCTGCAACATCTTGCCACTCTTCCTGGGTCAGGAATTTATTGACATCCACCAGGATCAGCAACTCACCATTATCGCTGTGCACGCCCTGGATATATTTTGAACTGTCATCACTGCCGACATTGGGCGAAATCTCGATTTCCGATTCTTTCAGATAGACCACTTCCGCCACACTGTCCACCAGCAGGCCCACTACCTGCTCGCCGGATTCGATAATAATGATCCGTGATGCGTCATCCACCTCTTTTGCCGGCAGACCGAAACGTTGACGGGTATCAATCACTGTCACGACATTACCCCGCAGGTTGATGATTCCCAATACATAATCCGGTGCGCCGGGTACCGGCGTGATTTCTGTCATACGCAGCACCTCCTGCACCTGCATGACAGCGATGCCATAGTTTTCATCTGCCAGGCAGAAGGTAACCCACTGGATCACATCATCATCAACCTTCAGTTTACTCTCGTTCATACCATTACCTCTTCATTCAAGATCATCACCAGGCCGCTGTTGTGCCAACGTCAAATATCTGTAGCTTAATTATACCCAAGCATTTTCCATACCAGTTTTCAGTATTTCTTTCGCCGATCGAGCGGTGCCGATTACCCCGGCAGTTTGTGAGACCGTTGCCTTAACTTGCTGTCAACCGGGTAACGAGCGAAGAGAGATCCAGCAAAGCACACATCTCTGTGCTATGGATGCCGACGAACCACGGTTGTTTGAGCGCATGCCTGCGCCATTTGATAGCGCCCGGTTCGACTTGTACTATTTCCTGCATCATCGTGCAGGCAAAACCATAGCGCCCCTCGGCAAACAATAGATAGTGCGGCAAACTATCGCCAGACGGCATAGCCGCAGCGCCCTCCCTCCCGGTCACAAAGGTCGTTTCAATAATTTTCACCATTTTATCCTGATATGACAGTAAACCCTGCAGACAAGGATCCATCTCGGGCACGCTTTGCAGTGCCCCCCCCTGAACAACTGCAGTAAGCTGTATCAGCGGCACTGCCAACTGCAGACCGGATATCTGAAATAGCAGTATCTGAAACGGTTCTGCCGCCCAAATCGGTGTCTTTACTTGTGCTACAGGCTGTGCTGAAATCTCGACAGTGTTGGCAACTGCTGGCTCCGGCGCATCCAGAATTTCATGCGCCTGTGAGGGTATTTCCTGCAAAAGAGAATCCAGATATTGCTGCAGGGCATCCTGCTGCGATACCAGGACTGTCTGCGGCAAACTGTTCATCCGACCGCCTGCGCGCGCTTTTCTATCGGCCTGATGAGTTGCGCCAGCAACTCAGTATAGGCACGGGTACCCCGCGACCAGGGCGCCATGTGCGACATGGGGATTCCCGCCTGGCTGGCTTCCCGGAAGCGGGTATCCACGGGAATATATGAGGCCCATAAATGCTGTTGGAAACGCGCCTGTAAGGTCGCCAGTGTCTGCAGGGAAGCGCGGGTACGGCGATCGAGTAAAGTCGGCACGATCAGATAGGACAGCGGATCAGGCCGGGCATGGTCAATCATCTGAATGGTATGCAGCATATGCTCAAGCCCCTTGAGCGCAAGATACTCGGTTTGTACCGGGATAATCAGTTCATCACAGCTTGCCAGGGCATTGACCATCAGTACCCCCAGCATGGGGGGACAATCCACCAACACATAGGAAAAGTTTTCCCGCAGTGTCCACAAGGCCTGCTTCAGTACCAGCCCCTTGCCATGCTGAATACCCAGTTGCCGATCCAGCGTTGTCAAGGCGCTGGAAGAAGGCAATAAAAACAGATTATTGATTTTAGTCTGCCGAATCAGGCTGCTCCGGGTGATTGCCTTGCCCTGAAACAGATCATAGACGCTCTGCGGAACAGTATCCGGATCCGCACCCAGATAGGTCGTCAGTGAACCATGAGGATCAAGATCCACCACCAGGGTCGGATAACCCTGGGCGGATAACAGGCCGGCCAGAGTGATCGTGGTCGTGGTCTTACCCACCCCGCCTTTCTGATTGGCAATCGCCCAGATATTCATGATGGCCTCTGCCCCGTATCGCTATTCATAATGAGTAATCTTTGAAACTGTTGGCCCCTGATTCTCCGACTTGCCAACAGCCGCCGTGCTGGGTTGGGCAACAGCAGGCTTGTTATTTCCGGAAGAATGTTGCAGGCTGATCGGCAGCGGCATGACTCGCGGTGCGATCACCAGCGGTTTTTCAATGACAAAATTCGGTGCCAGCAATCCTGTAGAGGGTGCAGCGGGCATGACATCAGGTGGGGCATGTTGCCCGCTGCGGACCGGAATTTCCGTAATCCGCGCAACTGACCTGGTAGCAGGCGCTATCACAGACTGCTGCCGCACCACTGGTCGCAGCTCTGCGGGAGAAATCGCAGCCCGCCCCAGATCAGCTTCATTGCCCTGGGCAGATTCCTTCTCGATGAGTAACTGCGCGTCCTTGCCCCGAGCTTCCTGAGCTGCTGCCCGTGTGCTTGTCGTTACAGGTTTCCTGATTTCTTTCGAATCAACACGGGTACGATCACTGAGCAGCTTTTCCACCAGGCGGTCCGCCAGCACCACGACCACAACCCGACGATTGCGGGCACGCCCTGTGGACGTTTCATTGCTGGCCACGGGGCGGAACTCACCATAGCCCTGTGCCACCAGTCGATCGGGGGCAATGCCCGTAGCAGAGAACAGGCGCACCACCCTGGCGGCCCGCGCCGCCGACAATTCCCAGTTGGAAGGGTAAACAATGGTTTTAATGGGCACATTATCGGTAAAACCTTCAACTCGGACAGGATTGGGAAAATCCCGCAGTATGCCGGCCAGTTTTTTCATAACGCCAATAGCCTTGGACTGCAAGCGGGCGCTGCCACTGGGGAAAAGCACGCTATTACTGATCTGCACCTCAACCCAGAGCGCCTTCTGTTTCACCGTGATCAGCCCCTGTGAAACCAGTTTGGCCAGCGCTTTGCGAACGTTGTCGGCAATTTTCTGCAGTTCCACCCGGTCATCACCCTTCTTGTACTTCTCCTCCAGTACGGGATCACGCATCATGCCCTGCTTTGAGATTTCCTGTGACAGGAACATTTTCGGTAATTTGACGATCGCCGCCTTTCGCTGATTGACCTGTTCGGTTGAGGTTACTGGCGCCTTGGAGATCCCGCCAATCTGGATAGGTTGCAGAGATTTGGGGGAAGATCTGAAGGCGGCCACCAGTGAATCCGACAGCACCCGGTATTTCCCCTCATTCACTGATG
>CAZFJS010000005.1:14461-25556 GCA_964519605.1 uncultured Gammaproteobacteria bacterium
AAGGCGGCCACCAGTGAATCCGACAGCACCCGGTATTTCCCCTCATTCACTGATGAGATGGAATACATCACAACGAAGAAGGCAAACAGCAGGGTAATAAAATCTGCGTAGGAAACCAGCCAGCGCTCGTGATTTTCATGTTCTTCAGGTGCCTTTTTGCGTGCCATAGTCGCTCATTTAACCAGATAGCCCTGCAGTTTGGTTTCTATGTTGCGCGGGTTCTCCCCCTCCGCGATGGAAACGACCCCCTCGATGATCATTTCCCGAAACTGTGACTGGGAATGAATGATACTTTTCAGCTTGTTGGCCATGGGTAGAAAAAAAAGATTAGCCAGTCCGACACCATAGATCGTAGCCACAAAGGCCACCGCAATACCGGAACCCAGCTTGCTGGGATCCGCCAGGTTATTCATCACATGAATCAAGCCCATCACTGCGCCGATGATGCCAATGGTCGGGGAATAGCCACCCAGCCCTTCATACACCTTGGCTGCCTGGGTATCATGATATTCCTTGGTACTCAGCTCCACTTCCAGGATATTACGGATGACATCCGGCTCGCTACCATCAACAAGCAACTGCAGCCCCTTTCTGGCAAACAGTTCCGGCTCACTCTCCGCCAACGACTCAAGTCCCAGTAGCCCTTCCTTCCTGGCGATATTGCTCCAGTTGACAATTTTCTCAATCGCTTCACCGGCTGCCATCTTGGGAGCAAAGACAATCCAGACGGTCAGCTTGAGCGATTTCATAAAAGTGGCCATGGGGCTTTGCAGCATAACGGCGCCAATCGTGCCCCCGGCAACAATGATAAATGCGGTCAGCTGCAGCAGGGATGAAACATGCCCACCCTCCAGATAGTTGCCACCCAGAATAGCGCCAAAAGCCAGAGCAATGCCGATAATACTCAGAATATCCATGGCCTAGCCTCCCTGTGACAAGGCCACGCCAATATTGTCCAGGGACAGGATCGAATCCGTCAGCCCGGCATCAATCACCGCTGACGGCATGCCGGCGACCACACAAGAGGCTTCATCCTGAGCCCAGACCGTTGCGCCTTTCCTCTTCAACGCGCGGGCACCCTGGCAACCATCCGCACCCATACCGGTCATCACAATAGCCAGCACCTTCCCGGTAACGGCCTCAGCAGCAGATGCAAAAGTGATATCGACACAAGGCTTGTATGTTTGCGCCGCTGTGGCCGGAACAATCCTGACAGCATAGCCACCGGCCTGACGTTCAATGCTCAGTTGTGTCCCGCCTGGCGCCAATAAGGCGGTTGCCGGTTGCAGGATATCGCCATCCTCGGCATGTCTGACCGTAATGCGGCAGAGGCTGTTCAAACGCTGGGCAAACGGTGGTGTGAAACTCGCCGGCATATGCTGCACGAGCACGATGGGCAGAGGGAAATGCTGTGGCAATTTACTCAGCACCTGCTGCAAGGCCGCCGGCCCCCCAGTGGAAGTCCCAATAAGCACCATCCGATAACGGGAAAGATCGCATTTTATGGACGTTCTTTCGGCCAGACCCCGGGCAGGTGTCTGCCGACCGAGCCGCAGGAACGGCTTGCCAGGCTGCTGTGCGCTTAGCTCCGTAATTCTGGATGTTCGTCCCCTGAGACCGACAATGCGCACCCGGGCACACAGCTGGCGTTTACCAAATTCCCGGTTACTGGAGATCTCTTCTATTTTCTTAGGGAGAAAATCCACCGCACCGGCATCCAGAGCATCCAGCGTTGCCTGAGCGCCTGCGGTGGTTAAAGAGGAAAACATCATCACCGGAGTCGGGTAATCGCGCATGATGTGCCTAACAGCAGCAATGCCATCCATCCCCGGCATTTCAATATCCATGGTCACGACATCCGGCTTCAAGCGGGCAACCTGATCAATGGCTTCACGGCCGTTGGCAGCGCTACCGATAACCTCGATATGGGGATCGGCACTCAAGATTGCTGCAATCTGCTTCCTGAAAAAAGCAGAGTCATCCACGATGAGTACCGATACGATCATCAGTATTCCTTAGGCCACATGAGAGTAATGTTGCATCAGGCCGGGCACATCAAGGATCAGTGAGATTCTGCCATCACCTGTAATCGTGGCGCCAGCGATCCCCCTGGTACCATGCAGCAGTGCACCTAAAGGCTTGATCACCACTTCTTCCTGACCCAGCAGGTGATCAACCACAAAACCTACCTGGTGGGAACCGATGTTGACGATGACAACATGACCATCCTTGTCCGAACGCTCCGTCATGGTCCTGTCTGTAAGTAACCATTTATTGAGATAGTACAGAGGCAGAGCCTGGTCACGTATCAGCACGACTTCCTGACCATCTACCGTATTTGTCTTCGATAAATTGAGATGAAATATTTCTGCAATGCTACTTAATGGCAGAGCGAAAATATGCCGTCCGACTCGAATCATCAGTGTCGGCATGATTGCCAGCGTCAGCGGCACCTTGATGACAATTTTGCTGCCCTTTCCCAGCTCGGAGTCGATTTGCAAAGTACCATTAAGTTGATTGATTCTGGTTTTGACGACATCCATGCCGACGCCCCGCCCGGAAACATCCGAAATCTCTTTCTTGGTGGAAAAACCGGGCATAAATATGAGCTGATAGCACTCCTGGGGTAACAGACGACTGGCTGCCTCCTCATCCATCATGCCTTTCTCAACGGCATGCAGTCGTAGTTTTTCGGCGTCCATCCCGGCGCCATCGTCCGTAATTGTCAACAGGATATGATCGCCTTCCTGTTCTGCCGACAGGACTACCGTACCATTGCGGGATTTACCGGCATGCAGGCGCTCCTCAGGGGTTTCGATACCGTGGTCAACAGCATTACGGACCAGATGGACCAGTGGATCTGCCAATGCCTCGACAAGATTCTTGTCAAGATCCGTTTCTTCGCCCATCAACTCCAGGGTGATTTCCTTATTCAAACTCCTGGCCAGATCCCTGACCACCCGCGGAAAACGCCCAAAGACTTTCTTAATCGGTTGCATCCGGGTCTTCATCACCGCGTTCTGCAGGTCGGCGGTTACCAGGTCGAGATTATCAACCGCCATGGCAAGTTCTTCGTTCTCATGAGACATTTCCAGTGTGGTCAGACGATTTCGTACCAGTACCAGTTCGCCAACCAGATTCATGATATCGTCCAGGCGCCTGGTATCGACCCTGACACTGGTCTCGGTATGTACCTGGGTTGGTTCCTTCTTTGTTGGCGGACTGCTTTTAGCCGCTGGCGCTGCCGTAGTAAGCGGTTTCGGCTTCCCTGCTGGGGGCACCATTGCCGGCTGCTGGCTGAGCACCGGCTTTTCCGCTTTATCGGGTGCCACCTCTTTCATCACCATACCGGGTGCGGCGTCACCATGCAGCTGATCCAGTAAGGCCTCGAATTCATCATCCGTTATCTCTTCACTCCGGGTCGACGCCTGGTCTGTTATTTCGGTCTGCGCCTTCTCCGGGATGGTCGCTACTTCATCTGTCACGGGAACAGGTCGCTCAGGCCTGCCACCATGCACACCCTTGCCATGCAGTTGGTCAAGCAGTGCCTCGAATTCATCATCGTTAATGTCATCGCTGTCAGAAGCATTATCCGGGGCACCGACATCACTAGCGGGCTCAGCAGATATTGCCAGAGTTGCTGGTTTCATTCCCGCTGCTTCGAGCGGGGCATCCGCTACACTGTGACTTTCAGTCTCCTCTAACTGGGCAAACTGTGCCAGCTGCTGCAATAGCTGGGCATCTGCCGGGTCCGGCTCAACGCCCTGCTGGACAGATTCCAGCATCGCGGTTACCACATCATGTGCCTGCAGAATGACATCCATCAGCATGGCATCGACCAGGCGACCACCTTGCCGCAGTATGTTAAAAATATCCTCGGCATGGTGGCAGATTTCCACTAGTCCATTGATATTCAAAAAACCGGCACCACCTTTAATCGTGTGGTAGCCCCGGAAGACGGCATTGAGCAGTTCTGTGTCCTGAGGCTTACTTTCAAGATCGACCAGCTGCTCTCCCAGCAGTTCGATGATTTCGCCGGCCTCGATCAGGAAATCCTGGAGAATCTCTTCATCTTCTGTAAATGACATGATGTTTCTCTCAAAATCCTAAACTTGATAACAATTCATCCACTTCATCCTGACTCTTGACCGCATCGGCGTCCTCCTTGCCTGGAATCTGCGGCCCCTGAAGTCCAGAGGTGACTTGCTGCGGCTTTTTTTCTTCCTCCCGGGGACTCGAGACTCTGATAAAACCCACCAGATGCGCTTCCACTTCCTGCACCAGATCAATCACTCTCCTTAACGTTTGCCCGGTGAGATCCTGGTAATCCTGTGCAATCAGAATGTCGTTCAGGCAATTGCGCAAGGTAGTCGCCCGGTCACTCGCCGTTTCGAGAAAGCCCCCAATCACGGAGGCCATCACCCTGAACTGTTCCGCTGTCATATCCCGGGAGGTAAATTTACGCCATTTTTCACTGATATCTGAAGTGGCTTCGTAGATTTCATCACAGATAGGAATCGACGCTTCCACAGCATTTAGTGTCTTATGCGCCGCCTGATTGGTCATCTCAATCACATAGTTCATCCTTTCCGTGGCATCCTGAATGTCGTTCTCGGCAATCGCTGTCATTCTGTCATCCACATGAAAGCCCGTCAGATTATTGTGCAATTCACGGGTCAGCTGGCCCAGTTCCCTGAAGATCTCGGTTTCGTGTATACGAGTCAGCTCCCCGAGTTCCTTTTTAGCTTCCTCCTGCCTGTCCGTCTCCAGGCAAAGAACAAGATTACGGGCATGTGCCAGGCTTTCTTCTTTGATTATCGTCCCTTTATTCATGTCCTATCCTTCTGCTCAATGTTGCTGTTGGCTTTAAGCTGAGATTCTTTCGAAGATCTTTTCTATTTTCTCCTTCAGTGTCGCCGCATTGAAGGGCTTGACAATATAGCCATTGACACCCGCCTGGGCCGCTTCGATAATTTGCTCCTTTTTCGCCTCGGCCGTGACCAGCAGTACCGGCAGAGAAGCGAGTTCGGCATCCTCACGCACCGCCTTTAACAGATCAATACCCTGCATACCCGGCATGTTCCAGTCGGTAATCAGAAAGTCGAAACCACTGTTCTGTAGCATCGGCAAGGCGGTGTTACCATCATCCGCCTCACTGGTATTGTTGAAGCCGAGGTCACGCAACAGGTTTTTGATAATGCGCCGCATAGTGGAAAAATCATCCACAATCAGGATCTTCATGTTCTTGTCCAAAGCTACCTCCGTATAACAATCAGTCGTTTTTGAACAGGTGCCCAAGCCTGGACTGCAGCCTGATCAGCGCCTGGCTGTGAATCTGACTTACCCGGGATTCACTGACACCGATCACTGCCCCGATTTCTCGTAAATTGAGATCTTCATCGTAATACAAGGTCAACACCAGCCGTTCGCGCTCCGGTAAAACTGAAATCGCTGCAACGAGATTGCGTTTATAGTCATCTCTGGCGACCCCCTCGAATGGGCCCGAAATACCTTTATCTATTTTCGATTCAATCGAGTCTTCACCATGGCCCATGTCCTCGAAGCTGAGCAGCCGGCAACCACTGGCATCCTGCAGGGTTTTATGATATTCCTTCAGTGACATATCCAGTTCCTTGGCCACTTCATGATCGCGGGCATCCCTGCCGGTGGCATTCTCGATATTGCGTACTGCCTCCGCCACCTGTCTCGCCTTGCGATGTACAGAGCGCGGTGCCCAGTCGCCTTTTCTGATTTCATCGAGCATCGACCCGCGGATGCGTATTCCCGCATAGGTTTCGAAACTGGCGCCCTGGCCGGCATCGTAGTTTCGGGCGGCCTCGATCAGACCGATCATTCCGGATTGAATGAGATCATCCACCTGCACGCTGGGGGGAAGCCTGCTCATAATATGGTAGGCGATGCGTTTCACCAGCGGCGCATATTGCGTCACCACATCGGTGTACTCATTCTTATCTTGTTGTAATGAGGTATACATTGCTACGTTATTCATAAACAGTCGCCATTATCTCGTTGCGGTTTCTGAAAAGTCTCTCAACAAAAAATTCAATATTGCCACTGGCGGCATCCGGCACCGGCCATTGTTCTACTTTCAGGGCAGCCTTCTTGAGCGCCATGGCCGCCCTGCTGCGTGGATAGGCATCCACTACCGCACGCTGCTTTTGAATTGCCTTGCGCAGATATTCGTCATACGGCACCGACCCGATATAACTCAGCGCCACATCCAGGAAACGATCGGTTACCTTGACCAGCTTCTTGTACAGTTCGACACCTTCCTGGGTGCTGTGCACCATATTGGCCAGGATGCGAAAACGGTGCAGATCATGATCCCGGTTAAGTAGCTTGATCATGGCATAGGCATCGGTAATCGAAGCGGGTTCATCACAGACCACTACCAGGACTTCATGAGCCGCTCTCGAGAACGTGATGACACTGTCAGAAATCCCGGCTGCCGTATCAATCATCAGTACATCGGGATTAAAACTCAGCTCACTAAAAGCCCGTATCACACCCGCATGCTGGGTATGACTCAGGCCCACCATCTCCTTAACACCGGAAGCAGCGGGGATGATGCGCAGGCCTGCCGGTCCGGTAACGATAATTTCCTCTAAAGAACGCTCACCCTTGATCACGTGAGAGAGGTTATCATTGGTCTGCAGGCCCAGCAGGATATCAACATTAGCCATACCCAGGTCGGCGTCCAGCAACAATACCTCGCTGCCATTCATGGCCAATGCTGTAGCGATATTCACTGACACATTCGTTTTTCCTACGCCGCCCTTGCCGCTGGTCACGGCGATCACCCGTACGGGTTGCGGCCGGGTAATGCGATGCAATCCACTAACTTGAGTTATATTCATCATATTGGCGTTAAGCATTGACCACTTCCTTACCAAGATTTAGTGACACCAGATCCTCATCCACCTTGTTGCCCGCTCGCAACATCACTTCAATGCACTGACTAACCAGCATTTCACGCCGGGCGGGATGAATGTCTTCGGGCACCCGCTGGCCATCGCAGCTAAAACCGACGGGCAAGCGGTGTTTGACTACCGCACTGAGCAAGCCGCCAAGACTGGTTGACTCATCCAGCTTACTGAAGATACAGCCGTCGAGACCGAAGGTAGTGAAGGCCTGAATAATATCTTCCAGACCTGACGCGCGCGTGGTAGCTGGCAGGAGCAGAAATTTTTTTATCTTATGCGCTTCATTGTCGAGGATTCCTTTCTGTTGCAGCAGCTTGCTGTCGTGCTGCCCCATACCCGCGGTATCGATGATTACCAGGCTGCGGTCATACAAATCATCCAGTATCTGATGCAGTTCTTGCGGGTTATCGGCGACGCGTACCGGCACATCAAGTATCCGCCCATAGGTCCTGAGCTGCTCATGGGCACCCACACGGTAGTTATCAATGGTTATCAGAGCCACATGACGATGGCCGTAGCGCAAGGCATAGCGCGCGGCAAGTTTTGCTGCTGTAGTGGTCTTCCCGACCCCGGTAGGACCGACCAATGCGATAATGCCACCACGATCCAGAATATCGTCCTGCGGGATAATGATTTTCTCTGCCAGGATTTCCTGGGAATGCTGCCAGGCCTGTTCGATAGGACTATCCACGGTAATTTCCGTGGCAATTTCATTACACAGGGCTGCACTGAGACCGATTTTCATCAGCCGTTGCAACAATTCTGCACGCTGCGGATGTTTTCTGACCAGATCGCCCCAGGCCAGGCCCGATAGCTGGTTTTCCAGGATATTGCGTAGATACTGCAGCTCGCCGCGCATTTCCACCAGGGTCGGTTCCTGACTCCAGATGTTTTCCGTTACGGTGTGTTTCTCAGAAGTCCCGGGTTGCACCTCCCTGGTGTATTGCTGAACAGGGGCCGCCGCCTTGCGCTCGCTGCGCTTAGCCGCAGGTGCCGGCACCACGCTACGGAACATCGTTTCATCGAAGTCCACCGCAGCCACGATTTCCACACCACCGTTGACCTGTTGATTGGAGAGAATGACGGCATCCGGCCCCTGTTCTTCGCGTACCTGGCGTATCGCCTGGCGGATATTTGGAGCAAAATAACGTTTAATATTCATTCAATCTGTACCCTGATACTTGCTGTTTCAGGCGGCCTGCTGCCCTACGCTGGCCACAATCCTGATCTGTTTGTTATCCGGTATTTCATCGTATGACAGCACATGTAATTGCGGTAACGTGTGTTTCACAAAACGCGCCAGTACAGCTCTAAGCGACGCAGAGGTCAGTAATACTGCTGGCTGTGCCGCCAATTCCTGCTGCTGTACCGCCGCCGTCAGTGACTGGTGAATTCTGTCAGCCAGTCCCGGTTCGACGCCGAAACCGCCGCCTTCACCCCTAACCGACTCTTGCAATAACTGTTCCAGCGTAGGATCCAGCGTGATAACGGGCAGCTCAGACTCCAACCCATTGATATTCTGAATAATCTGACGTCCCAGCGCGACCCGCAAGGCAGCGGTCAAAACGCCGGGCTCTTGACTCACAGGGGCCTCGGCTGCCAGATTCTCAGCGATGGTACGCACATCTCGCAGGGCAATTTTTTCTTCCAGCAGATTGCGCAGCACCTTGTGGATCACCCCCAGCGGCAACAGATCGGGCACCAACCCCTCCACCAGCCTGGGATTGCTCTTCGCCAGGTTATCCAGCAACTGCTGAACCTCTTCCCTGCCCAGCAACTCATGAGCGGAGTTCTGCAGAATATGGCTCAGATGCGTGGCGATGACGGTCGTCGTATCCACCACGGTATAACCCATAGTCTGGGCCTGATCACGCTGATTAGGCTCAATCCACAAAGCATCCATCCCAAAAGCGGGATCCTTGGCGGGTATGCCGGCAAGCGTGCCAAAAACCTGTCCGGGGTTAATCGCCATCTCCCGCTCGGGAAACACCTCCGCTTCCCCTACGGTGACCCCCATCAAGCTAATGCGGTAACTGCCAGGAGAAAGCTCCAGATTATCGCGAATGTGAACAGCGGGGATCAGGAAACCCAGTTCCTGTGTCAGTTTTTTCCGGACACCTTTAATACGCGCCATCAACTGACCGCCCTGATTCTTGTCAACCAGAGGGATCAGCTTGTAACCAACCTCCAGACCGATGGTATCTACCGGCACCACGTCATCCCAACTCAGATCACGCTGCTCCGGCACTGCCAGGTCAGTCGCCGGTTCTGCAGGCACCACTTCCTGCGGCACCAGGGGATGATTGCGCCGATAAATCATATAGGCACCGGCGCCGGAAACGGAGGCGAGCCCCAAAAATACCAGATTAGGCATCCCGGGTAACAGACCAAGGATACCCAGTATCCCCGCTGTGACACCTAATGAACGAGGATTGCTCATTAGCTGACCCAGGATCTGCCCACCCATATCCTGTGCCTTGGAAACCCGGGTGACCATAATGGCGGCAGAGGTAGACAACACCAGTGAGGGCAGCTGGGCCACCAGGCCATCACCGATGGTCAGTAAAGTATAATTGCGCAGGGCATCTGAAAACGCCATGTCATGCTGCAACATACCGATAGCAAAACCGCCTATAATATTGATAAACAGAATCAGAATACCGGCAACCGCATCACCACGCACAAACTTGCTGGCGCCGTCCATGGAACCATAGAAGTCTGCTTCAGCCACCACATCTTCGCGGCGGCGCCCAGCCTCTTCCTGGTCGATAATGCCGGCATTGAGGTCAGCGTCAATGGCCATCTGCTTACCCGGCATGGCGTCCAGGGTAAAGCGGGCGCTCACCTCGGATATTCTCCCGGCACCCTTGGTGACCACCACGAAATTGATGATGACCAGAATGGCAAAAACCACCAGGCCCACAGCATAATTACCACCGACAACAAAATCACCAAATGCCTGAATCACTTGTCCTGCCGCGCCGGTACCTGTATGCCCTTCCAGCAGCACCACACGGGTCGAAGCGATATTGAGCGCCAGGCGTAACAATGTAGCCAACAGCAGAACCGTGGGGAAAGTCCCAAATTCCAGTGGTCTGCGGCTATAGACGCTGGACATGACCACAATCATCGATAGTGCAATGTTGAAAGTAAAGGCGATGTCCAGCAGAGTGGGTGGCAGGGGTACCACCAACATCGCCAGAATTGCCATCAGTAGCAGAGGCGCACCCAGCAGCCCACTGCGTCCGACATCACGGAAATTCATTAGTATGGTCGATTCAGCCATTTCATTCTCTCTCCAGCATTGTCTTTTTATATACCGCTGATTTCACAACCAGGAGTATTCACCGTCAGTCATACCTCATGTCATCCGGGATCGGCAGCTCACCGATATTGAGATCTTCCGTTGCCGCCTGGGCGCCCCGGCGGCGCAGTTGATAGGTATAGGCAAGCACCTGTGCAACAGCCATAAAGAGCCCTGCAGGAATTTCTCGCTGCAACTCAGTGGTATGAAACAGGGCACGCGTCAACGGTGGCGCCGTCACTATCGGTATCTGGTGCTGGGTGGCGATGCTGCGTATATGGGTGGCAATCAGATCTTTACCTTTCGCTACCACCACGGGTGCTGCCATCCCGGATTGATCATAGCTTAGCGCCACCGCATAGTGTGTCGGGTTGGTGACCACCACATCCGCCTTGGGCACCTCCTCCATCATGCGGCGCTGCGCCATCTCCTGCTGTACCTCTTTGATACGCCGTTTCATTTCAGGATTACCATCCGTTTCCTTGAACTCGTCCTTGATTTCCTGGCGTGTCATGCGTAGTTGCTTGGTGTAATCCCACAATTGAAACGGCACATCAATGGCGGCGATCAGGATCATGGCGCTGCTCAGTGCCAGAAAGGACCAGAGTAATATGTGTCCGCTGTCCGCCAGTGCCGGCATGACCGACTTGGTCCCCAGCAGCAAAATATCGTCCACATCATTCCACAGCAGAAGCAGGGCAATCACCAACACCAGTGAAAATTTCGCCAGTGCCTTTAACAGTTCCATCAGCCCGCGTACGGAAAATACCTTGCCCATCCCCTTCACGGGATTGAGCTTTTCCCATTTGAAGGCCAGCGCCTTGGTACTGAATGACCAGCCACTAAG
>CAZFJS010000005.1:25656-30572 GCA_964519605.1 uncultured Gammaproteobacteria bacterium
GGAGCGGCACGCATCATCACGCCGAATGCGATATTAACCAACAGCAGGGCCGTAACCGCAGGCAGGGCGATCAATACCGCACCCTTGAAGATCCAGCCGGCCCAGGACAAGAGTATCCATAGCCCACTGCTACCAATGGTCAGGGTATCAACCGGCATAGTAGTGAAACTGTCTACCAGCACCCTGATCAGAATCAGATGGCCATTGAGGGCAAGAAATATCAGCGTTGCCAGGATGGTATAGAACTGGCTGATCACCGGTACCGTCACGCCGTTAGCCGGATCGTTCATTTGCGCAAAACCCAGCCCCATGGTCATACCAATCACCTGACCACCGGATTCGATGGCGCTGAATACCATGCGGATCATAAAGCCCAGCATAAAACCGATTAACAATTGATTGGCTGTAATCAGTAAACCTTGCAGGCTAAAAGGGTCGATGTGCGTTACGGCAGCGGGAATAACCGGGACGATAATCACGGTCAGTGCAATCGCCAAACCAATGCGCGTACGCACCGGAATCAGCCGGGTACCTAGAATAGGCGTCATGGTAAAAATGGCGGCAATCCTCATAAAAGGCCAAAGGTATGCAGGCAATAGCTCAAGCAGGGCATTGAGATCAATCTGCATGTGCCTGTTTCTTCATTGATGGATGCTCTCCAGACCCATTAAAAACAGCGCTTAACCGATCAGCTGCGGAATACTGCTGATAAGTTGAGTGGTATAATTAATAATGGTCTGCATAATCCATGACCCACCAATAATCATGACCACAAAGACCACCAGCAGCTTGGGAATAAAGCTCAGTGTCTGCTCATTGATCTGCGTCGCGGCCTGAAACATGCTAATCAGCAAACCCACGGCCAGCGCCGGCAGCAGCAACAGAGAAATAATCATCAAGGTGACATAGAGTGCATCTTTACCGATGGTCAAAACAGTTTCCGGTGTCATGTTCAGCTCTCCTTCAGACGACAAAGCTCGAAGCCAGAGTCCCCAGAATAAGCGACCAACCATCCACTAACACAAACAGCATAATTTTAAATGGTAGTGAAATGATTAGCGGAGATAGCATCATCATCCCCATGGACATCAGCACACTGGCCACCACCAGGTCAATAATCAGAAAAGGGATGAATATCAGAAATCCTATCTGAAAAGCTGTCTTCAGCTCGCTGGTGACAAAAGCCGGCACCAGCATGGAGAAAGGCACCTCATCTGCGCTCTTGACCTCTTTCCCGGATATTTGTGAAAACATGTCAATATCACTGTCCCGAGTCTGGGACATCATAAATTTTCGGAATGGTGTTGCACCCGCCTTCACGGCATCCTCCACAGTTATTTTCTCTGCCATATAAGGCTGCACGGCATGCTGATAGATATCATTGAAAACCGGTGTCATGACGAATAGTGTCAAAAATAATGCCAGACCTATCAGGGTCTGGGTTGTGGGCGTCTGAGCAGTTCCCAATGCCTGTCTCAGGATAGCCAGGACGATGATAATGCGGGTAAAGGAAGTCATCATCATCAGTGCTGCCGGCAGCAGCGTCAGCACCGTCATCAATAGCAGGATCTGGATACTCAGCGTATAGGTCTGTCCGCCGGCCGCATCACCGGTCACAGTCAACGCGGTCAAACCAGGGTCGGCCCAAATCTGGGTAACCGGGATAATCGTCATCAGGATAATGAGAATAATTTTTTTCATTTTGATGGCAGAATCTTTTTCTTGATCTCATTCTTCAGGCAACGGGTGAAACTGTCACCTGCCTGAGCGCTCGTGGCTTGCTGCCTGGTTTTGATCACGGGGGTATCAAACACATGCAGGGTTTGTATCCGTCCTGGCGATACCCCCAGCAGCAGCTGGGTTTCACCGGTTTGCAGAACAATCACCTTCTCCCGCTGACCAACCGACAGGCCCGCAACAACCTTGAGATCTTCATTGAGCAAACCTGAAAAGCGTCCATAACGCCGAAAGAACCAGGCACCTGTAAAAATGATAGCGACGACAAATATCAGGCTGGTAATGATCTGCAATACCTGCCCGGCTGATGCAGCGTCAGCAGCCATGACAATGCCTCCACTGTGAATTCATCAGGAAAAATGGATAATTATTCATTGCAGTTTTTTCACTCGTTCAGTAGGACTAATGATATCGGTCAGGCGGATGCCGAATTTTTCATTGACAACTACAATCTCGCCATGGGCGATCAAGGTACCATTGACAATAACATCCATGGGTTCGCCCGCGAGCCGGTCCAGCTCTACCACTGACCCCTGATTCAGTTTCAATAGATTGTTGATTCTGATCTTGCTGCGTCCGATCTCGACGGCAAGGGTTACCGGTATATCGAGAATCATGTCGAGACTCGAATCCACCAGTCTGCCCTCTGTTGCATCATCCTCGAGATTCTGGAAGCCCGCTTTCTGGTATTGATCCTCTCCTGCAGTCATCTCGCCTGCAGTTGACCCATCTGTCGCAACATCACCCGCACCGGCCTGTTCCGCCAGTGCTGCACCCCAGTCTTCATCTGCTGAAGTACTTGCCTGTGTTTCATCGTTCATTGGCTACCTCCCGCTGTCTTCGCTAGCTGTTGGTGACTTTTAGCCATTATATAATCAGTGATTTTTATCGAATTCTTACCGTTGGATACACCAAATGCCCCATGAAAAACCGGGATTTCTTCAATACGTGCGGTCACGGTACGTGGCATTTCTATGGGTATAATGTCTCCCTTACGAAGCTTATTGACATCACCAATCGTCAGTTTTGTTTCCAACAGCGTGCTGCTGATCTCCAATTCCGCCGTCATGATTTCTTCACGCAAGGAAAGCATCCAACGCTCATCCGTGTCGACGCGATCGCTCTGTACTCCGGCATCCAGCAGTTCGCGGATAGGCTCAATCATCGAATAAGGCATGGTGATATGCATATCACCACCGCCGCCTTCCAGCTCAATATGAAATGTCGAAACAACAACCACTTCACTGGGACTAACAATATTGGCGAAATGGGGATTGACCTCCATGCTCAGATAGTTGGGGTCGATCTTGACCACTGGACTCCAGGCCTCTTTCATATTCTCGAAAGATTGATCAAGAATAATCCTGATCAGACGCTGCTCGGTGGGCGTGAATTCCCGGCCTTCGATCTTGGCATGAAAACGGCCATCTCCTCCGAAAAAATTATCCACGATCGTGAACACCAGATTCGGGTCAAAAACGACCAGCGCTGTGCCTCGCAAGGGATTGATTTTGACAAGGTTAAGGCTTGCAGGAACAAACAAACTATGTACATATTCTGCAAATTTCAACATTTGCACACCGGCAGAGGAGATTTCCGCTGTCCGCCGCAACATATTAAAAAAACTGATCCGTAGATAACGTGCAAAACGTTCATTGATCATCTCCAGAGTCGGTAGCCGACCTCTGACGATCCTGTCCTGGCTGTTAAAGTCATAGCTGATGGCCTCGCCATCGGCAACCGCATCATCCTCTTCGGTCTCGACATCACCACTGGAGACGCCATGCAACAGCGCGTCTATTTCATCCTGAGATAGCAGATCATTGACAGCCATGTTCTTACTGCATTACAAAGCTGGTGAAATAGACTGCTTCTACACCGGGGTCGCCGGTTTTTTCTTTGAGAATGTTCTGTATCTCAGCCAGTGCTTCTGCACGGATTTTCTGCTTGCCGGCAAGTGAACTGATGGTTTCATAGTCAAGCCCGCTCAGCATCATCAACAGGTTATTGCGAATCAACGGCATGTGGGTTTTTATTTTTTCTGACATCCCCTCGTCGTAGGTCATCACTTCCATCTTGACCTGCAGATAGCGAATCTGGTTGTTCTCGATAAAATTAACCACCAGCGGGTCACCCAGCTCAACATAAAAGGATTGCCGTTCTTCTTTCTTTTTGGCGTGCTTCTTGGATTTCTTCCTGGCGGATTTTTCCACCTTGCCCTTATCCCCTTCCGCGGCAACACTCGCTTTTTCATGTGTCAGTGCGCCACTCAGGTACAAGGTCGTCCCGATACTGACGACAATCAGCAACAATGTGCTGATAATGATGAGGATGATCAGTAGCAGGTTTGACTTTTTTTTGGGCTTCTTTACGTCATCATCGTCATCAATCTGGTCATCAATAGCCATGTCTGTTCCTTCCCGAATAAATCGCTGTTGTGTTTGTCTTCACAACTTCTTAGCAATTGACATGCCATAAATTAATTTATATTTTCACATGAATAATCAGTGAGTTATTATTAGAAAAATTGGTGTGGCAGTTATTTGGCGGCTATTCGCGCGGGCAGACTGCCGAATTAATGTCATCATGCGTACGCTGGGGAATCAATCTCGGGAATTAAGGACGGCTAAAACACCCAGGCCGATAACAGCATCAGCCCGGGGTGAAAATAAAAGACTAAACGTACAGATCAAGCATACCCTGGCGGGAGATGGCCCTGTCTGCTTCAGTCACTGAAGTCAGCGCAGTGGATTCAGCTTCATCCTGTTCCGGATAACTGTGGGCAACAGCCGGATTCCCATCCTGGCGATCTTCCGAATAGGAATGCTGGGCGACATCAATATTAACAAGGTTCAGTCCCGTATCGTTCATGAGTTCACGCAATCGCGGCAGAGAAGCATCCAGGCTGTCCCTCACCAGGGCATGCGAAGCATTAAAGTGGACACTGAGCTGATTGTCCTGCAACTGTATGCGGACATCCACACTACCTAAATTAGGAGGATTAAGCCTCAGTTGAGCAACATGCATCTTCTGGCTGAGTAGCCACTGTACATGATTACCGACGTCCTCATCCCAGCCTTTTGCATGAACCGGCGTTTCAACCGGCAGGGAGATTGCCTGTTTATCCGCAGCCTGGAGCTGAATCGGCTGTGCATGCGTCTGCGGCGCTGTGGTGATCA
>CAZFJS010000006.1:0-3220 GCA_964519605.1 uncultured Gammaproteobacteria bacterium
ATCTGCAGACGCTTGGCCCGTCTGCTGACACGCACAGTATAGTCAAAGCTGACATGCTTTTCGGCAAGTTTCATTGTCTGCGGCTTTTATGAGATCATAGACAACATATAATGACATAAGCACCCACGATGAAAAACTGGCTGGACCGCATTCCCCTGATAGTCGTACTGGCCATCGCCATTCCGCTGGTAGTGGCGCCGGTCCTGCCAGAGCCTCATCTGTGGCTTGATCTGCGGATGCTGTTCACCGGCACCCTGATTATGCCCAGCGATATGATTGATCTGGCGCTTCACGGTGCACCGCTTGTCCTGATTGTCTTCCGCCTCTGGCCCCGTCGTCGTCCGGCGGCCAAAGCCGGACATGACTGATACGCCTGCGGCCGTCCGTCTGGACAAATGGCTGTGGGCGGCCCGTTTTTTCAAGACCCGTGCCCTGGCCGGCAACGCGCTCAAGGGGGGCAAGGTCCACATCAACGGGGGGCGCGCCAAAGCGTCGCGGCTGATCAGAGCTGGAGATACCCTGCGTATCCATTGTGGAGCAGAGGAATACACCATCACTGTCCAGGCCCTCAGTCAGCGCCGCGGCCCCGCACGGGAAGCTCACCAACTCTATGAAGAAACAGCCGCCAGCCTGTTGCGGCGCCTGGCCGCTCGCCAGGCGCCCAGCAGGCAGGCCCCGCACCCTGCAGGACGCCCCGGCAAACGTGACCGCCGGCGTATCGTAGCCTTCACCCGCGGAGAATAAATGCGCTTCGATACCCCACTGACAGAAGGCGTCCTGATCAGACGCTATAAGCGTTTCCTGGCGGATGTCCTGCTGGCTGACGGGAACCTGGTAACTGCCCATACCCCCAATACCGGCGCGATGAGCACCTGCAGCGATCCCGGCGCGCGCGTCTGGCTGCGGGATACGGGTAATCCCAGGCGCAAGCACCCTTTTTCATGGGAACTGGTGGAAACTGCCAGTGGCGAACTCGTCGGGATCAATACGAGCCTGAGCAATACCCTGGTCAGGGAGGGCATCGAAAACGGCACCATCAGTGAATTACAGGGCTACCGAAAAATTCGCCCGGAGGTGCGCTACGGCCTTGAAAACAGTCGTATTGATCTGCTGCTGGAGGGATCACAAGGGCCAGATTGCTTCGTGGAAGTCAAAAATGTCACCCTGGTAGAAGCGGGCAGTGCGACAGCGCTATTCCCCGATGCGGTTAGCACCCGGGGTAGCCGACACCTGCGTGAACTCACGGCAATGGTACAACAGGGGTATCGAGCGGTGATATTTTTCTGTGTGCAGCGCACGGACGCCCAGGTGGTATCACCCGCGGATGCTATCGACCCCGTATACGGCCAGTCCTTGCGCCAGGCGCTGGCACAAGGTGTGGAAGCGCTGGCCTACAGCGCCTGTGTAAGCACCCGGGAAATCCATCTGCAACAGTACCTGCCGGTCAGATGTGACTAAAAAAACAGGCACTTAAAAAAATCTGGCGGATCACCCCTGCTGCTTGTGATCGTCCTCGCGGGCCTTTTCCTTTTTTGCAATAACAACCATCAGCGCGACCGGCAACACCACAACAAGTAAAATCGCCAGGCTCACCAGGACATTACCCGATAGCATGTTGGTGCCCGCCAGACTGATAAGCACAAATATGGCAATGGCCGCCACAGCACCATATCCCAGTAAACGAATCAAGTCATTCATAAGCGTAGTTTGCGAGTCTCTTCCCGTTGAGCAGTAAATTGCCACAGGCATCATACTCCAAAACAGTCTTCAGAGCACCAATTATGGCATAGTGGCGCCACGCGAGGGAAACCGGATAAATTGCTTTGCAGCGCTGAAAACGGCAATCACTGCCTTTTCCGGCGCAGCGGACAGCGCCCGCTTTTAAATTCTATCCATGAGAAAACTCATAGCGCTTACCGCTGGTCTTTATTTTTCCAATACTCTATGCTGCGGATTGATATGAGCATTGCCAACCGAGAAAGGAGAAATGAAGATGCCCTCTTCGATCACCTTGCGAGTGGAATACATCCTTTTTTCTGCCCTGTTTCTCACAGCATGCAGCCCCTTGTGGGCAACGACGCCGGGTACAGCAACACCTGCCGTCAAAACCGCGCATGCTGTGTCTGCACACAAAGCTAGAGAGCGTGCTGTCCAGCAGTGGATCAGGGCACGGGCGGACTATGAAAAAACGCTGGATTATTCCGATCTGGAACAGGAGCATGAATACACAACCATGCTTGCACTCGCAGAGGCAAAATACTTTCTCATGCTCGCGGACACGGACCTTATCTTCAATACCGATAAGTCCGTTGCCCTCGATGATTTCAACCAGGCAAGAGAATTGCTTGAGAAGGCTGCATCGACCACCAGTACTGCCAACAAGAAAAAACTCGAAACCATCCATCGTCAGCTCGATAAAATGCGCCTTGCCGTCAAAAGCGATATCAACGCCGAAACCCGGTGGCTGCCTGTGGATCAACGCGCGGAATTTGACAGCATCCAGACCCGCATAGAGAAAATTCTTAATATGAGATAGCGGGCCTGGAAGGCTCGCCCTGCCCGGCATGAAATTGTTTAAGCGCTACCGCACCCTGCGTGTCCTGCGCCATCACCCCATCAGCGATGAGGCCTGGTTCAACACCACTCATCGTATTGCCCTGATACAAACACTGACACCGACAGAGCGGGCCCGTCTGCGTGAGCTGAGCACGTTGTTCATGCATAGCAAACACTTCACAGCTGTGCAGGGACTGGAAATTAGCGATGAAATCCGCATCTGCATTGCAGCGCAAGCCTGTCTGGAGATCCTTGCCCTGGATCAGAACGCTTTTGCCGGGTGGGTGGAAATCGTGGTTTATCCCGGCGCTTTTCGCGTGACGCGTGAAACCAGTGACGAGGCAGGCATTGTGCATGAAGAGGACAATGCCCTAAGTGGTGAATCCTGGTCACAGGGGCCGGTGATCCTCTCTTGGGAGGACGTCTACCGGGATAGCTTCACGCCCTGCCCGGGACGCAATGTTGTTATTCACGAATTCGCCCACAAGCTGGATTTGCTCAACGGTCGCGCCAACGGCATGCCACCGCTGCATCCTGATATGCCCATCGAGGACTGGACAGCGATCCTGAGCCGGGCATTCAATCGCCTGCACCACGCCATGGAAGATCACCACCCCCTGCACATCAATGCCTATGCAGCAACCAGTCCAGCGGAATTTTTCGC
>CAZFJS010000006.1:3320-9420 GCA_964519605.1 uncultured Gammaproteobacteria bacterium
GTCACCTGATCATGCTGCATCAGAACACTCTCGGTAATTTCAAGTTCCAGGGTCAGTGGTTTAATGCCGGTTTCGTTGAGAATTTTCTTTACCTTCTGAAACAGCAGCGGATCATGGAACTGTTTGACCGAAAGATTGACAGCGATCCGCAAGCCCTGATAGCCCTGCTGCATCCAGCTGATGGCCTGAAGACAGGACTGTTTCAGAACCCACTCTCCTACCGCCACAATGAGGCCCATATCCTCCAGGACAGGGATGAATTTTTCCGGACTCACAACGCCCAGCTCAGGATGACGCCAGCGTAGTAGGGCCTCAACACCGATGATTTTCTGCGAGGCCAGATCAATCTGTGGTTGATATTCCAGAAAATATTCGTTGCGCTCCAGGGCATGGCGCAAATGAGTTTCCTGTCGTAGACGTTCCAACACTCGGCTGCTCATATCTTCGGAAAAAAACTGATACAGATTGCGCCCCAGTTCCTTGGCCCGGTACATCGCCAAATCGGAATTTTTGAGTAAACACGCGGCATCTTCACTATCATCCGGGAAGATACTGATACCAATGCTGGTGGTCACATAGAGCTCATGGCCGTTAAGAACAAAGGGCTGGGCAAATGCCTCCAGTAGTTTCTCGGCCACCTGGGAGACAGCTTCAACGGAAGTAAGATCTTCCAGGAGAATAGCGAATTCATCCCCCCCAAAACGCGCAATCGTATCGCATTGGCGCATGTTATCAACTAATCTCTCGGATAATATCTTCAGCAGAGAATCACCGACATCATGTCCCAGGCTGTCGTTGATATTCTTGAAACGATCAAGATCCATAAACAGGATGGCCAGTATCCTACCATCCTGATGGCGGCGTGATATCGCATGCTTGAGACGCTCCAGAAAGAGGGTACGGTTTGCCAAACCTGTCATCACATCATGGTAGGCGAGATATTGAAAGCGTGCCTCACCCTCAATACGTTCTGTAATATCCGTAGAAATACTACAAACGGCATAAACCACCCCCTGCCGGTCAAGCAACGGGAATTTATTTGAAATATAGGTATGCGGCCGATCATTTTGCAGCAGTACTTCTTCAAACTCCATCGCCTTCTTTGTGGCAATCACCTTCTGGTCATTACGCTGGATAGCAGCAACGATCTCATCAGGAAACAACACTCGGTCTGTTTTTCCCAGGATCTCTTCTCTGCTGACTGCAAACAATTTTTCATAATGCTTGTTGATCAGGATATAACGCCCTGCACTATCCTTCATAGCAATAATGGCAGTGGAGTTATCAAGAATTGCTTGCAAGCGTTGCTCACTCTTACGTAAAGCCGCCTCACGTTGATTGAGGACCCGACTCATATGATTCACACCATTAATTAATGTCTGTAATTCACGAATAAGGCTCGCAGAAGGTGTGTGACTGTAATCACCCTGTGAGATTTGTTCAAAGACAGAAGATAACTCCTCCATATGATTCAGCATGCGGGTCACCAGCCACAGGCCTATCATCCCAATCACCACCATACAGATAACAACCACCAGAGCAATAAGGGATAGCATTCTAGTGATTGGTCCAGTGATCTTATTCCTGGGTATCTCAGTAATGAGACCCCAGTTCAACTTATCGATTGATGAGATAACGCCGAATACCCGTCGTCCGCTCAATCCGGTGATCAGCTGGCTATCATCCCAACGCTGATTCGCCAACAGGGCGCGCACGATAGCCAGGTGGGTAAGCAGATCACCTTTATGATATTTTGATCCCTGAACCTCATTGAGCAGGATACCGCGACGATCCACAAGGTAAGTCACATCTCCCTGGCGACCGAACCTGCTTTCAACCGAGCGCCAGATCTGACTGGCATCTACTTCAACATCGAGGACCGCCAGCGCTTTCCGGGAAAACATCACAGGCACCGCAAGATGAAAAGTACTGATCCCATGTGCCTCATAGATTGGCCCGATATAGGTCCTGCCATGCATGGGAATGACAATATCGGCTGCTTGCCCATCAGGCTCATGAGCACCAGCCGGAATATCCATGCTTTTCTCTTGATTTTCCCCCAGCCCATCCTCTCTACGTTTCACTTCAGCCAGAATTTGTCCATGACCATTGCGCAATCTCACAGAAACGACGGCCTTTTCTCGCTGTACCACTTTTAGTAGCAGCTGATGCAACAGGCGCTTGTCTATTATCCGCCCTTGCAGCGACAAGGAGATAGGGTCCGTCTTGTTGGTAATCACCGTAATCAGACGATCAATGGCTTCTTCAAGGTGATCCCCGACATGATCATTAAATTGATATTCTGCTGATAATTCTTTTTGCTGCAATAGCGGATAGGCCCGGGAACCCAGCCAGGGCAATAGTATCATCACCGGCAGCAGAGTAATAAAAATGATCAGGCCATACCAGATGGATTTCAGAGATATCTTTCTATTCATGTCAAATATATTGTTATTGCTGCTGACGGGTAGCCAGCGCACTGTTTACAAAGCGCGCTTCAACATAAAGAGCGGGATCATCCGGTAGTTTCTTCCAATAACCCATTGCCACCAGTTTTTGCATCATGCCCTGAATATCATCGCTAGAAGGCAACATGTTGTCGTATGAAATCCAGTCCGGCGGCGTGCTCAAGACTGTTTCAAACACACTGGCCATTGAACCGGTATAATCCTCAGCAACTAGCGCAGCCTCATGGGGATGATTTTCGATAAAGGTGCCGGCATGCATCAACACGCTTACCAGCTGCTGCAAGGCTCGGGGTTGCGCTGCAATAAAGCGATCACTGACCAGAAAAACATGATCCATATGATTTCTCCAGATATCTGGAGAAATGGCCGCCATCCAGCCGGCGCCCAGCACAGTTGATTTATGTGCCTCAGGTTCCCCGACTACAAAACCGTCAATCTCTCCCCGCCGCAATGAATTAATCATTTCCCGAGGCGGCATACTGATGATGCTTATATTCTGTAAAGGTATCTGATGTTGTTTTAGAACCATCTCAAGCAAGACATGATGCTGAGATAAATGATGGGGAACAGCAATAATAGCCGCACTATTCTTGAGGGCATCAATACTGGCAATCTTCCTGGACAGAACGAAACCATTGCCATTGCGGTCCACTACCAGCACAATCTTTGCGGGCAGCCCTTTTTTGATTAAATCCAGGGCCAATGGAGAAAGCATGAATGCGCCATCCAGACGACCACTTTGCATCGCTGCCGCCACATCATTCCAATCATTTTTCTGCAGGGTATTAAGGCGCAGTGAACCTAATAAGCCGGTGAACTTTTTTTCTACTATCGCGAGAGGCAAATGACCACCGCAGATCAACCTGCCAATTGTCATAAGCACAGGCGGCGCCGCTGACATAAGCTCCCCGGCAGCCTGTTTATCCGTCGGAGAGTCACAGGCCGTCAATATCAAGGCCATAATAAATGCTGCCGTCAGTCTGGCCAGGCTGGCAAAATTTTGCCGCATACCACCTCCCTTCTTTACTCAATATGGAAGTGATATCGGCTCATCCGTTGAACACTTTAAGTCATTGGTTTTAGATTGGTATTAATCCATAGAAACAAGTTAGCGGGCCTCAATTATGAGCTGCTCGTGGGATACGGATAAACACCTTTTCATTTAGGGTCTCATGGACTGGGCACTGATTGGCGATTTCCATCAGCTGCTGTGGGGATCAGATAGTGTGTGGCCCAGGCGGAAATCACAGCACCGGCATAGCAGGCATCCGCCTCACGCGTCAACAGATGATCCGCCTGATCCAGGGATATAAAACTCTTGGGATGGCGGGCGGTGGAAAAAATACGGCTGGCATGTTCAATGCTGACCGTTTTATCCAGTGGAGAGTGTAACACCAGAAGGGCACTCGCCAGCCCGGACATCATTTTATCGGCATCGTATGATTCGAGATCATCAAGAAAATGCTTTCTAATGCGATAATCAATCTCGCCAATGTGAATTGTAGCCTCACCAGTTCTTTCGAGCTGCTCACGGTGAATGACCAGGTGATCCGCAACATGGCGAGGACTGCCAGGTGATGCAATTGTCACCACCGCCTTGCTGGAAATAATTCTCTGTGCTGCTACCAGCATCGCGGTGCCACCCAGAGAATGGCCGATCAGCAAACCCGGTGGCGAATAGTCCTGCTCCAGAAAAGCAGCCGCGGCCACAATATCTTCGATATTGCTGCTAAAGTTTGTCGCTGAGAAATCCCCACCGCTCTCACCCAGGCCGGTAAAATCAAAGCGCAACATTGCAATGCCCCGCTGCGCCAGCGCACGGCAAATATGACGAATACCTTTGTAATTCTTGTTGCAGGTAAAACAATGGGCAAAAATACCGTAGGCAAGCGTCTCACCCCGGGCAGGCTGGTCAAGAATGGCGGCCAGTCTGTCTCCTCGGTTATTGCTAAACTCCAATTTTACTGAATGGACCATCCGCCCCCCATCAAGTTAATTTTGATAAGATATAAACTAATGATTTAAGGAACTCTGAATTTATTCGTCATGCCAGACTTGATCCGACATCCAGGAAAACGCAAGTCTCTGCCATTGTTAATGTTCCAACCTGCTGGCGGTGCTGGAAACTGTTTCACGGTCTCGCCAAAGCGCAGCAGCTCTACGCCGCTGAATCATACCGCAGTTCAGGATGTGCGGAAAATCCACTAAAGACCCTATTTTCAGTTGCCTCGTGACGCAGAGTAAAATAGGCCTGTCCAGCAGAGTCGGACCAAGTAACAATAGCTGCAAAAACGGCGGTAGTTATCCATGGCGGCAACCGGGGGAAAATAAAAAATGATCAGAACATCGTTGATAGCCAGCCCATACCTTGCCATTCTGCTCTGCATTCTCGCTGCCGGTTGCACAAATCCTCCCCAAAGAGCGCCACAGCTACCACTGTCTCGTGATACCCCCATTCCTCCTTCAGAGATTATCGAGCTGCTGCAGAATAACCACCGTACGCTGTATTCTTCCAGGCGAGGTGAATACAGCTACTATATCAGTGGTGCACTCAATGCCGTCTACCAGATCCAGCAAGACCAACTGGTCATTACAGCTGAGACTGCTAACAAACCCAAGGTGTGCACCTATGACCATCGGGGTGTGCTGCAACAAAAAAGCAGTAACGCCCCAAACGAACAGCAGAGGGATGATCCCACCTGCGATATTCTGCTCAAGACGCTTGCCCAGTCTCTGTCTGCCGCACCCTAGTGATTTGGATTTTTGGATTGGTTAATAGCTGAACATATATTGACAGCACTTATACTTATAACTGAATATTATAATAACGCTTCATTTTACATTTTATGTTATATAGGATAGAATACTTCACATCACTAGACCGCTTGCTTGCCCACGCACTGTCACATCGAGTCTAGATCAGCAGCATTATTCTTTGCAATTTTTATCAGTTCTGGAAAATTATCCACCATGCAAAACAATGCCCAAGCCATCATGAAAGACAGGGAGCCGCTTGACAAAGCGGCGTTTATCAGCGCCCTGAACGAGAAATATCATGCCCTCTCAGTGGATCAGCGCATTCGTGAGCTTTATCAGGATTTTAATCCTGATAAAGTCATGCTGACCTCTTCATTTGCCGCCACATCTGCATTTTTTCTGCACCTTTTTTCCCGGATACGTCCCACGCAAAAGGTCTTCTTTATCGATACCGGCTTTCACTTCCCGGAAACCCTGGAATACAAGCAGAAGCTGACCCAGCTGTATCAACTGAATGTGGTGGATGTCAGAGCGGAAGACTGGAAACACGGGTTTACCGTCAAGGACCAGACCTGGAAGACAGATCCTGACTTTTGCTGTTCCATCAATAAAGTGGAACCGCTGGAGGCACTCAAGAAGAACTATGAGGTCTGGGCTTCCGGTCTCATGAGGTGGCAGACAGACCACCGCGCCAATCTGGAAATCTTTGAAGAGCGCAGTGGCATCATCAAGTTTTACCCACTCATCGATACCAGCAAAGAAGAACGGGATCGGTATATCCGGGAACACGAGCTTCCCTTTCACCCGCTGGTCTTCAAGGGCTATTCATCTATCGGCTGCCACCATTGCACAGTCCCGGGTGATGAACGCAGCGG
>CAZFJS010000006.1:9520-23909 GCA_964519605.1 uncultured Gammaproteobacteria bacterium
GCTATTCATCTATCGGCTGCCACCATTGCACAGTCCCGGGTGATGAACGCAGCGGTCGTTGGAACAACTGCCCCAAAACAGAGTGCGGCCTGCACCTGTAGTCAACCACACAGCAGCCTCAAAGAAACAACCCCAGTTGCCGCAGATGAAGCAACGGCAACCGGGAGATTATAAAGTTAAGGAACCGCTGATTAATTCTGGGCCGGATGGATGACAAGATGAAATGTTTCGGATCAAGGCGGAAAGTGCAGGTAATAGCGTGCTATTGCCAAGATTTTCAACGCCGGGCCGGGACATTTCAGCCGCCAGACACCGGTTCATGAATTAATCAGAGGTTCCTTAAACAATCACCGTGATATCCACATCCCCCTCCTTGCGTAGCACCCGAATCCCGACATCCTGCGGGTGACGACGTAATCTCAGATCCACCCGCGCCGTTCCCAGGCGCAGATTCTTGATCACCACCTCATCGAGAAATTCCGGCAGCTGCGGATACTGAAAGATAATCCGTGAACCCTGGGGGTCGAATGACAGCCCCAGACTGGTCTGCAGCAGGGAAAATGCCGTAGTACTGGCCCAGGCCTGGGGTGAGCAGGCCACCGGGTAGCGCGTCGGCCCACGCCCGCCACTGCGGGTGAAGCCACAAAATAATTCCGGCAGGCGATGCAACTCCATAAAAATGCTGGTATCAAACAAGCCGACCAGAACCTGCAGCGCATGATCCTTGAAACCATAGCGCCCCAGGCCCATGGCTATCAAGGCATTGTCATGAGGCCAGATTGAACCGTTGTGATAAGACATGGGGTTATAATGCTGCTCTGAGGTCGCAATGGTGCGGATCCCCCAGCCGGAAAAGGACTCCGGCGACAACAGCGTATCGGCTAGCTGTCGGGCATGACGGCTGTCAGCAATCCCGCTGAACAGCGCATGACCGGCATTGGAAGAACGGATACGACAGGGATTTTTATCACCATCCAGGGCGATGACATAAGTAGCGAGCTCATCACACCAGAAAGATTCGTTGAATTTTTTCCTGAGGCGCTCAGCCTCACCACGCAGCCGATCCGCTGTTTCCCGGTCGGCAAAGTGTTTCGCCATTTCCGCCGCATTGATTTTGGCCTGATAGACATAGCCCTGCACCTCGCAGAGCGCAATGGGCCCCTCTGCAGCACGACCATCCGCGTGAAAAATTGCATTATCAGAGTCCTTCCAGCCCTGGTGCAGCAGGCCCCGACCGCCATGCCGCTGATATTCAATGAAGCCGTCCTGATCGACATCACCATAGGTGTCTATCCAGGACAGGGCGCGTTCGATATTGGGCCAAATGCGGCGAATGAAGGCCTGATCGCCGCTGCGTCGGAAGTATTCTCCGGCCAGTACCACAAACAAGGGTGTGGCATCCACTGTCCCGTAATAGAGGCCAAAGGGGATTTCTCCCAGCGCGGCCATTTCCCCCTGGCGCATCTCGTGCATGATCTTGCCGGGCTCAGCCTCCTTTTCCGGATCAAGCTCAGTAGCCTGGGTCGCTGCCAGAAAAGCCAGCACACCACGCGCAAGTTCAGGGTTAAACCACAGGGCCTGCAACGCGGTAATAATGCCGTCACGTCCGAAAGGAGTACAGAACCAGGGCACACCGGCAAAGGGATAAAGCCCTTCCGGTAATTCAGTGGTTAACATGTGAAGATCCGCTGCCGAGCGGTTCAGCCAGTTGTTGAACTGTTCATTGGAAGTGAATAGCGCGCTGCAGCGCGCTTCCATCCGGCTCAGTGATTGGGCGGCGGAACTGACGGCGGCTTTGAAATCCTGCTGCTGGTTGTCCGCGCTTTGCCGATCACCTTCCATACAGAGCACTGTCAGCTCCAGATCACTGCAGGCCCTGGGCGCCAGGGTGACATGAAAACGGGCCCGGCTGGCGGTCAGCTCCGTCGGGACCTGACTGAAGCTCAACTGAGCACAGCGCTTGACACCATCCAGACCTTCATAGCTCAGGGAAACTTCACTGCTGCCAATGACCGCCGGCAGCATCTGGCCGCGCTGCCGGCGGCGCAGCCCCCGCACTTCGAAAATATCAGCATAGTCGGCGTCGTACTCAAAGCTCAAGGACAGATCAATGGCGGCGGTGGAATAATTGGTCAGGCGGATATGTTCATAATAACGGCCATTCTGCAACACCTTGGCACGAAAGATGTGCAGGGAATCATTGCCGAGCTTCAGCCTGCCCGCCTCATAAATATCCGGATTGGTCAGATCCACATCGAGAACACTGTTGTCCTCCCTGACCGTGGAATTGAGCAGAATGGGGCGGCGCTCATTGACCAGCAACTCCAGGTGAGAAAGATAGCGCGTCCCGCGATGATAGAGCCCCTGCTCGCCCACACTGATGCGTTCGATATCACCATAACGGTCAAACACCGCAAAGGTCTCGCCATATTTGAGCACCCGGGTCCGATCATCGGCGTGGGAAGATGAAGCCGCCACATACCAGTGATCATCAACCTTGATGACATCTTCCATCAGCTATCAACTCGCTTGTCGCAACTGCCTCGTGTCACAGATCACCTCGCTGTACACCCTGACATAATCCTTCGCCATACGGCGGGCCGAAAACCGCTCCTCAAAAATCAATCGGCAGTGCTGACGATTTATTGAAGCTATTTTTTCCACGGCGGCGACTGCAGCCGTCACATCATCCACGATATAACCGGTCAAACCATCATCGATGATTTCCGGCACCGAACCCAGTCGAAAGGCAATCACCGGCGTACCACAGGCCATGGCCTCGATCATCACCAGGCCAAAAGGTTCTGGCCAGTCGATAGGCAGCAACAGGGCATAGGCATTGCCCAGGAATTCATCCTTTTCGTGTTCATTGATTTCGCCGATAAATTCCACCAGAGGATCATCCAGCAGCGGCCTGATCTGTTCTTCAAAATAGTGCTGGTCCACCTTGTCGACCTTGGCCGCAATCCGTAGCGGCATGCCGACACGCCGGGCGATCTCAATCGCCCGGTCGACCCGTTTCTCCGGGGAAATCCGCCCCAGGAAGGCCAGATATTCGCCGGCCTCAGGACGAAAATGATACAACTCGGCGGGTATCCCGTTATAAACGGTTGCCTGCCAGTTGGCCTGAGGCAGGGGGAGGCGCTGATTGTTGGAGATAGAGACCACCGGGATTTCGCAGAATTCGCTGAAAAAGGGCTGGAGGTCGGGCAGGTCCAGACGACCGTGCAGGGTGGTGATATTCGGCAAGCCCATTCTCCGGCTGACCGGAAAGTGGGGCGCATCCAGATGGAAGTGTATGATGTCGAACTCGGATGCGCGCTTGTAGACCGCTTCAATCAATAACAGATGATGAAATTCCGGATGCGTGTCCTTGTGCTCGAGCCGCAGTGCCCTGGGTACCACCGGCACCAGCTCCGCCGCCGTGTTTGAATCACCGCTGGCGAACAGGGTGACCTGATGCCCCTGCTTGACCAGCTCTTCCGTCAAATAGGAGGCGACACGCTCTGTCCCGCCATACAGTTTTGGCGGCACACATTCGATCAATGGCACCACTTGTGCAATCTTCATTCAACATTCTCCCTGCTGTATTGATACTGTTAAGATTGATAGATTTATTTAACTATTAACCTTACCTCACTGTTTTTACTATCATAAACCACCCACACTAACAGCAGATAGGGTAGCTTCTGGGATTCGCTCGCTTCGTATTGCTGTGCATCTGTGCGCAGCATGCTGCGCGAAATCGAAACCCCAGAGATTAAATTTGTCTGTCCGAACGCTTCTCAGGTGCCGGACATGCCGCCCCCGCTCATGGCAAGGATTGTAGAACGCCGGTCCTCTTTCCCTTCCCATCAGCCCACGGCGCCGATGCAGGGATAATGGGGGTATTTCTCCGATTTTCAATAGCCTGTTTGAGTGCTAATGCGCCAGTTTTCCGCTACCAGAGAAATAGCGGGGGCTGAGAGCCCGCCACAAAACCCATCGTTTTACACGAAATACCTCATGTTTCTAATTGTTTATTATATTATTTTCATAAACACCATCCGGCGGAGTGATGCGAGTCTGTCATCGTGACCTGAATCTGGCACAGATTATGCATCTACGCTAGTGCAAGCAGGTAAAGGGCAAGCCTGTTGGTGCCGCTAACCTGTTAGGACTGCCCTGTTATTTTTTTGAGTGCAGCCTATTGAAGAGCAACCAGCTCTGGAGGGTATCATCATGACCGATATGATTATCGAAGCAGTCATTATGGCATTTGTTATCGGTGGCATCGTTGGTGCCGCAGCAGCCCTGTGTCTCAGGTCAAGCCGATTCTGGGGACCTGAAAGCACTGAGCAGCTGACTGAAAAACCGATACCGGTAAACAGCAACAACCGGCCAACAATCCGCCGCATCCGCTGAACTCAGTGGTGAAGAGCGACCGCCATGTAGTGCTCAATGGTATTGCAGTGGTCTTTTGCCACCCTGCAGCGGTGGCAATTGCAGGTAATAACCCTGCTCCCGCAGCAGATTGCAGACCTCCTCTGCATTCGCGCAGGCCAGCTTTTTCCCTGCATCCAGCTCCAGGCTCATGACGTATTCCAGTCTTCCCATGATGAGTAGCAGTGGCTCCGGCACGCAGGAAAAGTCATCCCTTAGCGCCAGGTAGAGGTAGGTATCCGGCTTTTTAGCGCCTTTATAGATCACACACTGCATCGTCATCCACACACCCGTGTCGTTATCATTCGTCGAACTGAAGGTCAAGGATACTGATCGCTTCCCATTTGTCCAGTGCTGACAACATGCCACTACCAGGCTGTTGAGATTCTACTCATGCAGCACAATCTGGCATTAAAGGCGGGCTCAAAATGCTCATTTACCTTAGAGCCTGTTAAACAATGCTAAGGAATGCTTAATAAACATATAAGTCTGCCTTAATCGGGCCATTTTATCCTGACAGTCAACCACTCATGATATGCAAGGAGTTTGACCATGTACAAGTCATCTCAAGTCAAAGTCTGGGATCCCCTGGTACGCCTGTCTCACTGGATACTGGCCGGTGCTTTTTTTATCGCCTATGTCACAGAAGACGATCTCCTCACCTTGCATGTCATGGCCGGCTACCTGGTACTGGGCTGGCTGGCATTCCGTCTCGTCTGGGGATTCGCCGGGCCGCAACATGCCCGTTTTAAGGATTTTGTCTTTTCCCCCCGTATTGCCCTGGACTATCTGAAAGATACCCTGTCATTCAGGGCACGCCGCTACCTGGGGCATAACCCAGCCGGCGGCTGGATGATCATTTTTCTGATTATCTGCCTCACACTCACCACTGCCACAGGCCTGATGGTCTATGCGGCAGAAGACCAGGCGGGGCCGCTGGCTGCCGTGCTGGGCGCATCCGGAGCATTCTGGGAAGATATCTTCGAGGAAAGCCATGAATTCTTTGCCAACTTCACTCTGTTGCTGGTCTTTGTCCATATCGCCGGGGTGATCTTCGAAAGCTTGCTGCATCAGGAAAATCTGGTGCGCGCCATGATTACGGGATATAAACGCAAATAGCACCAGACCTCCTAGCCCGATGAAACACGATCAAAGCAGTACAGTCCGATCAGTCTCAGGTAGAGAAAATTCACCAGGATAGATCACACGCATCAGATACAGCCCCTGGGGTGGCGCCGTCACCCCACCCTTTTTTCTGTCCTGCTTCTCCAATATCTCCCGGGCCCAGTCGACCGGCCGTTTCCCTGCGCCAATCGTCATCAATACCCCGGCGATATTTCGCACCATATGGTGCAAAAAGGCATTGGCCTCGATATCGATCATGACATAGCATCCGTGGCGCACCACATCCAGACGGTAAATGGTGCGCACCGGGCTGCGAGACTGGCAGGCATAGGCCCGGTAGGATGAGAAATCATGCTCACCAAGCAGGCAGACGGCGGCACGGGACATGCGTTGAGCATCAAGGGTACGATAATCCCAGCTGACCTGCCGTGCCGCCACAGCCGGCCTCACCCGCGCATTGAAAATGATATAACGATAGTGACGCCGCAGTGCTGAATAGCGCGCACTGAAGTGATCCGGCACCTCCCGGGCCCAGCGGACACAAATATCCGGCGGTAGATTGGCAGTGACACCGAATACCCATGAGCGCATAACGCGCAGAGCGGAGCTTTCGAAATGCACGACCTGACCCAGCGCATGGACACCGGTGTCCGTACGCCCTGCACAAATTGTCCGCAGCGGATGATCAGCCACCTTTGAAAGCGCCTGCTCGACACAGGCCTGTACCGTCCGGCTGCCCTCCTGGATCTGCCAGCCGCAAAAATGCCTGCCGTCGTATTCGACCCCCAGCGCTATTTTCATTTTTCAATCGAGATCATGTAGGCAACCTCGGGTGATGCACGACAAAGCACCATCATCGTGATACTTTTTTGATCATTGTCCGGGATAATATCATGTCGCTCTTACCAGTGGATTATAGTCATGTTAATCAAAAGCAAGAATACCGGCGATCTGCCCGCATCTGAAATCACCGACCCTGCACGCTACCTGAACCGTCGGCAGTTCATCAGCACGACGGCAAGAACGCTGGTGGCAGCAACCCTGGCCCCTGGACTGCTGGCAGCCCGCAATACTGAGGCCGCCATCCGCCTGGGAAATATCCGGCCGGGCCCCTACAACACCAGCGAAGCCAGAACCTCTTACAAAGATATCACCCGCTACAATAACTTTTACGAATTTTCCACCGAAAAAGATGAACCCGCACGGCTGGCAAAGAATTTCCGCACCACCCCCTGGTCGGTGCGTATCGATGGAGAGGTCAACCGCCCCGGCACCTACCATCTGGAAGATTTGCTGAAACCTCATCCGCTGGAGGAACGGGTCTACCGGCTCCGCTGTGTGGAGGCCTGGTCCATGGTCATCCCCTGGGTAGGCTTTCCACTGGCCGACCTCCTCAAGCGTTTTGAACCGACTTCGCAGGCCAACTATGTGGAATTCACCACCCTTCTCGATCCTGAACAGATGCCCGGTCAACGCCGGCATGTTCTGGACTGGCCCTACGTGGAGGGCCTGCGCATGGATGAAGCCATGCACCCGCTCACGCTGCTGGCCGTGGGACTGTATGGCGAGGTGCTGCCCAATCAGAATGGCGCCCCCTTGCGCCTGGTGGTGCCCTGGAAATACGGTTTCAAGAATATCAAATCCATTGTCAGGATTCGCCTGACCAGGACCCAACCGCTGTCTACCTGGATGAAAGCCGGGCCACGGGAGTATGGTTTTTATGCCAATGTCAATCCTCAGGTGGACCACCCCCGCTGGAGCCAGGCACGTGAACGCCGCATCGGGGATTTTTTCAAGCGTAAGACGCTGATGTTCAATGGTTACGCCGACCAGGTGTCCCATCTTTACAGCAGCATGGATCTCCGGCGCAATTTCTAATCCCAACATGAGCACCCGCTGTTGGCCACAACGCGGCATCAAGCCACTGATCTTTCTGCTTTGCCTGCTGCCACTCACCGTCCTGATCTACGACGGCTTCAGTGATCAACTCGGCGCCAACCCGATCGAGGCCATCAGCCAACGCACCGGCAGTTGGACCCTGCGCCTGCTGTTACTGACGCTCACGGTCACACCCTTGCGCCGCCTCAGCGGCTGGTCAGGGATTATCCGTATTCGTCGCATGCTGGGCTTGTTCACTTTTTTTTACGCCTGTCTGCATTTTCTGACTTATCTGATATTCGATCAGTCTTTCGACTTGCAGGAAATCATCAAGGACGTGAGCAAACATCCTTATGTCACCGTCGGATTCACTGCTTTCCTGCTGCTGATTCCACTGGCCATTACCTCCACCAACAACATGATCAGACGACTGGGAAAGCGCTGGCGGCAATTGCACCAGAGTATCTATATCATCGCCACCCTGGGGGTGCTGCATTATCTCTGGCTGGTCAAAAAAGACCTGCGCACACCACTGATTTATGCCGCCCTTCTGTTGGTGCTGTTGATTTATCGTGTCTGGCACAGGCGCAGGTTGCCTTCTTAACGGGCTGCCAAAATCTGCTCAGGTGAGTGCGAGACCGGGAAAAATCTGAAAAGAAAACGCAGTTTACAAAAGTAACTGGGCATTTTAGGCCCAATATTAACGCCAGGGCGTGCCACATGAGTGAAGTTTCAGCGCCTGTTAAGCCCGCTTTCTGTGGTCTTTGTAGTAATTAATCAGGCCGTTTGTCGAACTGTCATGGGAAACGACTAAGGCCTCATTTTGCAGCTCAGGCTGAATCACCTGCGCCAACTGTTTGCCCAGTTCTACACCCCACTGGTCAAAAGAATTGATATTCCAGATGATGCCCTGGATGAAGATTTTATGCTCATAAAGGGCAATCAGGCGCCCCAGCGTATGGGGTGTGAGCTTCCGAAAGAGAATGGAATTGGTCGGCCGGTTACCGGGGAATAATTTGTGAGGCAGCAGCCTCTCCAGGGCATCCCCTGACAATCCCGCCTGCGCCAGTTCTGCACGCGCCTCCTCAGCCGTTTTGCCTTTCATCAGGGCTTCCGTCTGGGCGAAAAAATTGGACAGCAGAATGGCGTGATGATCACCCACCGGATTCTGGCTCTCAATGGGGGCCAGGAAATCGGCCGGGATCAGTTTGGTGCCCTGATGGATCAGCTGATAAAAGGCATGCTGGCCATTGGTGCCCGGCTCTCCCCAGATCACCGGACCGGTACTATAATCCACCGGCCGTCCATCCCGGTCGACGCGCTTGCCATTGCTTTCCATATCTCCCTGCTGGAAATAGGCCGGAAAACGATGCAGATACTGGTCATAAGGCAAAATAGCGTGACTCTGGGCATCGAAAAAGTTGTTGTACCAGATACCCAGCAGGCCCAGTATCACCGGGATGTTTTCCTCCAGAGGCGCTGTCTTGAAATGGCGATCCATCGCATAGGCACCGGCCAGCAGCTCATTGAAATGATCCATGCCAATGGTCACCGCGATAGACAGGCCGATGGCACTCCAGAGTGAATAACGGCCGCCCACCCAGTCCCAGAATTCAAACATGTTGGCCGTATCAATACCGAAGGCGGCCACTGCCTCAGCATTGGTGGACAATGCGACAAAGTGTTTGGCAATGGCGTCTTCGTCACCCAGATGTTCCAGTAACCAACGCCGGGCAGTATGGGCGTTGGTGAGGGTCTCTTGGGTAGTGAAGGTTTTGGAGGCGACAATAAACAGCGTCCGTTCGGGATCAAGCCCATTCAGGGTCTCGGTGATATGGGTGCCATCGATATTGGAGACAAAATGCGGCCGTGGACCTGAATGGGCATAGGGCTTAAGAGCCTCGGTCACCATCACCGGCCCTAAATCAGAACCGCCGATGCCGATGTTGACGATATCCGCGATGGTACGTCCGCTAAAGCCACGCCAGTGACCATTGCGCACCGCTTCACTGAAGCTTCGCATCCTCTCCAGCACCGCATTGACCTGCGGCATCACATCCTGACCATCCACATAGACCGGCTCATCGGAACGATTCCTCAGTGCAGTATGCAGAACAGCGCGGTTTTCGGTAACGTTGATCTTCTCGCCCCGAAACATGGCGGCAATACAGGATTCCAGGCCCACCTGCCTGGCAAGCTCGTAAAGCAGGCGCCGGGTCTCATCGGTAATCAGATTTTTGGAATAATCCACCAGCAGATCATCCAGGTACAGGGAGTAATGATCAAAACGCTGCGGATCAGCGGCAAAGAGGTCCCGCAGATGCACGCCCTCAAGCTCCTGGCGATGATGTCTGAGCGCCTTCCAGGCGGGTGATGCGGTCAATTCAGACATCTTATTTCAGAATGCTTCTGAGCTGACATCGATACCGTCCAGGTCCAGGGAATGCCGCCAGAACTGAGCCTCGCTGTCAAACAATCGATAGGTACCCCGCGGCCCCCAGCTCCCTGCCGGATAGGTATTGATGAAATCACGTTCCATGGACCAGACCTTGAGCACCGGGTCTACCACTCGCCAGGCCCATTCCACCTCGTCATAACGCAGGAACAGGGAATGATCGCCCTTCATGACATCGAGCAATAATTCCTCATAGGCATCGGACTGCTTTTCATCGCCGGTGCGATAGCTGGCGTCCAGGCTGATGGGGCGGGTCTGCATTTCCAGGCCCGGCACCTTGATCTGAATTTCCATCCGCAGACATTCGTTGGGCTGAATACCCATCAACAACCAGTTGGGCATCATGCGTTCCAGATGGGTGTTGCGAAACAGATGATGAGGCGGCTCCTTGAAACGAATATTGATCGCAGAACTGCCCTCGGCCATGCGTTTGCCGGTACGTAGATAAAAGGGCACCCCGCGCCACCGCCAGTTGTCAATATACAGCTTCAGTGCTGCATAGCTTTCCGTAATGCTATCGGGCGCAACCCCCTCTTCCTCCAGATAACCCGGCACCGAAACACCGTCCACGGTCCCGCGTGCATACTGTCCCCGGAAGGCATGGGCATGAACCGCATTTTGGGTAATGGGGCGAATGGATTTCAGCACCTTGACTTTCTCATCCCGCAAGGATTCTGCATCCATTCCCGCCGGGGGTTCCATGGCGACCAAGGTCAACAGCTGCATCAGATGACTCTGCAACATATCGCGCAAGGCACCGGCGCCTTCATAGTAGTCCGCTCGACTTTCGATACCCCGGGTCTCGGAATGGGTGATCTGCACATGATCGACATAATTGCGGTTCCACAAGGGTTCCAGCAACAAATTAGCGAAACGGAAGACCAGGATGTTCTGCACCGTACCCTTGCCCAGATAGTGATCGATGCGATAGATTTGGTTCTCATTGAGACACTTGAGAAAACCCTGCTGCAGAACCTGGGCGCTGAGCAGGTCATAACCAAAGGGCTTTTCAATAACAGTGCGCCGCCACCCGCAGGTCTCATTCAGCAAGCCCACGGACCCCAGGCGATCAACCACCGGCCCGAACTCCGCCGGACGCACCGACATGTAGAAGATGAGATTGCCGGAAAAAACCGTATTGCCGCTCAGCTCTTTTTCCAGATTGGCGAAGGAAGCCTCATCACCCAGGTCGCCCTGAAAATAATAAAGCCGCTCACAAAAGCGGCTATAACTCGCCTGATCCAGTTCCTGGCCAAATTTTGCCTCCAGCATACCGGAGACTTCCTCAATCCATTTTTCCCGCGACCAGGGGCGGCGGCCAAAGGCCAGAATGGTCATCTTTTCTGGCAAACGCTTTTCCGCCTCCAGAGAATACAGTGACGGCATCAGTTTGATCCGGGAAAGATTACCGGTAGCACCAAAAATGACCAGTGTGCAGGCTTCCATGATTATTTTGCTCCTGTCTTGCCAGTGTGCTGCATATCATGACCACCAAAGGCATTGCGCATGACCGCCAAAATCCGATTGGTGTAGCCCACCTGATCCTGACTGGTGAAACGCATTTGCAGAGCCAGGCTGATCACCGGCGCCGCCACTCCCTGATCGATCGCTTCCAGCATGGTCCAGCGTCCTTCACCCGAATCGGCGACAAAGGGGGCAATGGTTTCCAGCTTTTGATCCTGCTTAAGCGCTTCGGCGGTGAGATCCAGCAACCAGCTGCTGACCACCGAGCCATGGCGCCAGACCTCAGCGACCTGGGCAATATCCAGCGCAAAACCGTCCTTATTGTGCAACAGGGCGAAGCCCTCGGCCAGCGCCTGCATCAGGCCATATTCGATGCCGTTATGGATCATTTTAGTATAATGCCCGGCACCCACCGGCCCCACATGAGCCCAGCCGTGTTCCGGATCCGGTGCCAGGGCTCGCAGCAGCGGTTCAATAAGATCCACATGACGTTTCTCGCCACCCACCATCATGCAAAATCCCTTCTCCAGCCCCCAAACCCCGCCGGAGGTCCCTGCATCGACGAAACCGATGCCCGACTGCGCCAGAATAGCCCCCCGGCGCTGGCTGTCGTGATAGTTGGAATTACCCCCATCCACCACAATATCCCCGGCAGACAAACGTCGCTCCAGTTCTTTGATCACCTTGTCGGTAGGCTTGCCGCTGGGCACCATGACCCAGACGACTCTGGGCTCGCCAAGTTTCTTAACGGCGGCTGTAATCGTATGCGCGGGATACATTCCCACCTCATCTGCAAGGGATTTTCTGACTTCCGGTGAGGTATCATAACCCACCACTTCCATGCCGGCACGAGACAGGCGGCGAACCATGTTGCCCCCCATCTTGCCCAGCCCTATCATTGCAAATTTCATGCGCCTATTTCCTTATCAAAAGCAGACAATATCCACCACCTTGTCAACTGACCCACTTGATTTTGTTAACATCATGTCTCATGTGGTAATTTACTCACTCCCTTGGATCTTGCTAAGCTTAGCATAGTAACGCCGATTGAAGATCGATCATATAGTCAATAATCGCTGCAGCTGGAATAAGTTATCGACAGATGAGGATGATAATTAAATCGTCAGGCCCGGGCATCCACTCAATAACTGCGCAGCCTGCCAATAAGGACAGATAAGCGAAGCATGAGCAACCAAAAAATTCTCTTTGTCAGCAGCGAAGTTCATCCCCTCATCAAGACCGGGGGACTCGCCGATGTATCGGGCAGCCTGCCTGTCGCACTGAAATTACTGCGTCGCGATGTCCACATCATGATGCCCGCCTATAGAACAGCCAGAAAAAATATTGGCCCGATTCTCGCGCGCTGCGAACTCAGCGTGCCCGGCTTCCCGGATACCATCAGAATCCTGGAAGGCCGCCTGCCCGGCAGCAAAATCACGGTCTGGCTGGTAGATTCACCGCGTCACTTCGACCGCGATGGTGGCCCTTATTGCGATAGTCTGGGAATAGAATGGCCGGACAACGCTGAAAGATTCACCTTCTTCTGCCGCGCGGTGGAACAAGTGGCTCTGAATCAGGCACAGCTGGATTGGCAACCGGACATTGTCCACTGCAATGACTGGCAAAGTGGTCTGCTGCCGGCCTTACTGGCGGGCAAACACCAAAGACCGGCAACCGTCTTCACCATCCACAACCTGGCCTACCAGGGGCTCTTCAGCTGGGAACAGTTTCAGGCACTGCATCTACCCCCGGCGTTATGGTCCATGCATGCCATGGAATTCTATGACCAGTTTTCCTTCATCAAGGGAGGCATTGTCTTTGCCGACATGCTGAGCACTGTCAGCCCTCAATATGCCCGGGAGATCACCACAGTAGAATTCGGCTGCGGCCTGGAGGCCGTACTCAGTCAGCGTGCGGACCGCCTGACCGGCATCCTGAACGGTGCTGATTACACCCAGTGGAACCCGGCCCGAGATCCTTATCTGGCGCAGACATACAATTCGTACTCCCTCGATAAAAAGGGGATCAACAAGGCGCTGTTACAACAACACTTTAAATTGCCTCAAGACCCGCATGCGCCGCTCATCGGCATCATCGGCAGACTGGTGGAACAAAAAGGATTTGACCTGTTGCTAAGCATTCTGCCCCAGTTACTGCAGCGCACAGGCGTCCAGATTGTGGTGCTGGGCAGTGGTGAACATGCGCTGGAAGAACGTCTCAAACAAGCGACCTTGGCGTACCCCGAGAGCCTGGCAGCACATATCGGTTATCACGAAAAACTGGCTCACCAGATTGAAGGTGGTGCGGACATATTTCTGATGCCTTCCCGCTATGAGCCTTGCGGTCTTAATCAGATCTACAGTCTTCGCTATGGCACCCTGCCCATCGTACGGCGCACAGGAGGACTGGCCAATACCGTCATTGACGCCAATGAAAGAACGATTGCCAACCGGACCGCCACCGGCATCGTGTTCGACGAGAGCACACCGGAAGCTCTGTTGCAGGCCATTGATCGTGCCCTCACCCTGTATCGGCAACCCAGAATATGGAAAAAAATTATTTTTAATGCCATGCAGCAGGACTTTAGCTGGCGGCGTAGCGCAAGAAACTATCTCGATCTATACCGTAAAGCTCAGCAGCTTGTGCTGTCAGAAAGATAAATCAATCCCCTATGCTAAGGAACCTCTAATCTGGTTTTCAAGTACTGCAGCTGATGTATACGCTCGGCATCGAACTGCCGGCATCACTGCTGCCCCGTTAACTTTAGCTCGTCATTCCGCGTCTGGTCTTGACCCGGAATCCAGTGGTTGCAGTGGTTGCAGTGACTTCATGGATGCCTGCACAAGTCCGGCATGACTCGAGCGGCTATTCAATCCCATGTTTCCAGGTGCAGAAACCCCGCGGCTTGCTACCTATGATGGCCGATGACACCCATGCAAGCTATTAAGCAGAATGATGGCGGGATGATGATATGAATCTGAATTCATACATTTATCGGGTATAATAGCGCACCCCACGGGGATTCATTAGCATGATAATACTTTA
>CAZFJS010000006.1:24009-29191 GCA_964519605.1 uncultured Gammaproteobacteria bacterium
TTTATCGGGTATAATAGCGCACCCCACGGGGATTCATTAGCATGATAATACTTTAGATAATGCATATAACAATATGAATGAAAATGATAAAAAACTTCGTGCTCGAGTAAAATTGTTCGGCAATCTGCTGGGGAACGTGCTACGTTCCCAGGCAGGCGGACGCGTATTCGTAGCCGTGGAGGCCTTGCGCAAAGGCTATATTCGCCTGCGCAAGGAGGAATCCCCCGAAAAACGTGAACAACTGTCACGCATCATTTCAAAGCTGGACCCTGATACGCTAACCCATGTAGTACGTGCCTTCAGCACCTATTTCAGCCTGGTGAATATCGCCGAAGAGGCATTTCATCATTTGCAGCGCCGCCGCCTCAGACGCACTGGCAGGGCATTGTGGACGGGTTCCTTTGAGAGAACACTGGAAGATTTCCGTAAGGAGAATATCAGCGGGGCGCAATTGCAAAGCATCCTGACTCAGCTGGATTACCGCCCGGTAATCACCGCCCACCCAACGGAATCAAAACGCCATACGATCATGGAGGCGCAACGACGCATTTTCGTCACCAGCGAACAACTGGATGATACCCGCCTGTCAAGAGAGGAACGTGAGGCAATCATTATGAGTCTGGAGAGCAAAATCCAGACCCTGTGGAAAACCGACGAGGTCAGGAGCCAGCGCCCTCAGGTAACTGGCGAAATCAGACATAGCATCTATTACTTCCAGGACAGCCTGTTTCAGGCAATGCCGGCCATGTATCGGGAATTCGAGCAGGCGATCGAAAAAATCTATGGCCCCGAATTAGCCGCAGGCGAAACGATCACCGTGCCCAGCTTCCTGCGCTTCGGCTCCTGGGTCGGTGGCGACCGCGACGGCAACCCTAATGTCAAACCTCAGACCACAGCCACTGCCGTGCGCCTGCACACCGCCACGATCCTGAAAGAATATCTGCGACACGTCAACCAGCTCAGCCACGCGCTCACCTTTTCAACGCTACTGTGCCAACCATCGGAAGCCTTCCTGAACAGTCTACATCAGGATGAGCATCTGGCAGAGCAGGTCTTCGGAGACAATAGTAAACGTTTCCATCATGAACCTTACCGACGCAAACTGTATTTCATGCGCCATCGCCTGCAAGGCATGCTTACCTTCATCCGCCGCCGTCTCGACAATGAGCCCAGCTTGCCGCAAAGCGGATATGCCTCTGTTGACGACTTTCTGCAGGACCTCTATCTGATCCGGGACTCCCTGATATCCCATGGCGAACGGCTCACCGCCGACAACCACCTCAAGGATCTGATCCGCCTGGCGGAAAGTTGTGGATTTTTCCTGGTCCATCTTGATATACGGCAGGAATCCAGCCGTCACACGGAAACCATTGCCGAACTCTTTCGGCAACTGCCGGAAGCGCCCGACTATCAGGCACTGAGTGAAGCCGAACGCCTGAATCTGCTGTCGCGTTTTATCCAGGCACCGCCTCTCGAACTAAGCGATGCCTCGCTGACAACGGCAACGCAGGAAACCCTGGAGGTATTCAGGGTCGTCAAACAAATGCGTAATGAAACCAGTCCGGATGCCTTCGGCAGTTATGTTATTTCCATGACGCATAGCGCCAGTCATGTTCTGGAAGTGATCATGCTCGCGCGTCAGGCGGGACTGGTGGGACGGAATGATACTGGACAGTGGTTCTGCGACATCCAGGTCGCACCACTGTTTGAAACCATTGATGACCTGATGCACATCGAACCGGTACTGACCACCCTGCTGGACAACGATATCTATGCACAGTTGCTCAAAGCTTCCGGTAATCTTCAGGAAATCATGCTGGGGTATTCGGACTCCTGCAAGGACGGCGGCATTCTCGCCTCTTCCTGGAGCCTCTACAAGGCACAGCTGAAAATTGTCGAAATTACCAGCCGGCGCGGCATTGCCTGCCGCCTGTTCCATGGTCGCGGCGGCACCATCGGCCGCGGTGGCGGCCCCACCCACGAAGCCATCCTGTCGCAGCCACCCGGCACCGTTCAGGGACGCATAAAGTTCACCGAACAGGGCGAGATGGTCTCCTATAAATACAGTCATAAGGAAACCGCAGTCTATGAACTCGGCGTCGGCGTCACCGGATTGCTGAAAGCCAGCAAAAGCCTTGTCGTGCCCCCCAAAATAATCAGCGGCAGCTACAGCAATGTGATGGAACAACTGGCTGGCGCCGGGGAAACAGCCTACCGCGACCTGGTCGACCATACAGAAGGTTTCCTGGACTACTTCTACGAGGCAACACCGGTCAGCGAAATCGGCCTGCTGAATTTTGGTTCACGGCCCAGCCACCGCAAAAAACAGGATCGCTCCAAGGCTTCCATTCGGGCGATACCCTGGGTCTTTGGCTGGGCCCAGTCACGCCATACCATGCCTGCCTGGTATGGTATCGGTGCCGCCCTGTCTAGCTGGTACGGAGGGCAAGCTGAACGTCTGGAACAATTGCGCCGAATGTACCGGGAATGGCCCTTTTTTCATGCTCTGTTGAGCAACACTCAGATGGCGCTGTTCAAAGCGGATATGCAGATTGCCCATGAATATGCCGGCTTATGCCGGGAGCAGATGCGCGCTGAGCAGATCTTCAATAAGATCTGTCAGGAGCATGGACGCACTGTAGAACAGACGCTCGCTGTCGCTAATGCCCATCAACTGATTGAGGAAAACCCATCGCTGGCATTATCGCTCAAGCGTCGCAATCCCTACCTGGACCCATTGAGCCACATCCAGATGACCTTGCTGGCCCGATCTCGCAACCCTGATATTGATGAAGAGGAAAAAATAGCCTGGCTGAATCCCTTGCTACGCTCCATCAACGCCATTGCTGCAGGCATGCGCAATACGGGATAAGGCTGAATCTTGAAAAATTACTGGCATCATCAGATGATGCGACTATAATGCCCGCTTCGCCGGATTGATCATCACTGGATATCAAGATGATTGCCGGTGGGAGGACAGTTATGAGTTTATTGATTTTTGGAGAAGATGTATGAACATGCAGGAAATTCGTCAAATTGCTCGCGCCCAGGGCGTCAAACCCGGAAAACAAACCAAAGAAAGGCTAATCAAGACCATCCAGCGCGCCGAAGGTAATTTTGACTGTTTCGCCACTGCGTTTAATGGCATCTGCAACCAGTCGGGCTGCCTGTGGCGCAAAGACTGCTTCACCGTAGCACTAAAGAAACTGGCTGCCTGAGATCCCGGCCTCGCCACCCCGTAGCCCTGGCATCCCGGGGTGGAGTGCACAGCCCCCCCACCTCAAATCAGCGCGGCTCAGGCAACCTGCAAGGGTATGCTGGCGCGGGTATGACTGATGCGATTGGCCTCATCGAGATAAACCAGACGCGGGCTGAAATTAGCCAGCTCCTGCTGGCTTAAAGCGGCATAGGTGCAGATGATCACCCTATGCCCGGGTTCCGCCTTATGGGCAGCGGCGCCATTGACCGAAATGACTCGTGAACCGCGTTCCGCCCGGATAGCATAGGTGACAAAGCGCGCGCCGTTGTCGATATTGTAAATATGAATCTGTTCATATTCACAGATATCCGCGGCTTCCAGGAGCGCTTCATCAATCGCACACGAGCCTTCATATTCCAGTTCCACATGGGTCACGTGAGCGCGGTGCAGTTTCGATTTCAACATTGTACGATTCATCTCAGGTCGCATCCTGTTCTGATGGTTCAGTGTGAACCGCAAGCAGTCCACCGAAGGCCGATTTTAGCACTATTAACCGCAGTAAAAAAATATTTATTTCAATGTGATCCGTATGTTATCTATCAAACGGGCACTACCCATCCAGGCGGCTGCCAGAATCACCAGGCGCTGCTCATCCGGGCCTGGCGAAGCCAGGTCCAGCGCCTGCCGGATACTGAAATACTCCGGCCGCAGGCCGTCAGATTCCAGCGCTACCATAGCCGCCAATTCTACGGCGGCATAATCCCTCTGTGCCGCTGTGGCAGCAGCCTGAATCCGCTCCCGGGCCCGGCATAAAGATTGATACAGCGCACCCGCCTGCAGACGCTCCTGAGTGCTAAGATAATTATTCCGCGAACTCATGGCAAGGCCATGGACCTCCCGTACCGTGGGTACCCCGACAATCTCTACCGGCAGGCACAGATCTTCGGCCATACGCCTGATCAGCAGCAACTGCTGATAATCCTTTTCACCAAACATTGCCAGTTCAGGCTGCACAATATTAAACAGTTTGTTCACAATGGTGGTCACACCGACAAAATGCCCCGGCCGGTACCGGCCGCACAAAATATCTGACAGACCAGGCACCTCCACTCGGGCACAATGCGCTGTCCCCCCGGGGTAGATCTCGTCGGCGTCGGGATAGAACAGGATATCCACCTGACTGGCGCTCAGCTTGCCCCGGTCTTCTTCAATGGTGCGCCGGTAGGCAGAGAAATCCGCCGGATTATCGAACTGCATGGGATTGACAAAAATACTGACCACCACCCTGTCAGCCCGCTGGCGTGCCGCACGCACCAGGCTGAGATGACCCTCGTGAAGGTTCCCCATGGTTGGCACCAGGGCAACCGTCTGATGGCTGTCACGAAAAGCGGCCCGCGCCGTGCGCAGCCCGGTTATACTCTCAAAGATCTGCATTGCTCAGCGGTAGACATGTGCAGCGTCGGGAAAGCTGCCGTCCTTGACCGCCCGAACATAAGCGGCCACCGCCTCCTGGATGGAACCACCCACGGCAAGAAAATTGCGGCAAAAACGCGGCAGTTTACCCGCGGTCACCCCTAACATATCATAGACCACCAGCACCTGACCGTCACATACCGACCCGGCTCCAATGCCGATCACCGGCACATCCACTGCCGCCACCACCTGATCTGCCAGTGAGACGGGCACACATTCCAACAATAAAACATCGGCGCCAGCAGCCACTACCTGGCGGGCATCCGATAGAATCCGTTCAGCGGCAGCCTGCCCCCTACCCTGAAGACGATAGCCACCGGTTTTATGAACGGACTGGGGCAGCAAACCAAGATGGGCGCAAACAGGAATCCCCCGGCTACTGAGCAGGCGATAGGTCTCCACCATCACCGCCCCCCCCTCGATCTTGACCATGTGTGCCCCACCCTCTTTCATCAGGCGCGCCGCGCTGGCCAGGGCCTGCTGCGGTGAGCGGTCGCTCATAAAAGGCAT
>CAZFJS010000007.1:0-3119 GCA_964519605.1 uncultured Gammaproteobacteria bacterium
CCGGAAGGTGGTGTCAAGGTGACCTTTGATGATGTTGCCGGTGCCGAGGAGTCCAAACAGGAGCTCAAGGAGATTATTGATTTCCTCAAGGACCCCACGCGCATCCAGCGCCTGGGTGGCCACATGCCCAAGGGAATCCTGCTGACAGGGGCGCCGGGTACCGGTAAAACGCTCCTGGCCCGGGCCGTATCCGGGGAGGCCGGCGTACCGTTTTTCAGCATCAGTGGTTCAGAGTTTATCGAGATGTTTGTCGGGGTTGGCGCGGCCAGGGTGCGGGATATGTTCGAACAGGCGCGGCAAAAGGCACCCTGTATTATTTTTATTGACGAGCTGGATGCCATCGGTGGTGCCCGCGGCGTCGGACCGGTGATGGGCGGTCACGATGAACGTGAGCAGACACTGAATCAGCTGCTGACCGAGATGGATGGCTTCGACCCCTCTGTCGGGGTGGTGGTGATGGCGGCTACCAACCGCCCCGAGATCCTTGATAAGGCCCTGCTGCGGGCTGGACGTTTCGACCGTCAGATCGTTGTGGATAAACCGGATAGGGCCGAGCGTCAAGCTATTCTCGAGCTGCATACACGTAAAATAAGCCTGGCCGATGATGTGAATTTGCAGGTGGTGGCCCAACGTACGCCGGGTTTTGTCGGCGCCGATCTTGCCAATATCGCCAATGAGGCGGCCATTCATGCCGTCCGTGTTAACCACACTGCAGTGAGCATGAACGATTTCGAGGAAGCCATCGACCGAGTAGTTGCCGGTCCGGAGAAGAAACACCGGGTGCTTAATGATGCCGAGAAACAGCGGGTAGCCTTTCATGAGTCAGGGCATACCTTGGTGGCGGTAACGGTCCCCACCGGGGCGCCTGTGCACAAGGTTTCTATTATCCCTCGCGGCGTAGCCGCCCTGGGATATACCATGCAGTTGCCCGTGGAGGAAAAGTTTTTATCCACTGAAAAAGAATTCAAAGATCAGATCGCTATTCTATTGGGTGGCCGTGTTGCGGAAGAGATTGTCTTTGGTGATATTTCCAGCGGTGCCGCCAATGATTTGGAGCGGGCATCGGAGATCTCCCGCGCCATGGTGACCCAGCTCGGCATGAGCGACAAGCTGGGCCCGCTGACCTATGGTAAGCACCGTCAGTTGCAATTCCTCGGGGTTGAGGGACAGGAAGAACGAAATTACAGTGAGGAAACCGCTCGCCTGATCGATGTTGAGGCAAGAGCGCTGGTGGAAGAAGGCCATCGTCGGGCGCGAGATATCATTGCAGAAAAACGGCCCATACTTGATAAGCTGGCGGCTCAGCTGGTAGAACGGGAGGTCATCAGTGGTGAAGAAGTCCGGGCGCTGGTCGGTGTGCCGGAACAAAACACCGCGAAAACTATTTAACGGGTACACTTGCCGCGGCTTTATCCTGGAGGCATTGAATCATGTATGAAATAGATCAACTACAGATGCTGATAAAAATGGCGCATCTCAGCGCTTTGGCATGTAGGACGTATTCTAATCCGCTCCTAGAAGCGGAGGACTGGGGATGATGAAGACGATCGCCATGGACCCTGATACTCTGCACCAATTCCTGCACGACATGCTACTGGCGCGTGCCTTTGAAGAACGGGCTGCGGAGGAATACGCTCAGGGTAATATCGCTGGTTTTCTCCATCTCTACCCGGGAGAAGAGGCGGTTGCAGTAGGCGTTATCCATGCTTGTGAACCCGCTGATTATATTGTCAGCACTTACCGTGAGCATGTGCATGCTTTAGTACGCGGGGTGCCGGCGGGGCCGGTGATGGCCGAATTGTTCGGACGCCGCGACGGTATTTGTGGCGGTATGGGTGGCTCCATGCACCTCTTTGATCGCGAGCGGCGGTTTATGGGAGGCTACGCCATTGTCGGTGAAACCTATCCGGTGGCCATTGGAGTTGGCTATGCCGTTGCTATGCGCCACTTGCCTGAGGCGGTGGTGTGTTTCTTTGGGGATGGTGCGGTGAATCAGGGGACCTTTCACGAATCACTGAACATGGCGGCCTTGTGGCAGCTGCCGGTGTTGTTTGTCTGTGAGAATAATCACTACCAGATCGGTACCGAGATTCATCGTCATTCGGCAGTGGCCGAAGTCTATCGTCGGGCCTGCGCCTATGATATCCCGGCGGAACGCGTGGATGGCATGGATGTCTTCAAGGTTTATGCGGCTGCACAACAGGCCTTGCAGACCATCCGCGAGGGTGGTGGGCCGCAACTACTGGAGTGTGAAACTTATCGTTTTCGTGGTCACTCCATGGCCGATGCGGCTACTTACCGGCCGCAGGTGGAGGTGGCGGCCTATCAGGCTCACGACCCGGTTAGCGGGATCATTCGCAAAGTCAGTGGCCGCTATCCCAGCAGCGAAGAGCTGGCGCAACCAGGGCGGGATAATATCCAGCATCTGACCCGCCATGCTCTCGATGAGGGACACCTGAGTGAGACGGATATTGGCACGATACGCGAGCAGGTGCAGGGTATTGTTGATTCAGCAGCGGCCTTCGCGGTTGCGAGCCCGGAACCTGCGATGGAAGATGCCTGGCGCTGCCTGGAAAAAAACCGGCGAGGTGAGCAACTGCTATGAACGAAAAGGTTATGGAGGAAATCTATTACTGGCAGGCCCTCAACCGGGCGCTGGATACCGAACTGGACGCCAATGAGTCGGTGTTTGTGCTCGGTGAGGATGTTGGGCTGTATGGTGGTGCCTACCGGGTGACGGAGGGGCTCTATGCCAAATATGGAGAATGGCGGCTACGGGATACGCCTATTTCAGAAGGAAGTTTCACCGGGCTGGGTGTGGGTGCCGCCATGGTAGGGATGCGACCGGTGGTGGAGATCATGACGATCAATTTCGCGCTGTTGGCACTGGATGCGCTGATCAATATGGCCGCCAAAATTCCCTTTATGTCGGGGGGGCAGTTTCCTATGCCACTGGTGGTGCGTATGCCCGGCGGGGTTGCGAGACAGCTGGCCGCTCAGCATTCCCAGCGGCTGGAGCATAGCCTGATGAATGTCCCCGGTCTGCGCATTGCCGTGCCGGCAACGCCGCAGGATGCCTGGTGGCAGTTGCGTCAGGCGATTGCCAGTGATGATCCCGT
>CAZFJS010000007.1:3219-16737 GCA_964519605.1 uncultured Gammaproteobacteria bacterium
GCCAGTATCCCGCAATTGGCGGATATTATCACTGCTGCAAAGACACTGGGCCCATCGGGCCCATGAACACCGATTGCATTAGTCTGTACCGGCGAGCACATCCACGCCTTCAGTCAGCAGCATCTGGCTGAGGCGGATCAGGGGTAAGCCAATGAGTGCAGTGGGATCGTCGCCACTCATTTTTTCCAGCAGGCTGATGCCAAGGCCTTCCGACTTGAAGGCGCCCGCACAGTCGAAAGCGGGCTCCTGTTGTAGATAGCGCTCGATCATAGTCTCGCTCAGCTGACGAAAGCGTACGCTGCTGGTGACCACATCCCGGTGAACCCGGGCCTGAGCACTGTTATAGAGGCAGAGGGCAGTGTAAAAATGCAGGGTCTTGCCTGAGGCACGACGCAGTTGCTGCACGGCCTGTTCATAACTGCCGGGTTTGCCTAGCCGTTGGTCGTCAAGTACGGCCACCTGGTCCGAGCCGATGATCAAGGCGCAGGGGTGGGTGCTTGCCACAGCCCGCGCTTTGGCCTCAGCCAGCCTGATTGCCTGCCCCGGCGGTGTTTCACCAGGAATGGGATATTCCTCGATATTTGCACTCTGAGCGGTAAATGATACGTCCAGGCGCGCCAGCAGTGCTTTGCGGTAAGAAGACGCGGAAGCGAGTACCAGCATCGGCCTGATGGTGCGTGAGCGTTGATCCTGTGGCATGATTTTATTATGTATTTTTGACAGTTAGCATCACAATGCCTATCATTCCTGATTCGGCGACGTCGGAAGTAGGCGCGATGTCCGATGTGCTCCTGATATCGTTGGGAAAACAGCGTACTTTGCCCATGATATAATCACATATTTTTTCTACAGGCAATTGAAATTATCGGTTTGTTTCACAAGAACAGGCCGGACAGCAGAATCTGAAAAAACAGACATGGTAATGATGGATCGGCTGCCCAGGTTAATCAGGCCGCTAAAGCTGGCGGAGGCGGGAGCACGGTTGCAGGGATGGCTTCCCCTGAGTGAAATGAGCCGTCTGGCGGCCCGCCTGGTGGCTAGTGAAGCCCGGGTTGAGAGCCAGCTGGAGTTTGGGATTGATGCCGGTCATACCCGCTTTATCAGGGGACGCATTAAGGCCCGTCTGCCGATGATTTGTCAGCGTTGCCTGGGACAGATGCAGTTTCCGGTTGATATCGATGTTTCTCTGGGTATCATAGGCGCCGGCAAGAAGGCAGAACGATTGGCCGCTACTTATGAACCCTTGCTGCTGACGGCAGAAACAGGGGAACTTGCAGATATCATTGAGGATGAATTGTTGCTGGTGCTGCCGATTGTGGCGATGCACCCGCCCGGAAAATGCATCCCCGGCGTCCAGGATGAAGTGATTGTCCAGGCGCCACAAGCACGGCAGCCGGAAGAGACGCGACGACCGTTTGCAGATCTGGCGACGCTGATGAAGCCGAAGCCACATTAAATACAGATTGTTAAGCATGACTACAGGAGCAGCACCATGGCGGTACAAAAAAGTAAGAAATCCACTTCACGACGGGGCATGCGCCGGGCACATGACGCCCTCGGTACGGCAACTTTGTCTATTGATTCCACCTCAGGAGAGACCCACCGGCGCCACCATGTGAGCCCGGACGGCTATTACAAGGGCCGCAAGGTTATCGAGACTGAAAGCGAATAAGACTTTGGGCCTGACCATTGCGCTGGATGCCATGGGTGGCGATCATGGCCCCCATGTGACGGTGCCTGCTGCACTTTCGGTGTTGGCTGAGCAGCAGGATCTCAACCTGATTCTGGTGGGTGATGAGAAGATCCTCGAACAGGAACTGCAGCGGCACCCGCAGAAAAATCGCGGCCGTCTGCAGATCTTGCATGCCTCCCAGCAGGTCGCTATGGATGAGCCGCCGTCCCGGGCCTTGCGCTACAAGCGGGATTCTTCCATGCGGGTGGCGATCAACCAGGTGAAGGAGGGTAGTGCCTCCGCTTGCGTCAGTGCGGGCAATACCGGCGCCTTGATGGCCATAGCCCGCTTTGTGCTGAGAACCCTGCCTGGTGTGGAACGCCCGGCGATCATCTCCTCCCTGCCGACAGTCAAGGGGCACACCCATATGCTGGATCTGGGGGCCAATGTGGACTCCAGTGCCGACCACTTGTTTCAGTTCGCTGTGATGGGCTCGGTATTGACCCGTGCCGTTGATAATATCGAGCGACCTACGGTAGGCTTGCTGAATGTCGGCGAGGAAGAAATCAAGGGCAATGAGCGCGTTAAGGAAGCGGCGCGGATGTTTGAAAACAGCGACCTCAACTATGCCGGCTTTGTGGAAGGGGATGATATCTACAAGGGAACAGTGGATGTCGTAGTCTGCGATGGCTTTGTCGGCAACGTGGCCTTGAAGACCAGTGAGGGGGTGGCGCGTATGATCAGTGCCTTTCTGAAGGAAGAATTCACGCGCTCATTGCTCACTAAAATGGCTGCCGTACTCGCGCGCCCCGTGTTGATGGCGCTGCGCAACAGGATCGATCCACGACGCTATAATGGCGCCAGTTTTATCGGTCTCCAGGGGATTGTGATCAAAAGTCATGGCAGCGCGGACCGATTCTCCTTTGCCAATGCTATTCGGGAAGCGGTGCTGGAAGTTGAAAAGGATGTGCCACAGCGTGTTGGCAGCCAACTTGAGTCACTTTTACTGGAAAGGTGTGCCGGGTGAACTATTCACGAATTAGCGGGACAGGCAGTTACCTGCCTGAGAAAGTGCTGACCAACACCGATCTGGAATCGATGGTGGACACCACGCATGAATGGATTGCGGACAGGACAGGCATACATAAGCGTCATATTGCGGCCGAGGGCGAGACGACCTGCGACCTGGCCGAGAACGCGGCACGTCGGGCCATTGAGTCCGCTGGAATCGATTGCTCCGCTATTGACCTCATCATTGTTGCCACCACGACCCCGGATAAAGTGTTTCCCAGCGTTGCCTGCCTGCTGCAGCAACGTCTGGGTATCCATGGCTGTGCCGCCTTTGATATCCAGGCGGTGTGCTCTGGTTTTGTCTATGCCATGGGGGTTGCCGACCAGTTTATTCGCAACAGGACATCTCGCTGTGCCCTGATCATCGGCGCTGATACCCTGTCGCGCATCATCGACTGGACGGATCGCAGCACCTGTGTGCTGTTCGGCGATGGGGCCGGTGCTGTGGTACTCCAGGCGACCGATCAGCCTGGGATACTGGCCAGCCATTTGCACGCCGATGGTATGTATCAGGAACTGTTAATGGTGCCTGACGGGATTTCCCAGGGTTATGACCAGGTCAGAAAGGGGCGGGCCTACATTCATATGGAAGGCAGCGAGGTCTTCAAGGTAGCAGTCAATACTCTGGAAAGAATCGTTGATGAAACACTCGACAGTAGCCAGCTGGGAAAGGACGATATCGACTGGCTGGTGCCCCATCAGGCGAATATCCGTATTATCCGCGCCACTGCCAAGAAACTCCGTTTGCCCATGGAAAGGGTGGTGGTTACCGTGGATGAACATGGTAATACCTCCGCGGCATCCATCCCCCTGGCCCTGGATACTGCGGTACGTGATGGCCGTATTCAACGTGGACAGATGCTGTTACTGGAAGCCTTTGGCGGTGGTTTCACCTGGGGCGCAGTACTGTTGAAGTACTAAATGACTACCCGGAACGATCCTGTGAATAATCAGCAAATTAACGCACATCTGGCCTGTATCTTCCCCGGTCAGGGTTCCCAGTCCGTCGGCATGCTGGTGGTGCTGGCCGGCATTTTTCCACGGCTTCGGGCAGTCTTCGACCAGGCATCGGCAGTCCTGGATTACGATCTCTGGCAGCTGGTTAGTGAAGGGCCGGAAGCCGCGCTTAATCAGACTGACAAGACCCAGCCAGCCATGCTGGCTGCCGGGGTTGCCGTGTGGCAGCTATGGCAGGAATGTGGTGGCAGCGCGCCTGCTGTAATGGCAGGGCACAGCCTGGGAGAATATACCGCCCTGGTGTGCGCCGGGGCCTTGCCTTATGAGGTCGCTATCCGCGTCGTTGCCGAACGGGGTCGTGCCATGCAGGCAGCGGTTCCGGTGGGAGAGGGCGCAATGGCGGCTATTCTCGGGCTGGAAGATGAGGTCGTGCGGACGATCTGCACACAGGCGGCACAGCAGGAAGTTGTCGCCGCAGTGAATTACAATTCTCCGGGGCAGGTTGTTATCGCCGGTGCCGCAACGGCCGTGGCACGCGCCATTGAAGGTGCGCAAGCAGCGGGCGCCCGACGTGCCATCCTGTTGCCGGTCAGCGTCCCGTCTCACTGTCTGCTGATGAAACCGGCAGCCGAGCACATGGCGCGCCTGCTGGAGACCATTGAGATAAGCCCACCGGCCATTCCGGTGATCAATAACGTGGATGTGAAAGCCGAAACCGCACCTGACAAAATCAGGCAGGCGCTGGTACGTCAGCTCTACAGTCCCGTGCGCTGGGTAGAGACCATCCGCGCCATCCAGTCCCGAGGTGTGGAACTGGTACTGGAATGCGGACCCGGCAAGGTGTTGGCAGGTCTGAATCGGCGTATCGATCGGCAGCTGAACAGCCTTCCTGTGTTCGACGAGGCCGGTTTGCGGCAGGCACTGGATGCGGTGAAAAGCGAATCCTGAAACTGAATGGGAGGCGACAACTGTAAATGAAACTGGATAGTGACATCGCCCTGATCACAGGCGCCACACGAGGGATCGGCCGGGCCATCGCCCTGGAGCTGGGACGCCTGGGTGCCCGGGTGGTTGGTACGGCAACTTCGGAGAAGGGTGCTGAAAACATTACAGAATATTTAAAAGAAAGCGGGATAGAAGGTGGTGGGCAGATGCTGAATGTCAGCGATCAGTCCTCGGTGGATGCGCTATTCGCTCATCTGAAGGCCACTGATATTCTGCCGTCGATACTGGTCAACAATGCCGGTATCACCCGTGACAATCTATTGATGCGGATGAAGGCGGGAGAGTGGAGCGAGATTATCGAGACCAACCTGAGCTCGGTATTTCGCCTGAGCAAGGCCTGCCTGCGCGCCATGATGAAAGCACGGCGGGGACGCATTATTAATATCGCTTCGGTGGTGGCTGCCACCGGAAATCCGGGGCAGGCTAATTATGCCGCCGCTAAAGCGGGCATGATTGGTTTCAGCAAGTCTCTGGCAAGGGAGGTGGCCAGTCGGGGTATCACTGTTAATGCGGTGGCGCCGGGCTTTATCGCCACTGATATGACAGACAGCCTGCCTGAAGATCAGAAGGCCGTCTTGCTCAAGCAGATACCCGCAGGGCGGCTAGGGCGCCCCGGGGAGGTCGCCGCAGTGGTGGCCTTTCTGGCCTCTGAGGCGGCTGCTTATATCACAGGTGAGACGATTCATGTCAATGGCGGCATGTACATGGCTTGAAAAATCATATGAATACCATATTAATCAATAAGATATGTAAAAGTCGCGTTTGCAGATTTTTTTTGTGGCATATCGTAGCGGTTTCCAATAAAATACCGCCTCGCAGCTTTTGCTGCGTCAACCTTTGAGGGAGGATGAAACAGAGATGAGTAATATTCAAGAACGCGTCAAGAAGATTGTTGTGGAACAATTGGGTGTCAAGGAGGAAGAGGTTACCAACGAAGCCTCTTTTGTTGATGATCTTGGCGCAGATTCCCTGGATACCGTCGAACTGGTGATGGCGCTGGAAGAGGAGTTCGAATGTGAAATTCCTGATGAAGAGGCCGAGAAAATCACCACGGTGCAGCAGGCCATTGATTTTATCAATGCCCATCAGTCCTGACCCGTCTTTGTCATCGCAGTCGGTTTCCACAAGCTCAGCGCCAGAGGAAGACTGGCATTGCTGAGCTTGCTGAATCATGTCCCTGCCATTAATGTCACCGATCAGCCATCAAGTATTCTGGCTGCAGCTGCCCCCGCGCAGTTGCAGCCAGAATGGTGTTGTAATGATACTGCCTGCTGCGGCGACCCATTGACAGTGGAGCGGATCAACACTCAACAGGCACTGCAAGCCAATAGGAAGCTGATATAGTGGCTAAGAAACGTCGTGTAGTTGTGACGGGGCTGGGCATGGTGAGTCCGGTAGGACTGACCGTCAATGAATCCTGGGAAAATATTCTGGCAGGGAAAAGTGGCATCGGACCCATTACACACTTCGATGTCTCCGCTTTTAATACCCGGTTCGGCGGCTCAGTACGGGATTTCACGGCAACGGACTACATCCCGGTCAAGGAAGCGAAAAAGATGGATCCCTTCATCCATTATGGTATCGCTGCCGGGAAGCAGGCGATAGAAGACGCCGGGCTGGAAGTGACCCCGGACAATGCTCACCGTATCGGGGTAGCCATGGGTTCGGGTATCGGTGGACTCTTTGGTATTGAAAGGGGCTATGAGAACTATCTCAAGGGTGGTCCACGACGGATCTCGCCTTTCTTTATACCCAGCAATATCATCAACATGTTGTCAGGTAATCTATCCATCATGTACGGCCTGCAGGGACCCAACATCGCGATTGTTACCGCTTGTTCCACGGCTACCCACAACATTGGCGAGGCCGCCCGTCTGATCGAATACGGTGATGCGGATGTGATGGTGGCGGGTGGCGCCGAGATGGCAACCTCGCCCACCGGTCTGGGTGGTTTCTGTGCCGCCAGGGCCCTGTCCACCCGCAATGATAATCCGGAAGGCGCCAGCCGGCCCTGGGACCGGGATCGTGATGGTTTTGTTTTGAGTGACGGCTCCGGGGTCGTGGTGTTGGAGGCCCTGGAGAGCGCCCAACAGCGCGGGGCTAAAATCTATGGCGAAGTCATCGGTTTCGGCATGAGCGGAGACGCTTACCACATGACGGCGCCACCCGTGGATGGCAGCGGCGCCAGGCGTTGCATGGAGAATGCCATGAATAATGCCGAGATCAATCCTGCAGAGGTCGATTATATTAATGCTCACGGCACCTCGACGCCAGTGGGGGATGCTGCGGAAACCCGGGCGATCAAGTCTGCTTTCAGCGATCACGCCATGCGCGTGGCCATCAGCTCCACCAAGTCCATGACGGGGCATCTACTGGGCGCCGCCGGTGGCATCGAGGCGATTTTCAGTTTACTGGCCATCCGTGATCAGGTGGCACCGCCCACTATCAATCTGGCTACCCCGGATCCGGAGTGTGACCTGGATTATGTCCCGCATGAAGCGCGCCAGATGAAGATCGATATCGCCATTTCCAACTCCTTCGGTTTTGGCGGGACCAATGGGACCCTGGTCTTCCGCCGCTTCTCTTAAGGGGGCCTTGCCGGATCCCGGCAGGGATTCGGTGCCTGTTGTCAGGGCGCTGAAGCATGGGGGCGATCTGCTGTCCTTGCATGCCCGTCAGCCCGGCCGCTATCCCTGTTTGCTGGAAAGCGTGCTGCAGGGTTCAGCGCAGGCGCGCTATGACATTCTGTTCGCTTTTCCCGGTGAAACCCTGCAGCTGGATAATGGCCTGCATCTCAACCGGCCGGGGTCCGGCGCGGAGGCGCATGATTTTCTCCATCAGTTTGATGCCTGGTGGCGGGCACACCGTACCATGGCTTCAGCTACTTGTTCACTACCCTTTCAGGGTGGCTGGTTTGTTTATCTGGGTTATGAACTGGCCGGGCAGATAGAGCCAGCTTTACAGCTCCCCCTTTTTTCCAGGAGCGCAGGACTGCCTACAGCCTGTGCCGTGCGGGTACCGGCAGCCATTATTCGTGATCACCGGGACGGCCGAATACACCTGCTGGCAGAGACTGGCCACGAAAAACTGCTGGATCTCATGGCAGAGGATATCAGCAGAGGCTCGGTAGAACTCCCTGTTGAGGCCGGGTCCTGTCTGTCCGGCACCCTTGAGGAAGAGAACCCGGAAATTTATCTTAACGGTATTCGCCGCATTAAGGATTACATCGTCGAGGGTGATATTTTTCAGGTGAATCTGTCCCGCAGCTGGCAGGGACGCTTGTGCCACGACATCTCTGATATGAGCTTGTATCAGCGCCTAAGGCAGAGCAACCCGGCACCTTTTGCTGCACTTTGCCGGCTGGATAGTGCCGCAGTGATCAGTTCTTCTCCGGAACGCCTGGTCAGCGTGCGTGGAGATATCGTAGAGACGCGCCCGATTGCCGGCACCGTGCCCCGTCTGGGGGGCTCTGCTTATGATGGGGGCCTTCTGGAAAAACAACTGCGGCGTCACCCCAAGGAGCGCGCAGAACATATCATGTTGATCGATCTGGAACGCAATGACCTGGGGCGGATTTGTCTCCCCGGCAGCATTCAGGTCACAGAGTTACTGGCGCTGGAATCTTATGCCTACGTGCATCACCTGGTTTCCAACGTCCGCGGCAGACTGCGGCCAGCACTGGCGCCTGGTGATATCATTCGTGCAGTCTTTCCAGGAGGCACCATCACCGGCTGTCCCAAGGTGCGCTGCATGGAGATCATCGCTGAGCTGGAACAGAAACCGCGTGGCGCCTATACCGGGGCCGTGGGCTATATTAATCGCGATGGGAGTATGGATCTCAATATCCTGATTCGTACCATGGTGCGTTCAGCTCGGGATATTGTCCTCAATGCCGGGGCGGGAATCGTTGCCGACTCCGACCCGCAACGCGAACTGGAAGAGACCCGCGCCAAGGCGCATGGCCTGCTCAGGGCCCTGTGCTGAGCGTTATACTGTTCAATGATGACAAAATCTTTGGTCAATGGCGAAGCGGCGGATAGCCTCAGCATTGATGACCGCGCGCTGCATTATGGGGATGGTCTGTTCGAGACCATTGCGGTCATCGGTGGCGAGCCGCAACTGTGGCATGCGCATATGACGCGTCTCCAGGCCGGTGGAAAGCGGCTGGGACTGCCGGAAATTGATGTCACCGAACTCCATAGGGAGGCGCTCATAGTTTGCAAAGGGCAGGCGCGTGCAGTGCTCAAGATTATTGTCAGCCGGGGTTGCGGTCAGCGTGGATACCGCGCTCTGGAGCAAACGGGTGAGCTGACACGGATCATCATGCGGACTGACTGGCCGGCGTATCCGCAACCATTCTACACCCGGGGGATCCGGCTGCGCTTGTGTACAAGCCGCCTGGGCTGGAATGCTCAACTGGCTGGCATCAAGCACCTGAACCGTCTGGAGCAGGTGCTGGCCCGTAGTGAGTGGCACGATCCGGAGATCCCCGAGGGGCTGATGCTGGATCAGGCCGGCCAGGTCATCGAAGGGACGCAGAGTAATATTTTTATCGTCCGTGCGGGATGCTTGTTGACTCCGAATTTGCAGCAATGCGGTGTTGCCGGTGTGATGCGGGACTATATAATGGAAACAGCACGTTCTTTGTCTATTCCTGTCAGCGAAACCACATTGTCGCTGGCAGATGTACACGATGCCGATGAGGTGTTTATGAGCAACAGTCTGATGGGTATCTGGCCGGTGCGCCGCTTCGAAACTTCAGTTTATGCGCTTGGTCCAGTGAGCAGGCATCTCACCGGCAGTATCGCTGCTATCCGTCAACTCGCGGCAGACGGGCCGTGAGGGTCGGGTTTCTTTCACCTGATCGTCAATTGCGCTGAAACCGTGCGCGCGCAGTTACGCAAGCTGCTGGCTATTGCCATAATCACTGTGAGCTTTGGTGCGGGCTGGTTGCTGATGGATGTACAGCAATATCTTCAGACGCCAATTTCGGGGCTGGAGCGTCCCCTGCGCTATACCCTGGCACCGGGTACCGGCCTGAGCGCTATGGTCAGGGCGCTGCACCGGCAAGGGGTCATCAGCCATCCCGGTTACCTGGTGTGGTATGCCCGCTGGCAGGGCAGAGCGAACCACATTGAGGCCGGTGAATATGAATTTCCACCCGGCAGCACACCGGCACAGATTCTCGACAAACTGGTCCGGGGTGATGTTATCCAGTACGCCATCACCATTCCGGAGGGCTGGACCTTCCAGCAGATGCTGCACGCAATCAATGAGAATGCTAAGTTACAGCATTCTATCAAGGAGCCTTCCGGTGAAGAAGTCATGGTCAGACTGGGACACGCCAGGGAACATCCGGAAGGCCGCTTCTACCCTGATACCTATCATTTTACTCGCAATACCCGGGATCTTAGCTTGCTGAAACAGGCCTATGATGCCATGGCCGAGCGACTGGCACGCGAATGGCGTCTGCGGGCCGCAGGTCTACCCTATCGCGATGCCTATGAAGCGTTGATCATGGCCTCCATTATTGAAAAGGAAACCGCGCTTCCTGATGAAAGAGCAAAGATTGCCGGTGTGTTTGTGCGCCGTCTGCAGAAACACATGCGCCTCCAGACTGATCCTACCGTCATTTATGGCCTGGGAGAAAAATATGACGGCAACCTGCGGCGTCGCGACCTGAAGCGCCCTTCGCCATACAATACTTACCTGCAGCGGGGCTTGCCACCTACCCCTATCGCACTGCCTGGCGGAGATGCCATCCACGCGGCCTTGCACCCGGCAGCGGGTAATGCCCTGTATTTCGTTGCCCGTGGTGATGGTAGCCACCAGTTTTCTGCTACCATTGCGGAACACAATACAGCGGTTCGAAAATATCAGCTCAAAGCGCATCGCAAGCAATGAAAGCAGGGCAGTTCATCACAGTGGAAGGTATTGAAGGTGTTGGTAAAAGCACCAATCTAGCCTTTATCAGGGATTATCTTCGAAAATTTAACCGGCAGGTGGTGCTCACCCGGGAGCCGGGCGGTACGGCCCTGGGCGAAGAAATTCGCGATCTACTGCTGGATCATCGCCATGACGGGATGGATGCCGATACCGAACTGTTACTGATGTTCGCGGCCCGGGCAGAACATCTTGCCAGGGTGATCCGTCCGGAACTGGCGGCGGGAAAAACCGTGGTCTGTGATCGTTTTACAGATGCCACCTATGCTTACCAGGGCGGTGGGCGGGGCATCCCCCCCGAGCGTATCGCAATGTTGGAACGCTGGGTACAGGGCGAGCTACGCCCGGATCTCACGCTGTTACTGGATGTGCCGGTCGCGCTGGGTCTGCAGCGGGCAGGGGCGCGCCAGGTGGCAGACCGTTTTGAGAAGGAGCAGAGTGAGTTTTTTGACAAGGTGAGAGATTGTTATTTGAGTATGGCGCACCAGGAACCGCAACGTTATCGTCTCATTGATGCTTCTCTTGCGCTGGAGGAAGTGCAGCAGCAGATTGCCAATGTCCTGAATGAAGCCATGGAGATAACAGTGACATGATGCAGGCCGTGCTTGAATGGCATGGGGCGCTCTGGCAATCGCTGGTGAGTGCTTTGCAGGCACACCGTTTACCGCACGGATTGCTGTTTCACGGCCCTGCCGGAATAGGCAAGAATCTGCTGGCGCAGCGGCTGGTTGAGGCGGCACTCTGCAGTCAACTGAGCGCGGATGGCAGTGCCTGCGGGCAGTGCCGCGATTGCCGCCTGCTGGTTGCAGGCAACCATCCTGACCTGAGGTTGGTTGTTCCTCCGGAAGCTAAGTCACAAATCACTGTTGATCAGATACGGGAGATCGGGGGGTTCTTCAATCTCAAGGCCCAGTATGGACTTCATCAGTGTGTGATCATCAGTCCGGCTGAGCAGATGAACGAGAATGCGGCCAACAGTCTGTTGAAAACGCTCGAAGAGCCCCCGGAGGGTGCCTTGCTGATTTTGGTGACTGACCGCCAGGCCGCCATTAGTGCCACTGTGCGCAGTCGGTGCCAGAAAATCCTTTTTCGACTACCGGACAGTCGGCTCGCCCGAGCATGGCTGGAGAAGCAGCTGCCCGATGTCGCCGATATCGATGCCTTGCTGGCCCAGTCCGGTGGGGCTCCCCTGAAGGCGGTGGCGATGGGTAAGGAAAATGTGCTCAGGGAAAGACTGCGGGCATGGGATGAGCTGGAAGCCATTATCACCGGGCAGGCTGATCCGCTTGCCGTGGCCAGCCGCTGGCTAAAGTTAGCGGAGAAAGAATCGCTATATTGGGTATATGGCTGGACGGTTGATATGATTCGCATAAAAATGGTGAAAAATCCCCCGCGGCTGATCAACCCCGATTTGCGACCGCGGCTGCAGGCCATTTCCGAGAAAATAGAAATAGATATTATATATAAACAGTTAGACAGGATATCTGAAGTAATCAGGCGGTTTAATGGACCGCTCAATCAGCAACTTCTACTGGAAGATCTGTTGATTGGCTGGCGGCCAGACTAAGGGCATTATCTGCAGGGAGGCACACTGATGCAGGATACAGAAAGACAATGGAAACGACACACGAGCATGATAATATGGTCGCCCCTGCACCGCGGCAGGGTATTCTGTCGCTGGCGATCAAGGATAAAGGCTCCCTTTACTCTGCCTATATTTCGTTTTTCAAAGGTGGCGGCATCTTCATCCCCACCAATAAAAGCTATTCTTTGGGCGAGGAGCTATTTATACTGCTGACCCTCATGGAAGAGACAGAAAAAATGCCGGTCATGGGCAAAGTGGTATGGATCAATCCGAGGGGCGCCCATGGACATTTTGTCCCCGGGATCGGCGTGCAGTTCATTGATAAAGACGGGGAACTGGTGCGCAACAAGATCGAAACCTACCTTGCCGGTGCCCTGCACTCAGATCGAATGACGCATACGATGTGACATGCGTGGGCGAGAGAGTATCGCATGATTTGCTGTAAATATCATATATATCCCATTGAAAATAAATATAATAAATAGTCCGATTAAAAGGTCTCTTAAGCTTGCTGGTTGACTCCCACTGTCACCTGGACTGTCTCGACCTGTCCGCTCTGGATATGGATATGGATGACGTATTGGCCACAGCCCTGGCGCAGGGAGTGGGGCGGATGTTGTGTGTGAGCATTAACCTGGAGGCTTTTCCCGCAGTACTGGCACTGGCGCGGCGCTATCCGCAAGTGTTGGCCTCGGTGGGGGTGCATCCCAATGAATGTGAAGGACGGGATCCTGCCGTTGAAGAATTGCTCGCGCTGGCGGATGACGAGAATATTGTTGCTATCGGCGAAACCGGCCTGGATTACTTTCGCAGCGAAGGGGATCTGGGCTGGCAGCAGGATCGTTTTCGGCGCCATATCGAGGCGGCCAGACGCGCCGGTCTCCCCCTGATTATTCACACCCGGGATGCTTTCGAAGATACTTTGAAGATTCTGGAGGAAGAGGCAGGCAGCACGGTAGGCGGGGTGATGCACTGCTTTACCGGGGACTGGGAAATGGCCCAGGCCTTTCTGGCGCAGGGCTTCTATATCTCCTTTTCCGGCATCGTCACTTTCAAAAGCGCGCGGGCCTTGCAGGAGGCCGCGGCGCGTATCCCTGAAGATCGTCTATTGGTCGAAACCGACAGCCCCTATCTGACCCCGGTGCCCTACCGTGGTAAAGCCAATCAACCGGCCTATGTCCGTCATGTGGCCGAGCAGATCGCCGCTTTGCGGTCAGTTTCTCTGGAGCATATTGCTACCGTCAGCAGCGCAAATTTTTCCCGTCTGTTCGGCCTTTCAAGCTAG
>CAZFJS010000007.1:16837-29098 GCA_964519605.1 uncultured Gammaproteobacteria bacterium
TGTTGTAGAAATGGGGGGAGAGGCGGATGCCACCGGCGCGCACGGCGCAGATAATCCCTTGTCGCTGTAGGTGTTGATGCAGGCTCACCGTTTCCCGCTGTCGGTGTCGGAAGCTAATGATCCCGGAGAGGCGTTTCGGGTGCTGTTCTGATAACAAGCTAATATTTCTAATAGATGATAGATTATCATGAAGATACGCACTGTTATTCAGGACGATTCGAGATATTTCCTCAATGCCGCAGGCCTGTAATAGTGACAGGCTGGCAGACAAACCGTGGATCCCCAGCATATTAGGGCTGCCGCATTCGAATTTTCTGGCGCTGTGGGCGGCTTCCCATTCCCGGCGCTCGAAATCCCCCTGATGTTCCACCATGTGCCAGCCGTATTGCGTCGGCCTGAGCCGTTCCCGGATAGTGCCGCTGACATATAACACGGCCAGACCCTCGGGGCCCAGTAGCCATTTGTGCCCATCCGCCGCCACGAAATCAGCCTGTAGGGTCTGGACATCCAGTGGTAGGACGCCCAGGCTCTGGATGGCGTCGATGCAGAAAAGAATTTGCTGCGCTTTGCAGAAAGCGCCAATGCGTTCCAGGTCCATGCGCAGGCCGGTGGTATATTGGACGGAGCTGATGGCAATCATCCGGGTCTGCTCATCAACCAGGCTGAACAGGGCGTCTTCAGGTGAGGCACTATCCTCAAGATGGGCCTGGCGCAGACTGACGCCCCGCTCCTGGAGTGACTCCCAGACGATGCGGTTGGAAGGGAACTCCTGATCGCTGCTGACGATATTTTCACCCGCCTGCCAGGGGAGCCCCGCAGCAATCATCGACAGACCTTCTGAGGTGTTTTTCAGCAGGGCAATATCATCCGGGGAGGGCGCATTCAGCAGTTGTTGTAACTGCTTTCTGAGTGCGCTTTCAATGGTCAGCCAGCGAGAGTAGTCCTGCGGCCCCTGATGGACATTCTCATCGGCAAAGCGCTTGATGCATTCGGCTGTGCGCTGTGGCCACGGGGAAATACCCGCATGGTTGAGGTAAATCAAACCCGCCTTCTGGGGAAATTCCGCGGCAATCAGGCGGGTGAGGTTCACAGACAGCGCCTGCTTACTGACGCTTATTTGGAAGCACTGACCATATAGTCCACGGCTGCCTTGACCTGTTCATCGGAAAGACCGGGCCTGCCGCCTTTGGCTGGCATGATGCCGATGCCTTTGAAACCATGGATCGCATGTTTGTAAAGCGTCTCGCTGCCTTTAGCGATTCTCGGTGCCCAGGCCTTTTTATCGCCGAATCTGGGTGCACCGGCAACCCCCCATTGATGGCACATGGCGCATACCTGTTTGAATACCGCTTTGCCATCGGCGGCCATGCCTGGAGGACTAAGGGTGAGGCTCGTGCCCAGTACTATGGCTGCAGTACAGGTTTTTACTTCGTCAAACAGGCGCATCTTCATCATCTCCTTATAAAAATAATCGAGCTTTTCTGCTGCGGGATGTTTGCAGCAAAGGGCCTGTAATGTAGTCATCGTGATCGGACAAATCAAGAATTATATGGCCTGCCAGCCACAATAGGATGCTAGATCAGGAGCTTTGGGGCCTATCGGGGCTGGGTAGGGGGCGCCGGTGCCAGCAGGGCGGCCAGTTCGGGATCCTGTAACAGATGATAAGCCACCAGCCAGGAACTCACCGTCCAGAGCTGTTTACGATTGGCGCGCCGGCCTACCAGTCGTCCCCGGCGCCCGTCATAGTATTCCGGCCATTGTTCCCGTACCAGTTTTCGGGAGGCCAGCGCAAAGGCGCGTTCCGCCAGGTCCGAGCGCCCACCGAGCAAGGCAGCGCCGACAAAACTTTGCAGCAGGGCGGGCCAGTTGCCGCCGTTGTGATATGACCAGGGAACATTTTTGGCATCGCAGCCGGTCAGCAAAGTCCACTCCTGTTTCACCAGGGCAGGGTAACTGAGTTTCACCGGCATCGCGCCGACCAGGCTGTCCCAGCAGGCTTCATAGAGGTTCATAATGGACGCGGTCTGTGCCTCATGTGCGACACCAAATAGAATCGCGTATAAGTTTCCGCCGGCAAAATAACGAAAATCCATACGTGATGGCCCAAGATTGGCCACAAAAAAGCCTGCCTGGTCCGGCAGCCAGTCCACCAGCCATTCGGGGATGGATTGTGGGCAGATATTGAGCATATTGCGGCTGTCCGCACCGAGCTCTTCGGTATCGAAACGGTGAATTTCATTCAAACGTGGCAAGTCGAGCCAGTAGAACATGCGCAGATAGGAGCACAGGGCGCGCCGGCGTTTCTCCGCCAGTTTGACCAGGGGCAGCTGTGTCTCGTCGGGATTCAGCAACTGGCTGCCGACTTCCAGTGCGGCATACAGCAGTATCTGGATTTCCAGGGGATGACCATAGACCCCCAGGCGGCGATCTACCATGAAGGAACCGTCGGGGACCAGCAGGGTGGGCAAATCCTCCAGGCGTTCACGTAGACACTGGTCGAGAATGGCCCGGATGCAGGCCTGAAATCCGGGCCTTGATGCCAGGGCGGTATCACCCGTGACCCGGCAATACAGGCCTAGCAGGATAAGCCACCACAGCATGGAATCCACCGGTGTCACCCTGCCGATGGCCATATCGCCGTAATCCGCATGCAAGTGGACATTGCCCTGGCCGTCATCCACTACCCTGAAGCTTGCCGGCATCACACCACTGACCCGGCTGTGTCCGATGTCAGTTTTGCGCCGATCATGCAGTTCCACCAGGAGACAGAGAAAATTACGTACAATCCCGGTATCGCCCTCAATAAGGAAGACCATGGCTGCTGAGACAAAATCCCGGACGAAGCAATCATGGTAATTCGTAGCTGCCATACCCCCACAGTCCAGGGAGGCAATCGTACCCACTGCCTGTCCCTGATATTCAATAACCGCATCATAGAGCAGCTGTTTTGCCTGAGAGGCCATAGCGGATAGATTGTCGTCAGGTGTGGACATGGTGAGGGCCGTTTTCAGCTATAGATTTTGATCGGTATCAGCTTCCTTCCGTACCTCGCACAGGGCACCCACGCTGGAACATGTGGATACGATGTAGGGTACCAGCATGGTCAGAGCCATCTTGATTACAGTCCTGGCTGACAGCTCACCGCTTATCAGGACATCTCCCTGATTGATCAGAATCAGAATAATGCCCACGACCAGGGCATATTTTCCCGCCCGTCTGACAACGTTGGGTTCGCAGGCGCAGTTCAGCCAGGCTTTCACGGTGGATTGACTCCCATGGTTATGATTCAACGTATGATCTATATAGGTAGCTTTATGAATCTAAAACTAACATATCGGCAGGGCGTGAGGGAGTGGCAAGCTAACGGATACATACGACTGCGCATAATGTATATTATGTTAAATAACGATGATCAAGACTGATAGGGAGCGATCCCTTCAATATACTCCCCTGAGGCAACAACAGAGCTACTTTGTGTTTAGATATCTGGTTTATCCGGTTGATTGCCTGTGATTTAACTCAGAACAATCTTTTCAAGTATCAGGTATTGCTGGTGGGTTTGAAAACTTAAAAGCGGTAGGTAATGCTGAGCATATCTTGATTGATGCCGTAGGCATACTTGCCATCCTCGATCACAATGCCAAGGCGGGTTTTGCCCGCGATTTCAGTTTGACCGAAATAGGTTTTAGTTCCCAGCTTCCAGCCTGTGAGTTGCAGATAGGTATTGAAAACATAGTCCTTGATTCCAGCAATGCTGGCATTTTCAACCACGCCGGTGTGATGTGCGGGATCCGCTTTGGCTTGATTAATGGGGCTGAACAGGCAACAGGCACCCAGCAGGATGCCGGGAAGGTATTTGGTGACACTAGGGGCTATTTGGGGGGATTTCATAAAGTAGTCGGACCTCACTCTATGTTTAACAGTAGGCATTATAGCATGATCTGGGACAAAAGGCATGGGATTTCTACCATTCAGGCTAGTGATTCTGCAATATTAGACTGCTATTTCAGGTGCTTATGTGTTGTTTATCACATAGCGACTCATAAGTTGTCGGGCTGAGGATTCAGCACTTCAAGTAAAGGGGATAGATATTTTTCATAATTACGCCAGCGGCTTACCGAATTTTTATAGATCGGACGACGGACCTGGGCAATGCTGGCGGTGTTCACAGTGCGACGCGTGTCATAAAAGCTTAGGCAGTGATCATCCCAATCCAGCTCACAATAGGCCAGTAAGGCTCGAATCTGTTCTTCCGGGTTGCTCACTAGGGACTCGTAATCACAGTCATGGATAGCACCTGGAAGCTGCTGCTGCCAATGAGACATTAACGATTGATACAGCCGGTAATATTGTCCCAGCTCCCGCAAGTCATAGGCAAATTTCTGGAGACCGGTAAAATTCTGCTGGTAACAGGACAGGCAGGTATCGATGGGATTCCGCCGGCAATGAATAATCCTGGCGCGGGGAAACATCAGCCGAATCATGCCGATATAGAGGAAATTGACTGGCATTTTGTCCGTGACCAAGGCTCCGTGCTGATAATAACGTGCGGTTCGTCTGAGGTATTCCTCAGCCAGAACGGTAAAATCCGCCTGATCCAGCCCGATGATTGCCCCGGGGTAGTTTTGCTGGGTCAGGATCGGCAGCGTGGTGAACAGCGTCAACCTCAAATCCTGCAGCTCACCGGCACCGTAGACGCGGGGATGGCTGGCCAGGATTTGTTCCACCAGGCTGGTGCCGGAACGCGGCATGCCGACAATGAAGATGGGGGTACTGGCGGGCTTCCCGCAATCTTTGCGGCTGGCAAAGAAAGACTCATTGAAAATATCTTTAATTTCATCGAAAAGGCGCTGATCTTCTTTGAAATCGTACGGAATAGTGCTGCGTTTGAGGCGGTTTCCCGTTTCAAAGTATGCAAAGGCCCGGTCGAAGTCCTTGCAGTCGTCACAGGCTTTCCCGAGGGCGAAATTAAGTGAGATTTTCTGTTCATCCGCTAGCTGCGGGCGTTTGAGTAAGGCGGCCAGCTGCGCCATATCCTCATCGGGTTCATGGTGGCGAATGGCCAGGGCCAGGGTGTAGTGGGCATCAACATAGTCGGCATCCAGCGCGATCGCCTGGCGCAGCAGGGGGACTGCCTTATCTGCTCTGCCCTCTTCCAGGTAGCTCAGGCCGAGGTTATGAAAGGCTTCGGCATAGCGCGGGTTCAGTTCGATGGCACGTTTGAGATGCTTCCTGGCAGAGCAGCTATCTCCTTGTTTTTTGAGTATCAGAGCCAGGTTGTTATAGCCCACCGGCTGGTCGGGGGCGAGCGCAATGGCCTGGCGGGAATACTCTGTCGCAGTGGTATATTCCCCCGCCGCCAGCAATGCCAGTGCCAGGCCGTCATAAGCGGCGGCATAGCGGGGATGCAGGCGGATCGTCTGCTGATGAATTTCAATGGCTTCATCCAGCCGGTTGAGTGTCTGCAGCGCGTCGCCCAGATTGAGGCGGGCTGCCGCAAAATCCGGCTGCAGATGGACGGCTTCCTGGTACTTTGCCAGGGCCTCCTGCACCCTGCCCCGGCTTTTTAGCGCATTGCCCAGATTATTCCAGGCCTGGGCGTAATCCGCTTTTTGCCGGATGGCCTGCAGATAGCTTGTGATTCCCTCGTCAAATTCCCCGGTTGTACACAACAGATTGCCCAGATTGTTCCAGGCCTGAGGGTAATCCGGCTGCAAGGCCAGCGCCTGTCGATAGGCCTGCAGGGCCTCCGGAAATTTCTCCTGTGCGTTGTAGAGCACGCCCAGATTGAAATAAAGCAGGGGGTTCTGCCCGTCCACTGCAATGGCCCGGATGATAAAATCTGCCGCCTGTGCAAACGCGCCCTGTCGGTGTGCGATGCTGCTGAGTAGATACAGGCTTTCTATATGCTGGGGCAGCTTTTTCAGTATCCGTGCACAGATACGTTCCGCCTGTGCCAGATGGCCGGCGCGGTAATGCTGGCGGGCGGCCTGCAGGGTGCTATCCGCCGATGGGTTCTTGTCAGCCATGAGTACCTTGCCCTGCAGCGCCCAAATAGCGTCGCCACATGTTTTGGTAGGCGTCTTCCAGTGCAGCAGCCAGCCCGGATGCATCGCACAGAGGCGAAGTGGCCATCCTCTGGCGTAATGAGGCATGCAAAGCTGTTCGTCGCCTGGCGTCTGTCGCCAGCTTGACCGCTTTTTCAATATAGTCCTCGCGGGATTCGGCGATCAGTTCGGGCAAGCCTATGGCGTCCAACATGGTCGCGCTCAGGCGTTCGATAAAGCGTTCTCCCGCGAGTGTCAGCAGCGGGGTCCCCATCCACAGGGCATCGGTGCTGGTGGAGCCACCGGTGCGGGGGACAGAATCCAGAGCGATATCCACCTGATTATAAGTGGCCAGGTGGGCCTGGTAGGAAGGGGTATGCGACAACAGCTGCAGACGTTCCGCCCCGATGCCGTGAGTGGCAAATTGTTCATGGATGGATGCCGCAACATCGCGGTCCGCCAGTAGCTGGCATTTCAGTAACAGGCGCGCTTCAGGGAGACGCTGGAGTATCACGCTCCACAGGGAGATGGTCTCCGGACTGAGCTTGGTGATCTGATTAAAGCTGCCGAAGGTCAGTGGCGTGCCAGTACGCGCTTGGGGTGCGGGCGCATCTGCAGCGGCCTGATAGGCTAGACAACAGCGCGGCAGACGATACAGGGTCTCGCTGGCCAGTTCCACGGTGTCTTGGGGGTGGAGCACTTCATCGGTGATCCAGTAATCCATGGCGGCCAGGCCGGTGGTGGTCAGATAGCCCAGATAGGTGGCCTGTAGCGGCGCAGGGTGGTAGGCGAATACCGGCAGTCGGGAGCCCGTATGCCCGGCCAGATCGATCAGCACATCAATCCGGTCTTCATGAATTTTGCGGGCTACTTGCAGATCCGTCATGCCGACGGTAGAGCACCAGCCATCAGCCAGCGCAGCCAGACGCCGGGTGACGACATCGGGCCGGCTGACTTCGGCATAGCAGTACACTTCAACCCGCTCACGGTGGTGGGCGGCCAGCAGGGGCTCAAAAAAATAATTGACCGCATGTTGATGAAAGTCAGGGGACACGTAGCCGATTCTCAGACGCCTGTCCGGATCATCAACAGAGAGATGGCCAAAGGTGGCGGCCTTTGCCGCGCCACCGTGACGCCGATCCCATGCCTGGTGGGCGGCCAGCATTTCTGCCGGGCTGCACAAGACATGATAACTGAGCAGGAACAGCAAATTGCTGTGGGCCAGGACATAATCCGGGGCGAGATTGATGGCCTTCTGAAAACTCGCCCGGGCCGCCGCGATGTGGTTACGCTTGCGCTGCACCATGCCCAGCTGATTATGCATGATGGCCTGAAAACTGATACGCGCTGGCGGCCCATTTTTCGGGTGTCCCGCCCCGGCATCCAGATGATAATGGGGGTTGGCATAATCCGGCTGATAGGCCAGGGCCCGGCTATAGATAGCCTCCGCCTCACTCAGGCAGAGGCGGTTGTAGAGCACCTGCCCCAAATTGCTATAGGCCTCGGCCAGGTCTTTTTTCAGCTCAATGGCCTGACGATAATATTGCTCTGCCTGGGAGAAATCCCCTTGCAGGGAAAACAATTTTCCCAGATTGTAACAGGCCCCGGCATTGTGTGGCTCGACTGTGAGAATATGGCGGAAGCAGGCAAAAGCCTGTGTATATTTGCCCAGCCGGCCACTGACCAGTCCCCAGGTGAACCAGGTATTGAGATCCTGCTTATGCACGCGGCAGTGTTCGGCGCAGCACTGATGCAGTTGCACCCATTGCCGGTGCCGGATCAATTGTTGTAATTGCTGTTGCAAGAGATCTCTTAAGCCGGGTTTAAGTTCGCTGTGTTTTAATGATTCTCAAGGTGAATATATACATATGACACCTCCTCCAGTCCCCGGCCGCCCTCCCTATCCCTCCTCATACGGCCGGGGACTTTTTTCTTTGCGGTACCGACGGTTCCTGGGGCGATGCCTGTATTTCAGGGAAATTTAAGCTTGCCATATTAATATCATAGCATCAGGGAACACCCTTAAATAGTTGCAATACAATGGTGAATATCATGAGCGCACATATCATCCAATTCAGTGAATTCAGACCAGGAACTGACAGGCAGTGCTGGCAGGACATTGCCAGTAATCCGCACAAGCTCAGATACTGGAAGGAAATTGCGGAATTATGGAAAAAATCCCTACATGTGGAAGTCCGCAGACTGCCACAAAATTGATCAGCCTGATTCCCGGCGCTGAGCCGTTAGCCTGCGTCTTGCTCACATCATCGATATTATTGATCCTAAGTATAGAAAGCTTTGATTGGACGGGTGCCAGCGGATGACACACTATCTTGCAGGTAGTACCCTTATTCACCCTTGTTTTGTCGAGAAAAAGTTGTTATGAAAGCTGTCAGATATACCCTGTTTTCTGTTTTCTTCGCCGCGCTCACCGCCGTGACCGGTGCTTCCATCCTGATTGCTCTGGGATATATCAAAACCTAGTTTCAATCCGCATTTCTGTGCCTGCCCCCTCACCTGCGGTCAACGGCTCAGTGTTGTAAGCTGGATGTCAAATATCCCATTTATGATGCGGGTGTCACAGTGATCAAGCCACGTCGGACACGTCCGGCTGGAATGCCGAAGGTTTTCTGAAACGCACGCGAGAAAGCTGCTTCTGATTGATAACCAACTTGTGCAGCGACATTAGCCAGACTGTCACCATGACTCAGCTGTATCCACGCCAGCTGCATGCGCCACCAACTGAGATATTGGCCGGCAGTCCAGGTGCTCACTCGTTTGAAGGTTTCGGAAAATGTTGTACGTGACAACCCGGCTTGCTTTGCGAGCGTCTCCAGGGTCCAGTTATGATCGGGTTGCTGATGAAAAGCATTGATTGCTGCCATCAGGCGATGATGGCTGTAAAGTGCCAGCATTCCCGCTCTTTCAGGGTTATCCAGTGCGTATTGGCGAATCGCATAGGTAAAAAGTAATTCGGAAAGTTTGCTTAAAATCACTTTGTTGGCAGCCCCCGCTTCCATGCTCTCAGTGACGATCAGTGTTAATAATGAGCAGAGCCACGGTTTATTCTGATCGTTACGCAGTAAAAAAACAGGCGGCAAAGCGTTCAGAAAATATTGAAAACCACGGTGCTGAAAGCGCACCTCACCACAAAGCAAACCAGTACCCTCCCGATGCATGGCCTCTCGATACGGCAGATGTTGTTCTTTTCCGCACATCGTTTTCTCAGGAACAATCGTATGTGTGAGTTCTCTCGGGAAGATGACTAAATCACCACACTCAAGCATGCCCGAGAAGTAACCCGGCACTTCCATTTGACAGCGCCCTTCGGTCACCATGTGAAAGCAGGTTGCCCCCAGAGTATGGGCGTTGATGCTCCAGTTCCCGCAAATCTTGGCGTTGTGGTAAATATCCACGTCCAGCCTGAACAGACGTAAAATATCGGATAAACCATCGATTCCGGTCGGAGTAGCATCATTATTGATTCTTTGAGCATTCATCGTTCACATTATAGGTATTAATATAGACGCTTCAACGTATTTAATGTCTTGAATCTGGAGAGGAGCGCACCATGATCGATTTTACTCATCATAGCCTGGAGACGGCACCGGCAAAGTCAAAAGCACTGTTACAGGGTGTTCAGCAAGAATACGGTTTTGTCCCCAATCTGTTTTGGCCGATGGCAGAAGCGCCGACTACCATAGAGGCCTACTTGACGCTCAATCAGCTTATTTCACAAAGCTCATTAACACCCGCTCAACAGCAGACTGCCCTGCTCGCGGTAAGCACCCTCAATGAGTGTGATTTCTGTACGATTGCCCACAGTGCATTGGGAAAAATGAACAAAGTCAAAGCGCAGACAATCAGCGCACTTCGTTGTGGAGGTGAGATTGAGGATCCTCAAGACCGCGCCCTGGCACAATTGGCGCAATCATTTGTGAGTAACCGGGGTTGGGTGCCTGATGCAGATTTGCAAACATTTCTGGATGCCGGTTTTACAAAACAACAGGTATTCGAGGTGATTCTAATCGTCACTATCAAAACCCTGTCCAATTACACCAACCACATCACCAAACCCGAGCCTAATCCAGAGCTGCTTGAAATGCTCTGACCCTATATCCTAAGAGGACATGAATGACCACAACATTCCGGGCAAGTAGAAGAGAGGTAATGTGAGTATGAAACTAATTTATAGCAACACCTCGCCCTACTCCAGAAAGGTACGGATGGTGGTGATCGAGAAAGGGCTGGATGAACAAGTAGAAATGGTAGCATGCAACCCGTTCAATGACGCTGCCATGCTGAAGGATGCAAATCCACTGGCTAAAGTTCCCGTACTGATCCTGGATGAGGGCAATGCTTTGTATGATAGCCCTGTCATCTGTGAATACCTGGACACTTTGTTACCCAATACATGCTTGATACCGAAAACAGGCCCGTTGCGCTGGGAGGTGCTACGCTGGCAGGCATTGGCCGATGGCATACTTGACTCAGCCTATAATGTGGTCATGGAACAGCGCCGCGCAGAACACGAACAATCATCGTATTGGTTGGTACGTTGGCAAACAGGAATTAAGCAGGCCCTGGATGAGGCGGATGCCCGGATACAGACACTACCCGAAACAATAAACCTGGCGCATCTGGCAATCATTTCCGCGCTGGGTTATTTGGATTTTCGTCTGCCTTCATTGGCGTGGCAGGCAGGGCATGCGTCATTAGCTGCATGGTTTAAGGGATTAGCACCCCGCCTTTCTGTAACCAGAACGCGGCCGGAATGAACTTGTAGAAAGAACGTTGAGCCGGAGCCAAGCCCCCGTCATGATTTTTTATGGCGGGGGCTTTTCACACTCGGGAGAAAAGTTCGGTAGCGCAGCGCTTAAATAACGCAACCAAATGGTTTTCCCAAGTGATCTTCCCTCGTCTTCTCTCCTCCAGGTGCTAAGCTCTGCTGAAAATATGCACGACTGAGCAGGCTACACATCGAGAGCCGCCCAGGTGGTAGCGATCGTCTGGTCTGTGGCACCATCCCCATCCGTATCAACATCGAGCTGGACATTGATACTGTCCAGTGCTGTCAAGGTAATGCTGGTGTTATTCGCACCGACAAACTTCATTACACCGGTATCAGGGTTGTTGGGATCAGTTCCTGACAGGTGCGTGATGGTCTCGATGGAAACTGAGCCCCCCAGCAGTGAACTGCCATACTTGCCCCCTGTCGTTGCCAGCGTATAGACCAGTGTGTTGTCATCGCTGCTAAAGGTATATGAAATATTGCTGAGGGTTTCGGTCTCACCATTGAACTGGCCGCTCAGTGAAGTGACATCGATGGTTCCGGTGAAAACTGCACTATCCGTGGTGCTAATGCTGAAGGCCAGGCCACCACTAATGCTCTCTGTTAGACTGGGATCGCTATATGTCAAGGCATTGAAGCTGAAGCTTGCCGAAATGCTCCATGCCGACCCCGGCATTTTCGGGTCACCCGTCACGTTAAGATTGCTGAGCACCATTGCACCACCCAGCGTCGTTTGCAGTGTATTTTCCAGGCAATTAGTGAATGTGAGTGTAAAAGAATCGCCGGTGCTCACAGTGCCACTATTATCCGCGTCAATGAATGCCACGCTCACCGAGCCCTTGCCTGTATTGTCACAATCGACCGTCACTGTAGCGGATACGCCTGTTACAGCATTGCTGGTGACCAGCGATTCCGCGATGTCTTGCTCTACAAACCACCGCAGCTGATTTTTGGCGAAGGCAATGATGGGAAAATGTCTGGCCAGCGGATGGGACTCAAGGCTGACGATCAGAGTCTCACCGAGATCAGCTGCATCAGGGGTGCCGATCACCAAGGCTGCGCTATCCCCGGCGACATCCATGGCATTGTTGCCAGTAATGCTGATCAGACCGGATGGTACAGATTTGGCGCCACCCCCACCACTACCTCCCCCGCTACCGCCGCCACAGGCATAAAGCAATGGGACTATACATACGATAATAAGAAGTTTTTTTATAATCATGATCCACCTCCAATCAAGCTACCCATAGACATGCAAAAGTTTGGATCCACATAAAATGTATTAAATATACATTTTATGTGGATCCAAGAACAAAAGTAACTATTATTCAAGGGGTTTATTCATGATACAAGGAAACCGTTTTTATATGGTGCCCGGGGCCGGAATCGAACCGGCACGGCCGTTAAGCCGAGGGATTTTAA
>CAZFJS010000008.1:0-2778 GCA_964519605.1 uncultured Gammaproteobacteria bacterium
CCGGTAAAGGAATGGGGCATCGGGAAAAACAGGGCAATCCCATGATCAATAATCTGCCCGTCGCTAGCGCGAAAAGGCAGATATTCGGCCTGGCGGGGGGTGGGCCGCTGGCCCAGGACATCAACAGCGATGGCCGCTGCCAGCGGCCCGGATACCCGGATAATCCCGATACCGCCCCGGCCGGCGGGTGTCGCGATCGCCGCGATGGTATCGCTGTTCATCTGCATCAGCCGCTTATCCGGGAAATGCGGTCATCATGTGGCGTGGCTTTATTTGGCCAGCGCCGCCTTCTTTTCGATACTGCGGGTGATGTACCACTGCTGCAGTATGGAAATGCTGCTGTTGGTCACCCAGTACAACACCAGTCCCGAAGGGAAAAAGGCGAAGAACAGGGTGAAGATAAGGGGCAGCGCCATCATGACCTTGGCCTGGATGGGATCCGGTGGTGGCGGATTCAGCTTTTGCTGAATAAACATGGTGGTGCCCATAAGCAGGGGAAGAATATAGTAGGGATCCTTGGTGGACAGATCATGGATCCAGAACATGAAATCCGCCTGGCGCAGTTCTACGCTTTCCAGCAATACCCAGTAGAGGGCGATAAAGACGGGGATCTGCACCACCATGGGCAGACAGCCGCCCAGGGGGTTAATCTTCTCCTTCTTGTACAGCTCCATCATCGCCTGGCTCATACGCTGTCGGTCGTCGCCATAGCGTTTTCTGAGGGCGACAATCTTGGGCTGCATGGTGCGCATGTTAGCCATAGAGCGATAACTGGTCGCTGACAGCTTGTAGAACACCAGCTTGATCAGCAGCGTCAAAATGATAATGGACCAACCCCAGTTGCCGATGATGCCGTGAATATAGCCCATCAGCCAGAAAATCGGTTTGGAAAGAACTGTCAGAATGCCGTAATCGACGGTCAGATCGAGGCCCTCGGCAACTTTCTTGAGACGTTTCTGGTCCTTGGGCCCCACATACAACCTGCTGTCGAACAAGCCGGTCTTACCCGGTTCCACTGTGAGTTGTGGGGAGATCAGCCCAATGACATAGGGCCGTACCGACGGTGCCTTGGTATAGAAATGATCAGTCCGATCCTGCTCCGGAATCCAGGCACCGACAAAGTAGTGCTGGATCATGGCCACCCAGCCCCCCTTGACGTCGCGGCTGAGATCCTGTTCCTTCATATCATCGAATTTGATCTTCTCGTATTTGTTTTCGGGACTGTAGATCACACCACCGATAAAGGTATAGATGAAACGGGGCTTTTCTTCCTTGGTGGGCTCGCTGCGCTGCAACTGGCGGTAGGCATTGCCCTGCCATGCTGCCTGGCTGCCATTCTCGACGGCGTGTTCCACCTTGATGACATAGCTGTTGCGCTTGAAAATAAAGGTCTTGGTTACCGAGATACCTTCTGGAGAACGCCAGTGAAGGGGCACCCGAAGCTCGTCGCTGCCGGCCGGCAGCTGATAGGTCAGTTTGTCTGCACGGTATTCGGCATGATGATCCGGGGCCGGTGCTTTTGATAACAGGCCACTCTGAGCGATGAAAATCCGCCTGGGCGTGTCTTCCATAAGCTTGAAGGGAATATCAGGCTTGTCGACTTTTACCGGGTAGTCCAGCAACTCCACCTGACGGACATCACCACCGATGGTATCGATCTGCACATCAAGCAAATCGGTCACCACATGGATACGCTTGCCCTTTTCTATAACATCCCGGCTTTCCCGAACTTCCGGAGCGAGCTGCCCTGCTTTTTCAGCCTTCTCCCGCGGCGGCGCGGGCACATCCGCGGTATTCTTTGCGGCTGTCTTCGCCTGCCCTGTGATGGTGGCCTGCTCACGCTGTGGTGGCGCACCAAAGTCCTTTTGCCAGGACTGCCAAATCAGCAGCAGGACAAAAGACAGGGCAAAAAATAAGATGATCCTCTGATTTTCCATAGCGCCTATTTCATTGTTTTTTCAGGTACCGGATCCACACCGCCCGGATGCCAGGGATGACAGTGGCCCAGGCGTTTCAGCGCCAGCAAGCCCCCCCGAAGCAGTCCATGAACGGCAATCGCCTGTTCTGAATATTCGGAACAACTGGGATAAAAGCGACAGTGGGATCCCAGCAGAGGGCTGAGCAGATAACGGTAAGCACGAATCAACAACATCAGCATTCTTTGCATTGTTCTAATTCCTTATAGTGCCTTTCAATCAACGCGTGCAGTTCACGCCGGTCTTTTTTAGCAACCGGACGGCGGGTGATAAAAACCACGTCAAAACCACCAAGATGTTGTTGATGCTGTCGGAATTCCTCGCGAATGATGCGTTTGACCCGGTTCCTCTGAACCGCGGTTCTGGCCGATTTGCGTGAAATTGCCAGCCCCAGCCTGGGAAAGTCCAGCTGATTTTCTCTGACCAGGACGGTAAAATAATTACTCGAATATCTGCGTGCGTGCCGGAATACACGCTGAAAGTCTTCCGGCCTGACAAGGCGACACCTTCTGCTGAAACCCTGACTGGTAGTGATGATCAGGCACTCAAACGCGCTCTTCCTTTGGCACGGCGGCGTTTGATGACCATCCGGCCCGATGCGGTCCGCATTCTTGCCCTGAAGCCATGGGTGCGCTTGCGCTTAAGATTACTCGGCTGATATGTTCTCTTCATGGTATTCCCTAAAAAATAAAAAATATTCGCTAAAATATTCTATAGTACTGTACACCGGACAAAGGTCCGAGCCTTCCCCAGAAACAAAGCGCTCTAAAATACCCAGTTTGCACCGTCTGTGTCAATCTCT
>CAZFJS010000008.1:2878-5783 GCA_964519605.1 uncultured Gammaproteobacteria bacterium
CCAGTATCTTGCACTATCTATCTGCTTTTAGGCCGCAAATACAGCTTTACAGAGATATGGATTAGCGATTCAAAGGGGTATACACTCCCTCTTCACATCGGCAGACACACATAAAATGGGGGGACCGTAGGTGGAAAGAACGCTTTGGCAAAAGTGTCTCGACCAGTTGGAAAATGAACTGAGCGCTCAGCAATTCAATACCTGGATCAGGCCTCTGCAAGCGATTGAAGAACAGAATACCCTCCGTCTGTTGGCACCTAACCGTTATGTGCTTGATTCCGTCAATGAGCATTTTTTCCATAATATCGCCACCATTACCGCCAGATTGCGTGACCCTGATCACTTTCATGTTAACCTGGAAATCGGCAGCAATGAACCGGCCTTCGCGGCTGGCGATGCTCAGGAAGAGCCACCACGTGTCTCGCGGCGGCCGCCACTTTTCGAGGCCAGCTTTAATCGCAAAGGTGACAGAAACGACGTCAATCATATTCAGAACCTGCGACCCGAATTCACCTTTGAGAATTTTGTCGAGGGGAAATCCAACCAGCTGGCCAAAGCGGCCTCCGTTCAGGTCGGCGAAAACCCCGCTACTGCCTATAATCCGCTGTTTATTTATGGCGGTGTAGGACTGGGCAAGACCCATTTGATGCATGCCATCGGCCATCTGATTGTCCAAAAGGATCCCGCTGCCCGTGTGGTCTACATCCACTCCGAGCGTTTCGTCGGGGACATGGTTAAGGCCTTTCAGCACAATGCCATCAATGATTTTAAAAGATATTACCGTTCGGTGGATTCTCTGTTGATTGACGATATTCAGTTTTTCGCTAACAAAGAACGCTCCCAGGAAGAATTTTTTCATACTTTCAATACCTTGCTTGAAGGTAGAAGCCAGGTGATCATGACCTGTGATCGCTATCCCAAGGAAGTGGGCGGCCTGGAAGAACGCCTGAAATCCCGTTTCGGCTGGGGACTTACGGTGACCGTCGAACCTCCCGAGTTGGAGACCCGGGTCGCCATTCTGATGAGCAAGGCAGTACAAATCCATGTCGAGCTACCCGATGATGTCGCTTTTTTTATCGCCCAGCGCATGCGCTCCAATATCCGGGAACTTGAAGGAACGCTGCGCCGCGTGATTGCCTGCTCACGGTTCACCGGGAAGCCCATTACGCTGGACCTCACCAAGGAAGCCCTGAAAGACCTTATTGCCCTGCAAGACAGGCTCATCAGTGTTGATAATATCCAGAAGACCGTGGCAGACTACTGTAAGATACGCATCTCTGATCTGAAATCGAAAAGAAGGTCCCGTTCCGTCGCCCGTCCGCGACAGATGGCTATGGCGCTTGCCAAGGAGCTGACCAACCACAGTTTGCCGGAGATCGGGGAAGTGTTTGGTGGCCGCGATCATACCACTGTTCTGCACGCCTGTAGAAAGATCAAGGAGCTTCGAGAGACCGATAACAGGATCAATGAGGACTACAGTAACCTGTTGAGAATGCTGACATCATAATGTTGATAGCTTGTGGATAAAAGTGGCCTGTGGATAAACCCGTTTTTTATCCACAGTTCATACCGTCTTTTCATGACTTTCTCAGACAGAAAGACACAATTTTTAGAGTTGTTAACTGTTTGTAAAATAATTAAAAAATCTACTTATACCGAAAATCTCAGTCACTATATTTAATAACAAATAATAAGTCTTTTAAAAATACTATGAAATTTATTATTGATAGAGAAGCCTTGGTAAAACCACTGCAGATGATCAGTGGTGTGGTAGAGCGTAGACAAACCATGCCGATTCTTGCCAACATCCTTATGTCCGTAAATGGCAATGTGTTGTCACTGACGACGACTGATCTTGAGGTGCAAATGAACACGCGGGCCGAGATCAAAAATGGGGTGGATGGCTGCATTAGCTTGCCGGCAAGAAAATTTCTCGATATCTGCCGTGCGCTGCCGGAAGGTGCCGAAATCAGTTTTAAAGTCGATGGTGAAAAAGTCTCTGTACGTTCCGGGAAAAGCCGGTTTACGCTGAGCACACTACCCGCTGGCGATTTTCCCGCCATTGAAACCAATCGTGAGGCCATTTCTTTTGAGCTCCCTCAGAAAATTCTTAAGAACGCGATAGAGCGCAGTCACTTTGCCATGGCACAGCAGGATGTGCGTTATTACTTGAACGGCATGCTGATGGAGCTGGGGGAAGACTGTATGCGCCTGGTGGCAACTGACGGGCATCGGCTGGCGCTTTGTGAAATACCGGTAGGTTCAAAAGAACTCGTTGAAAATCAACAAGTCATCATTCCAAGAAAGGGTGTTCTGGAACTCGTTCGCTTGTTGGTCGACGAAGATACACCTGCCCGCATCTCTCTCGGCAGTAATTTTATTCAGTTGAGTACAACCCAGATCAATTTCATTTCCAAGTTGATCGATGGACGTTTCCCGGATTACCAGAATGTCGTGCCTATCAACTGCGACAAGATCGTGACCTGTCAGCGGGAGCAGCTCAAGCAGGCTCTGAGCCGGGTGTCTATCCTTTCAAATGAAAAGTACCGGGGCGTCAGGCTGGAATTTTCTCCGGGCTTGCTGCATATTTTTGCTCATAATCCTGAGCAGGAGGAGGCGGAGGAGGAGATTCCGGTGAGTTATGAGGGAAGCGCTCTGGAAATCGGTTTTAATGTCAGTTATCTGGTGGACGCACTCAGTGCCTGTGACTCCGATGAGATTCAATTGTTGCTATCCGATGCCAATAGCTGCTGTCTGTTGCGTGGCGTTGATGGTGCCCAATGCAAATATGTTGTGATGCCTATGAGGCTGTAGAACCACCGGTTTCCCCCTGGTTTTCTCCGCCGCCGCGCCGGCATTGTCATGATTACAGTGTGATCAACCGCTGTTTTGAAAGCAGCACCCG
>CAZFJS010000008.1:5883-23831 GCA_964519605.1 uncultured Gammaproteobacteria bacterium
GCCGGCATTGTCATGATTACAGTGTGATCAACCGCTGTTTTGAAAGCAGCACCCGGATGTTCCCTATGAGCGCTGAATATCCCCGCGCCATCAGATTTTTCAGTGATGATACTGGCCCCTCATGCCGGGACGTCTCCTTCAGTACAAATAGCAGACTTTTGTGATGATCGTAACGCGCCTCCAGGCACAACATATCCGTTGTTTGCAGGCCCTTGATATCCGGCCAGCTTCTGGAATCAATCTTTTTTTTGGAGAAAATGCCAGTGGCAAGACCAGCTTGCTGGAATGCCTTTACCTGTTATCCCGCGGTCGATCATTTCGCTCAAATCATTTGGCACGGGTGGTCAGCAGCGGCCAGGCGGGTTTTAACCTGTTCAGCCGAATAAGCCGTGGAAATACTGCCCAGGCGGCCGGTCTGGGAATCGCCTATCAGAATAATCATCTGAGAATAAAGGCTGATGGCAAATTGATTAAGAAAACATCAGAGCTTGCCAATTATCTTCCATTGATTATCCTGCACCAGGAAAGCTATCGCATATTGACAGAAGGCCCGGATTCTCGCAGACGGTTTATGAACTGGGGCCTGTTTCACGTGGAACAATCCTTTCTTCCTCTCTGGCGCCGTTATTCAAGAACCTTGAAACAACGGAATCTCTCTCTACAGCAAGGCGGGGACGTTGAAATATGGGATACAACGCTGCAAGAGGCCGCGATAGAGATAGATGTGCTTAGAAGCTTGTTTTCCCAAGAATTGATCGATGATTTCCATCGTTATCTGGAGGTCTTACTGCCTGCTATTAAGGATCTTAGCGTTCATTATTATCCTGGTTGGGAGCGAGGGCGGGAATTTCAGGATGTGCTCAGAGATTCGCGTTCCACCGATACAACACGAGGCTATACGGGGCGCGGGCCGCATCGAGCCGACCTCGTTTTTCGGCGGCATGGCGTTGCCTTGAAGGAAAATATCTCACGGGGACAGCAAAAACTGGTGATTTTTGCCTTGCAGTTCGCTCAGGCCAAGGTCTATACCCGTCGGACAGGTCGATCATGCATTATCCTGGTAGACGATGTGACAGCAGAGCTGGATCGCAGGCATCAGGATATTTTTTTCGAATTAATTGATGAATTAAATATACAGGGCTTTGTTACGGCAACAGAAGCCTTGGCTAGTCTGCCTAAAAGGATCATTCAGAAAAGGTTCCACGTGAAACATGGTTGTATCCAAGAGGTGCTATAATGCTTCCTTTTGCCAGGTAAAAATGAAATGACCCAGGACCAGACTTATGATTCATCACGCATTAAGGTGCTACGCGGGCTAGATGCGGTGAGAAAACGCCCCGGTATGTATATCGGTGATACGGATGATGGCACCGGCCTTCATCATATGGTCTTTGAGGTTGTGGATAATTCCATTGACGAAGCCCTGGCAGGGCACTGTAGTGAAATATCGGTCACGATTCATAGTGACGGGGCGGTCACCGTGGTGGATGACGGTCGGGGGATTCCCGTGGATATCCATCCCGAGGAGGGACGTTCTGCTGCCGAAGTGATTATGACTGTGCTGCACGCCGGGGGGAAATTCGACGATAATTCCTACAAAGTTTCCGGTGGTCTGCATGGTGTCGGCATCTCGGTCGTTAATGCACTCTCCGAGAGCCTGACACTGACGATCCGGCGGGGGGGGCATATTTATCAGCAGGAATATCGTATGGGAGAACCCCAGGCGCCGTTGATTGCCATTGGGGAAACCGAGCAAACCGGCACGGAAATCCGTTTCAAACCCAGTCCTGAGATCTTTAGTGACACGGTTTTCCATTACGATATCCTGGCGCGCCGTCTCAGAGAACTTTCTTTTCTAAATCATGGCGTGCGGATCACGTTGCTGGAAGAAAACACGGACAAAAAGGATGTATTTGAATATGAAGGGGGTATTCGAGCTTTTGTGGAACACCTCAATCGTAATAAAACACCGCTGCATCGCACGGTAATCTACTTCAGCACCGAGAAGGACCGCATCGGCGTTGAGGTTGCGATGCAGTGGAATGATTCCTACCAGGAAAATATTTTCTGTTATACCAATAACATACCGCAGAAAGATGGGGGTACGCACTTGGCGGGTTTTCGCGCTGCACTGACGCGGACGCTGAATCAATATATCGACAAAGAAGGCTTGGCCAGAAAAGCCAAGGTCAATATGACCGGAGATGATTCCCGAGAGGGCCTGACCGCCGTTTTGTCTGTCAAAGCCCCCGATCCGAAATTTTCCTCCCAGACCAAAGAGAAACTGGTTTCTTCCGAGATTCGCGGGGTGGTGGAATCCATTGCCAGCGAAAAACTACTGGATTTCCTGCTGGAGAATCCCGCCGAGGCAAAGGCGATTACCGCCAAGATCATCGATGCGGCGCGCGCTCGGGAGGCCGCCCGCAAGGCGCGCGAGATGACCCGGCGCAAGGGAAGCCTGGATGTGGCGGGACTTCCCGGGAAACTGGCGGACTGCCAGGAAAAGGATCCGGCCTTGTCGGAACTGTTTCTGGTGGAGGGTGATTCTGCCGGTGGCTCGGCAAAACAGGGACGTGATCGCCGTAATCAGGCCATTTTGCCGCTGAAGGGCAAAATTCTCAATGTGGAAAAAGCCCGCTTTGACAAAGTGTTATCCTCAGCGGAGATTGGCACTCTGATTACAGCGCTGGGTTGCGGCATCGGCAAGGAGGATTTTAATCCGGACAAGTTGCGCTACCACCGCATCATTATCATGACCGATGCCGATGTCGATGGTTCCCATATTCGCACCCTGCTCCTAACCTTTTTCTATCGCCAGATGCGAGATCTGGTGGAAAGAGGACATATTTATATTGCCCAACCGCCCTTGTACAAGATTAAAAAGGGTAAACAGGAACGTTATGTTAAGGACGATATCGAGCTGAATACCGTGCTGTTGCAGGCGGCGCTCGATAATACCCGGTTCTATCTTGCCGCTGACACCCCGCCGGTCAGTGTGGAGGCCTTTGGCGAGATCGCCCGGCAGTATATGCTGGTGATGGCTACCATCCGGCGCATGTCGAAGCGACTCAGCGCTACCGTGCTGGAGATGATGATCGGCATGGAAGCCCTGAGCAGGGAAGATATCCGGGATATTTTTGTTGTCAGAACCTGGTTAGAAGAACTGGCGAATCGTCTGAATCAAAGTGCTCGCGGTAATGTTCGTTATGAAATTCAGGTACACCAGGCGGCCGACGACCTTGCCTGGAAAGCAAGTATCAGCGAATATACTCACGGACTGGTGACGACCCGGGAGTTGAACCCCGAGTTTTTTAGTTCATCAGAATATGAAAATATGGTGAAGTTGGGCAGCCAGTTACAGGGACTGATCGGTGACGGTGCCTTTGTGCAGCGTGGTGAGCAGAAAATTGCCATCTCCTGTTTCAAGGAGGCCTATGAGTGGATGATGACGGAGGCTAAGCGGGGACAACAGATTCAGCGTTACAAGGGTTTGGGCGAGATGAATCCAGAGCAGTTATGGGAAACAACCATGAATTCGGACACACGTCGCCTGTTGCAGGTGAAGATTGAAGATGCTGTGGGTGCGGATGAGATCTTCACAACCCTGATGGGAGATCAGGTGGAACCTCGACGCGACTTTATCGAAAAACACGCGCTTGCCGTCGCCAATCTCGACGTTTGAGCTGGAGGGGCAGCCAGATTGGCACAGTATTTATATTTAAAGAAGACGCCGATTAATGCGACTGTTGTCATTCCGGTGCAGGCCGGGCGGCGCAGCGCGTAATTCAAAAAATACAAGGCCTGGATGCTGGATCAAGTTCGTCATGACGAACAAATCAGGTTCCAATAAAATATTTTATAAATCAATCGGTTGTCAAAATATAAGAAGGGCAGAACACCTGATGGCAGCATTTTTGCCTGCTGAGGAATTAATTCCATCCGCGCCGGTGTGTGAATACCCTGTTAGCCTGCAACAGGATAGCTTATTTGCGCAGTGTTGCCACCAGGGCGGCGCCGCGCAGGCCCACCTTGGGATCCATGACTACCACGACGGGGAATTTCTCCATAAGGTGAGACATTTTTCCCTTATTATTGAAGGCGTTGATAAAATTCCCACCGCGCAGTTGGCCAAGAATTCTGGGTGCAATACCGCCGGCAATATAGACGCCGCCCTGGGCTAAATTGACCAGAGCAAGATTACCCGCCTGGGCACCGTAAATCGATACCAGCAGTGCCAGTGCCTGACACGCCAGTGGATCCTGGTGTTCCTGGGCGTATTCGCTGATCGCAGCTGCTGAATCGCCTGTGGATAAGCGTTGCTGAAGTTGCCACGATATGGCAGCAGGTTGACGGCTGCAGAAAAATTGGTAGATACTCACTAGCCCGGGTCCGGAAAGCACTGCTTCGATAGCCACCCTACCCAGTCGTTGCCTGAGAAATTGCCATAGCTCGGCCTGTAAAGGATCCGTGGGTGCAAAGTCAGCATGACCATATTCAGAAGCGATAATCTGGTAATGATCCTGGCACCAGATTAATTGGCCGGCACCCAGGCCGGTGCCGGCGCCGATGACCAGTGCGGGGGCCCGCACCAGAGGCTCTCCTGCCTGAAGTGCATACAGCTCATGTTCATTCAGGGTCTGCACGCCATAACCAACGGCCTGGAAGTCGTTAATCAGCCGTACGCTGGGGATATTGAAGGCCTCAGCGAGACGGGCGCTGTCTAGTGTCCAGGGAAGATTGGTGACCGACGCGGTCTGCTGTTTCCCTTGCTCCTGTACGGGGCCGGCGACGGCCAGGCAGGCGCTGTGAATGGGGGACGTTGGTTCTTGTGTTTCAGCCAGGAATTTCCCAAGAAGTTGGTGAAAGTCGTCGAATGCCGCGCTGTGAAAGCGTTGCTCATGTACCAGATGAAAGCGTTTGCCGTGATAGTCGGCGACCTGAAGCAATGTCTTGGTGCCACCGATATCGGCGGCCAAAATTCTCATGGTCAACGTTCCTGGCTGTAAGCGATTGATCCAAGGTTACTTTGAGTATATCGATGGGGGCCTTATTGTCAACACAGCCTGGATGGCTTGCTGGAGAGTGAAAAAAAGCAGCGGATTCCAGGCTGATATGAAACACGATAAAAGCATGCTTAAGACTTGCCTGATTCCCTGTTGTCATGCAACATAGGCCTGCTAATCATAATGATTTTCAAGGGGGGGAAGCTAATGGAATGGATTTTTATTGTGGGTGGTTTTGCCATCGGCATTATCGGGGGTTATTTTTTGGGCCACAGTGCCAATGACAGCACCGGTATCAGTAAAGAAGTGGAAGCGGAGCTGCAAGGCGTGCAGGAAGAACTGCAGCACTATCGCCAGGAAGTAACTCATCATTTTTCCAGAACGGCGGAGTTGTTTAACACCATGACTTCGGATTACCGTAATCTGTATCAGCACCTGGCTGAGGGGGCGCAAAAGTTCTGCGCGACCGATGCGCAGCTGCCCGATGCCATGGCTAAACTTGAGCCTCTGGCGGCGCAGGACGAGGTGGCGACCGCCGTGCAGGCGACTGGCGCAGAAAGTGCTGGGGCAGAGGCGGCCACCGTGGTTGAGGAAAGCACTGAGCGTGGTGAAAAAGAGCGTGTCGCAGAGATGCTCAGCCCCGTTGGGGAAAGTACTGAAAAAAAGGCTGCTTCAGCGGCACCTGAGGCGGCAGCCGATATAGCGGGCAGTGAGCCTGGATCCCCAGAAGAAACGCCGGCAGTTGCAGTGCCCGCCGGGGATGACGGTGAAGAACCTGTGGCTGTGGCCGGGCAGCAGGAGAAAGCAGGCAGTGATACGGCGCCCAGCATCGAGCGCCTGCAGGATAGCGCCACCAAGAAGCCGGAGCAATCCAGTTTTACGGTGGCAGGCTCTGGAGAAAACGAGCAGCGCCTGCATTAGGCTGCACAGCCGGCGTGGGCAGTGTGGTGGCCCTCGATCAGCCGCCACGCTTGCTCAGCCGGGCCTTTCTCTGCAGTGTGATAAAGCTGTAGGGATAGGGGTTGGCTTCATCGGGTGCATGATCGCTACGCTCGATTTCATCCCAGTCCTGGGCGTCGAATTCAACAAAACGGGTATCGCCGGAAATATCCTGGTGGATAATGGTGAGATACATGCGATCCGCCAGCGGCAGTGCGGCAGCGAAGATGGTTGCACCGCCGATGATCATCAGTTCCCGGTGGCCGCGCGCCTGCTTGATACCCTCGGCCAGAGAGTGCACCGTCAGGGAGCCCGGTGCCTCCCAGGCCGCATTGCGGCTGACAACAATATTGCTGCGTCCCGGCAGGGCACCGCCGATGGATTCGAATGTCCGGCGCCCCATGAGAACAGGCTTGCCCAGGGTGAGGCGGCGGAAATGCTGCATGTCAGCCGGCAGTTTCCAGGGCAGCTGATTGTCCCGGCCGATGACCTTATTGCGTGACAGGGCCGCGATCAGGGAAATCATCATCTTGACCGGAGTACGCGTCTCAGATAGCCACTGCCGCCCGAATCGGGGGGTGGGCCAGGTAATCCCGCAGATGGAAATCATCGAAACCAAAATCGAAGAGCGTACCTACAGCGGGGTTGAGCTGTATCCGGGGTAGCGGATAAGGTTGGCGCGACAGCAGCAGCTCCGCCTGCTCCAGATGATTCAGATAGAGGTGGGCATCCCCCAGGGTATGGATGAACTCCCCGGGTTCCAGGCCGGTCACCTGGGCAATCATCATTGTCAGCAGCACGTAGGAAGCGATATTGAAGGGCACCCCCAGAAAGATGTCTGCGCTGCGTTGATACAGTTGGCAGGAGAGTCGTCCCTGGGCAACATAGAATTGAAACAGGGTGTGGCAGGGCGGCAGGGCCATCTTGTCGATTTCGCCGACGTTCCAGGCGCTGACGATCAGCCGGCGGGAGTCGGGATTGCACCGTATTTCTTCCACCAGCTGGCTGATCTGATCGATATGCCGGCCGTCGGCCGTCGGCCAGGAACGCCACTGATAGCCGTAAATCGGCCCCAGATTGCCATCGCTATCCGCCCATTCATCCCAGATGCTGACACCGTTTTCGTGCAGATAACGGAGATTGGTATCTCCGGACAGGAACCACAACAATTCATGAATAATGCTTCGCAGATGGAGCTTTTTGGTCGTCACCAGAGGAAATCCGGTACCCAGTTCAAAGCGCATCTGGTAGCCGAACAAGCTGAGGGTCCCCGTGCCGGTACGATCATCTTTGCGGATGCCCTGATCCCTTACCGTTCGGATTAGCTCATGATACTGCTTCATTCTTTACCTTTCTCCTTGCTGCTGCCGTCTTGCATGCGGTGGTAAGCCCACCACAGCATGCCGGCACCGACCAGGAACATCGGGATAGACAGTATCTGGCCCATGGTCAGCCAGCCAAAGGCGATGAAGCCCAGTTGGGCATCCGGCATGCGGGTGAACTCAACGAGAAAACGGAACAGGCCATAGCCGCTGAGAAACAGGCCGGATACCGCCATGGTGGGGCGGGGCTTGGCAGAATACAGCCAGAGGATGACAAACAGCAGTACCCCTTCAAGCAGCGCCTCATAAAGCTGGGAGGGATGACGCGGCAGCAGCCCCGCCCGGGGATCGGGAAACACCATGGCCCAGGGAAGATCGGTGACGCGTCCCCACAGTTCGCCATTGATAAAGTTGCCGATGCGGCCGGCGAACAGACCGATAGGCACCATGGGCGCCACGAAGTCGGCGACCTCGAAAAAGCTTTTCCCCGTTTTCCTGCCAAACAGGGCCATGGCGATAATGACACCCAGCAGACCCCCATGAAACGACATGCCACCCTGCCAGATTTTGAAAATATTGAGCGGGGCGGCGAGATAGTCCGGCAGGCCGTAAAAGAGGATGTAGCCCAGGCGGCCGCCGAGTATGGTGCCCAGGGCGCCGTAGAATACCAGATCGCCGATTTCCTCCGGCTTCCAGCCCGGGGTGCTGCGGGCACGCCGGCTGCCCAGCCACCACACAGCGCTGAAGCCGATCAGATACATAATGCCGTACCAGTGGATCTTCAATGGACCAAGGCTGAGGGCAACGGGGTCGATCTGGGGGTATTTAATCATAGCGGTGCTCAGTATAGCATCAGAGCTTGCCGGGTAGATGGGCGAAGAAGCTTTTCAGATAAGCAGTTTCCGGGATGGCCGGATGTACCGGATGATCGGCGCCCTGGTGTCCCTGTTCCAGAATCTGCAGGGCGCGCCCGCTACGGCAGGCGGCCTGCTGCATGGCTGCCATCAGGTCCTCGGCCTTCATATGAAAGGAGCAGGAAGCCGATACCAGGATCCCGTTGTCCCTGAGTAAGCGCATGGCCAGCTGATTGATGCGGCGGTAGGCGCGGCTGCCAACGGCAAGATCCTTCTTGCGTTTGATGAAGGCCGGGGGATCCAGGATGACCACATCAAAGTGCTCGCCCGCTTCCTGCAATGCCTGCAAAGTGTCAAAGACGTCTCCCTGTACGGCAGTCACGATGTCACCGAGCTGGTTCAGTGCGGCATTTTCCTTCACTCGTTCCAGGGCCGGTCGGGAATTGTCCACGCACATCACCGCGCGGGCGCCGGCCTGGGCTGCCTGTATCCCCCAGGCGCCGCAGTAGCTGAAAAGATCCAGCACTCGCTGTCCCTTGACGTAAGGCGCCAGCCGCGCACGGTTGGCCCGGTGGTCATAGTACCAGCCGGTTTTCTGACCACCCAGGGGGTCCACATGGAAGCGGCAGGCATTTTCTTCCAGCGCGATCGTACTCGGCGGTTCACCGTGACAGACTTCTACATAGCGCGGCAGTCCCTCCAGCGTGCGAATGGCGCTGTCATTGCGCAGAATAATGTGTGCGGGTTGCAGTACCTCAAGCAAGGCATTAATGATCGCCTCCTTATGCTGCTCCATACCCAGGGTGGTGAGCTGCACCACGCAGCTATCGTGGTAGCGGTCGATGATCAGGCCAGGCAGGAAATCGCCCTCACCGAAAACCAGCCGGTAGCAGGGCGCATCGAAAAGGCGTTCCCGCAATGCCAGGGCAAGTTGCAGGCGCTGTGTCAACAGCGCTTCATTCAGTCCTCTGGTCGGGTCCCGGCTGATCAGGCGTGCACAAATCAACGAGTGGGGATTGATGTAGGCAATCCCCAGGGGACGTTTGTCGGCGGCGCAGACGATGACTTGTTGCCCCGGATCGAAGCCGCTCAGCGGTGTGCGTGCCACGTCTACTTCATTACTGAAGATCCACAAATGTCCGGCCCGCAGGCGGCGGTCCTCATTTTTTTTCAGGTACAGGGGTGTGAACATCGGTCGGGTGCTGTCTTTTGCGGCAAGTAGCCAGTGGCAATCTAAGGAGATAACGGCGTGAGGGCAGCAGCAGTGATACGGTGCCTGTTGTCCTCTACCCCATTTATATAGTAGCGCTATTATCCTGTGAACAGGCGGACAAATCCAGTCGTTCGTCCTGCGCTATGGGCAACACATGCGGCTTAGCTTTTATTTTCCCGGGAATAAGTAGATAATCATGAACAGCGGATGGTGGTTTCTCCCGAGGGGCAAGTGCCGCCGGTTGAGTTCGTGGATAAAAATAGACAAGAGGAAAGCGCTATGCAGATAGGCCAGACGATTACCCAGTTTATCATCGAGGAACAGCGCCGTACCGGCGGGAGCGGCGATTTCAGCTTATTGCTGAACGACACACTGGTCGCGTGCAAGAACATCTCCAGCGCTGTGAATAAGGGTGCCCTGATTGGTGTCCTGGGAACCGCCGGCAGTGAAAATGTCCAGGGAGAGACCCAGAAAAAACTGGATATTATTTCCAATGACATGATGCTGGATGCCAATATCTGGGGCGGGCACCTGGCGGCCATGGCCTCGGAAGAGATGGAAGAAATCTATTCCATTCCCGCCAAATATCCGCGCGGCAAGTACCTGTTGTTGTTTGATCCACTGGATGGTTCCTCTAACATCGACGTGAATATATCGGTGGGTACCATCTTCTCCATCCTGCGCTGTCCGGATGAGGTGACGGACCCCACCGAGGCGGATTTTCTCCAGCCCGGCACCCGTCAGGTTTGCGCCGGCTATGCCCTGTATGGACCCTCGACCATGATGGTGTTGACCACCGGTCATGGGGTGAACGGTTTTACCCTGGACCAGAATGTGGGTGAATTCATTCTCACCCATCAGGATATGCGTATCCCCGAGGATACCGGAGAATTTGCCGTCAACGCCTCTAATAGTCGTTTCTGGGAGCCCCCCGTCAAGCGTTACATCGACGAATGTCTCGCCGGTAGGGAAGGGCCGCGGGAGCGGGATTTTAACATGCGTTGGGTGGCCTCCATGGTGGCCGAAGTGCATCGTATCCTGGTGCGTGGCGGGATTTTTATGTATCCCAAAGATACCAAGGATCCTGCCAGGGCCGGCAAGCTGCGCCTGATGTACGAGGCCAATCCCATGTCTTTCATTGTGGAGCAGGCCGGCGGTGCAAGTTCCACGGGTCGGGGACGCATCATGGATATTCAGCCCGGTGAATTACACCAGCGGGTGCCCGTGGTGCTAGGGTCCCGTAATGAAGTGGCGCGGGTGGATCGTTATTACCAGGAATACGAATCCAGCTGAGCGGAGTCTGATGGCAAAGCCCCCGGCCGGTAGCGGTGCGGGGGCTTTTTTATCGAGGTACAGGTGGGTGAAGTCCGCCCGCCCAGGGTACTTGGTCTACTTGGATTTGGCGGCGCCAACGGTTATAGTGGCGCCTCTGGAGAGGGGACCTTTGGCCGCTTGTTTTCCCGGGGATATTGCTGCTTCGTATGGCAAAAAAAACATCTTTATTTACAGAACATCAGCGTCTGGGCGCGAAGATCGTGGATTTTTCCGGTTGGGAGATGCCGCTTCATTATGGGTCCCAGCTGGAGGAGCATCTGGCAGTGCGTCAACGTGCGGGCATGTTTGATGTTTCCCATATGACTATTGTGGATCTGCAGGGGCCGGAGGCCGCTGCTTTTCTACGCCGGCTACTGGCCAACAACATCGACCGTCTCCACCCGGCTAAAGCGCTCTACAGCTGTATGCTCAATGAGCAGGGTGGGGTCATTGATGACCTGATTGTCTATTATCTGGCTCCTGGGCGCTATCGCCTGATTGTCAATGCCGCCACTCGGGAACAGGATCTTGCCTGGATCCACGAACAGTCCCGGCCTTTTAACCTGCAGGTGCAGGAGCGTAGGGATCAGGCACTCATTGCTGTTCAGGGCCCTCAGGCCCGTGCTGCAGTGCATGGCTTGCCCGAGCTTAGCGGCCACCTGGGCGCTGTGACCGCGCTGCAGCCTTTCACGGCGGTCGAACTCGCAGATATGTTCATTTCCCGCACTGGCTATACTGGGGAAGACGGTTATGAAATCATGCTGCCCGTTGACCGTGCAACAGCCTTGTGGCGCGGACTGCTGAAGGCTGGCGTGCGGCCGGCGGGTCTGGGCGCCCGGGACACGCTGCGGCTGGAAGCGGGAATGGCCTTGTATGGGACGGATATGGATGCTGGCACCCTGCCCATGGAGGCGGGCCTGGAATGGACGGTGGCCTGGGAGCCTGCGGAGCGTTGCTTTATCGGGCGTCCCGCACTGGAGGCCGTGCGCCGTGAAGGCGTGGGCCTGCGTCGCCAGATTGGCCTGTTGCTGGAGGTTCGCGGGGTACTGCGTGGCCATCAGGCGGTCTATGCAGCTAATGAGCCGGTGGGGGAAATCACCAGCGGCAGTTTTTCCCCGTGCCTGAATCAGGGCATTGCCCTGGCCCAGGTGCGTGGCGAGGTGGGGGGGGATTGCGAGGTCATGGTACGTGGCAAGCGCTTGCCGGCCCGGGTGGTCAGGCCACCTTTTGTGCGGCAGGGTAAGCCCTGTTACGAATGATTCAAAAGCAGGGAAGTGCTGATTAATCTTAACAACCGTCTTTCCGGCGCGGGCCGGACAAAAGCGCTGTCGCATTGAACGCCCGCAGGGCAGGCGCAGCGAATAATCTATTAAAAACCAAAGATCTGGATATCGGGCCAGGTTCGGCATGACAACATATATAGTAATAGATAGAGAGAGGCCAGTTAATGAAAGAGATTCCTTCCGGATTAAAATACAGCAAAACCCATGAATGGGTGGAAGAGCAGGGCGACAGTACCGTCAGAGTGGGTATTAGCGATCATGCCCAGGCGCTGTTGGGGGATATGGTCTTCGTTGAACTGCCCGAAGTGGGCAGTACTGTGTCGGCCGGTGAGGAATGTGCGGTGGTGGAATCCGTCAAGGCAGCATCGGACGTCTACAGTCCGGTGTCCGGCGAAGTGGTGACGGTTAACGAATCTTTGGTGGATAACCCGGAGAAGGTCAATCAGGCTCCCTATGGAGACGGCTGGATTATGACCGTGCGTCTGACACAGCCTGATGAGCTGGCCGCGCTGATGGATGCGGATGACTATCGCGCGCTGGTGGAAGCCGAAGCTCACTGAGCAGTGCGGTGATGATCTATCAGGTCCTAAGTCCGACAGGCTCCTAGACAAAAATTATGCCTTTTATCCCCCATACAGAAGATGAGTTGCACGCCATGCTGGCGGTCATCGGTGTTGACAGCATCGATGCGCTGTTCGATGAGATCCCCGCCAACTTGAAGGCGGGTGAAATGGCCGCTTTGCCCGCAGGGGTGGGGGAAGCGGTGCTTAGCCGGCTGATGTCGGTTCGTGCGCAGCAGGACAGTGGTGCACTGTGCTTTATCGGCGCGGGGGCCTACCAACACCATATTCCGGCGGTGGTCTGGGATATTGCCACCCGGGGTGAATACTATACAGCCTATACCCCCTATCAGGCCGAGGCCAGTCAGGGTACCTTGCAGCTGCTTTATGAATATCAGACCATGATCGCCGGTCTGATGGACATGGAAGTGGCCAATGCCTCGCTCTATGATGGGGCCTCCAGCCTGGCCGAGGCAGTCCTAATGGCGGTGCGCGCCAACCGCGCCACCAAAAGCCGGCGTATCCTCATGCCACGCACGGTGCACCCGGCCTATCGCAAGGTGGTCGATACCATCGTCAGGCATCAGGGTATCATTGTCGAGGCGCGCGATTACCGTAGTGAAAGTGGTTGCACTGCGGCGGCGGATTGGCAGGACGAGGCTGGGGATCTGGCAGCAGTGGTGATTCCTTTGCCGAATTTTTTCGGGGCGCTGGAGGATGTGGATGCCCTGGTGGACTGGGCGCATGCCCGCCATGCCCTGGTGATCGCCGTGGTCAATCCGCTGGCGATGTCCCTGCTCAAGCCGCCGGGACAATGGGGGAATAAGGGGGCGGACATTGTTTGCGGTGAAGGGCAGCCACTGGGGATTCCCTTGTCTTCCGGCGGGCCCTACTTTGGTTTCATGTGTTGCCGTCAGGCGCTGGTGCGACAGATGCCCGGGCGTATCGCGGGGCAGACTGTGGATCTTGAGGGCAGGACCGGCTATACCCTGACGCTTCAGGCGCGGGAACAGCACATCCGCCGCTCCAAGGCAACCTCCAATATCTGCACCAATCAGGGGCTGATGGTCACGGCGGCGACGATTTACATGGCCCTGCAGGGCCATGCGGGTCTGCAACGCACTGCGGCCGCCTGCCACGCCAACACCCGGACGCTGCTGGCGCAACTGAGTACCATCGAAGGTGTCCGTGCGGTTTTCTCAGGGTCCTTTTTTCACGAGGTCGTGATCCGTCTGCCGGTGCCGGCTGCCGACGTGCTGGCTGGACTGGCCGCGCAGGGGATTCTGGGGGGCTATGACCTGCAGCCTGACTATCCGGAGCTGGGCAATGCCATACTGGTCTGTGCCACCGAAATCCGTACCAGGGCAGATCTGGACAGCTATGCACAGGCCCTGCAGCGGGTGCTACAGGCACATCCGGCCTCATCATCATAGGGATGGAATGATGGCGACAGTGACTTTGCGGGGGAGGGTCGTTCATATCTGCGGCGAGTTGCCGGCGGTGGGTGCTCAGGCCCCGGATTTTCGACTGGTGGATGTCGACCTGCAGGACCGGACACTGGCGGATTACCGTGGCAGAAAAAAACTGCTCAATATTGTGCCCAGCCTGGATACTCCGGTTTGTGCGGCCTCGGGCAAAAAATTCAATGAGCTGGCGCGCAAGGATGTGGTGATGCTGGTGGTGTCAGCGGATCTGCCCTTCGCCATGAAGCGTTTTTGCAGCAGCGCGAGACTGGAGCAGCTGATTCCCCTGTCCATGATGCGTTCCCGCAAGTTTGCCAGGGATTATGGTGTCCTGATACAGGACGGTCCGCTGGCCGGTCTTACTGCCCGTGCCGTGGTGGTGATCGATGAAACGGAACAGGTGCTTTATAGCGAGCTGGTGCCGGAAATTACCCGGCAGCCGGATTATGAACGTGCCCTGGCGGCGCTGGACTAGTGGCAGGAAGATCATTATGGCACAACTGATTTTTGAACAATCACGGCCGGGGCGGCGCAATCCCTGCCAGGCGCCGTCAACGCTTGCTGACATTGCCGATATTCCGGCGGCCTTGCGGCGCACAACCGCATCCCCGCTACCCGAGGTTTCGGAGATGCAGGTAGTGCGGCACTACACCCGCCTGTCACAGCAGAATTTTTCCATCGACACCCACTTTTATCCCCTGGGCTCCTGTACCATGAAATACAATCCCCGTGCGTGCAACAGCCTGGCGATGTTGCCGGGCTTTGTGGAGCGCCATCCGCTGGCGCCGGATTGCAGCGGCCAGGGGGTGCTGGCCTGTCTCTATGAATTGCAGGAAATGCTGGGGGAGCTAACCGGCATGCGTGGGGTGGCCTTGTCGCCGATGGCGGGCGCCCAGGGTGAATTTGCCGGGATCGCCATGATCCGCGCCTATCATGAGGCACGCGGTGATCATGACCGCACGGAGATCCTGGTGCCGGATGCGGCGCATGGCACCAATCCCGCCAGCGCGGTGATGTGCGGTTACAGCGTCCGCGAGATCCCCACGGATGCAGACGGCGATGTGGATCTGGCCGCCCTGCGGGCGGTCGTGGGCCCCCGGACGGCAGGCTTGATGTTGACCAACCCTTCCACCCTGGGGGTGTTCGAACGCCGCATCGGTGACATCGCTGCCATGATCCACCAGGCCGGTGGTCTGTTGTATTATGACGGCGCCAACCTCAATGCCATCCTTGGCAGGGTCCGGCCCGGTGATATGGGTTTCGATGTCATCCATCTGAATTTACACAAGACTTTTTCCACACCTCATGGCGGTGGTGGGCCGGGAGCAGGTCCTGTCGGGGTCGGGGAGCGGCTGCTGCCCTTTCTGCCGCTACCTGTCGTGAGCCGTGAGGCGGCAGGCTATCGCTGGTTGAACGAGGCGGATCGCCCCCTGAGCATTGGTCGTTTATCGGCCTTTGGTGGAAATGTGGGGGTATTGCTGCGTGCCTATGTCTATGCGCGCCTGCTGGGCCGCGAGGGGATGTCACGGGTGGCAGCCTACGCGACCCTGAATGCCAACTACATGCAGGCGTGTCTTCGTCAGGCGGGTTTCGACCTGGCTTTTCCGCAACGGCGTGCGACCCATGAGTTTATCATCAGCCTCAAGCGCCAGGCCCGGGAAAACAAAGTGACGGCCATGGATTTCGCCAAGCGCCTGCTGGATTATGAGTGCCATGCCCCGACGACCTATTTCCCCATGCTGGTACCGGAGTGTTTCCTCATTGAACCCACAGAAACAGAAGACAAGGAAACCCTGGACCGCTTTGTCGATATCATGTGTCGTATCCGTGTCGAGGCTGAGGAGGATCCGGAAAAACTCAGACAGGCGCCTTATAACCTGCCCGTGCGTCGGCTCGATGATGTGCGTGCGGCACGGGCGCTTAACCTGGTCTGGCGGGCAGCGCGTTGATAGGCTGGCTTGCCATTTTTGATCATGCAGATGGCTCAACTTAACAGGTAAATAAAATGACAGCTCTCATTTGTGGTTCCTTCGCTTATGACGCCATTATGGTGTTCCCCGGTCATTTCAAGGATCATATATTGCCGGAGAAGGTACATATGCTGAATGTCTCCTTCATGGTGCCGGAAATGCGGCGTGAATTCGGGGGATGTGCCGGCAATATCGCCTATAATCTGAAACTGCTGGGGGGGGACGGGCTACCCATGGCAGCGGTGGGCAAGGACTTCGAGTCTTATGCCCAGTGGATGGATCAGTGCGGCATCGACCGGCGCTACGTCAAGGTATTCGATGAAGCCTATACTGCCCAGGCCTATATCACCACCGACATGGACGACAATCAGATCACCGCTTTTCATCCCGGTGCCATGGGCCTGTCCCACGAGAATAAAGTCAGCGATGCTCAGGGTATTAGCCTGGGCATCGTCTCGCCAGATGGCCGGGAAGGCATGATCGAACATGCCAATGAATTTTTCGAAGCGGGTATTCCCTTCATCTTTGATCCCGGTCAGGGCCTGCCCATGTTTGACGGCGAGGACCTGCTGGCCTTTCTCGACAAGGCCACCTGGCTCACACTCAATGATTACGAGGCCCAGCTGTTTCAGGAGCGTACCGGTTTGTCACCCCACGAACTGGCGGAACACGTAGAGGCCCTGTTTATTACCCGTGGTGCCAAGGGTTCGCAGATCTATACCCGGGAAAGGGAATACACCATCCCGGCGGCGGTGCCCAAGGCGGTCTGCGATCCTACCGGCTGTGGTGATGCTTATCGTGCCGGTCTGATCTATGGTCTGATGAATGATGAAGACATGGAAACTACCGGCCGTATCGCTTCATTGATGGGGGCCATCAAGATCGAGCAGCACGGTACCCAGAATCACCGCTTCACCTGGGAAGCCTTCGAGGCCCGCTATCAGGAAAACTTCAAGGCTTGTCTCTGAGTACAACCGATGGCTCATTCAGGCTGGTCGATAGCATTGCGGAATCCGGGCTTATGCCTTCTCCGACACAAAGCCGCCGCGCGGATTGTGGAAACACAGCGACAGGAAGGCCAGGCCAATATTGAAGCCACCACCCTGTTCATTGGCATGACAGTTCACCACCCGTGAGACATTGCCGATGAATTCACCGCTGATCTTGATAATCTGATTGAGTTCAAGTGGTGCATGTAAGACGATTTGCATGCCGCGCGGTGTCAGATCCCGGACTATGGCAGGAAAGCCGTGGTCCTGCGGCCAGCGCACAAATACCTGAACATCGGTTTCAATGGCCCGGCGTTCAAAAGTACGTTGGTCTGAAGCCCCCTTGTCGGGTGGCGGCGGTTGTTGCAGGGGGCTTTGACAACGGCTGCAGGAGGGTATGCCGTTGTTATGGGCACCACAAAACAGGCAACTTGTCAGGAAGCCTGCTCGATAAGCGCCAGTGTTCCGCGCACGCTGTTGATGCGGGCCTGGTCGGGGGCCGGCATTGTGCGCTGTGTCATTTGCAGGCGTGTTATTTCGGGGCCGGGCATTTGTTTTTCGTTGTTGTTGGCCGGCGCTTGCGCGCTCGTATTCGGTGTCATAGGCCGCTCGTTTGCTGGTATCGGTCAAAACGGCAAAGGCCTCATTGAGCAGTGCAGCATTCCAGTCATCGCCCCCCAGGTCTGGATGGTAGCGCATTTTTTGCATTAGGGTACGGTAACTGGCCTTGATGATCTCGGTGGGAGCATCCGGCTGCACGTGCAGAATACGATAGTAATTACGACGATTTTTTCCCATTGCTGTCCCGGTGTGATGTCCTGAACCTAACTATCGGCCGCACCGCTCGTCCATTGAGTCTGCCACGGCCTGCTCAAGCTTGAGCCCGCCGTTATATTGGATAATATTATTATAAATTAATGTATTAACGGAGAATCAGGTGGCTGTCAGAGGGGGCAGATTTTAACGATCGTCGGCTGTTTTCGCCACCCGTTCCACGAAGATGATGAGCTCAAAATCACGGTTCAGGGCGTTGCTGTG
>CAZFJS010000008.1:23931-27895 GCA_964519605.1 uncultured Gammaproteobacteria bacterium
CCACCCGTTCCACGAAGATGATGAGCTCAAAATCACGGTTCAGGGCGTTGCTGTGGAAGTCGGTCATGGTGACACCGCGGCTGTAGCGAATCCGGTCACCGATTTTGAGCGCGGCACGCGGTGCGGCCAGCCAGCGGCGTTCGCCATGATTTTTTACCTGGATATAACTGTAAATGCGGGTGTGGATGAGATCGGTCACGATTCCTGCATTGGGCAGGGGTGTGGCAGGGCGAGTGGCGGCCATGCTGCGCTGTGCCTCAAAGGCTGCGGCGGCGGTAGCCGTCGTCTGGAAACCGATATTGTCCCGCTGATCGAAACGGGCATACTCCACCGTGCGGTAATACCCGTCGCGGTTGGTGCCACCGATGATATAGATATTGGCGCCATGCACAACGGTGCCAAAATCGGCACGTGGTGAGGACAAGGGGGTTGTGGTCCGCCAGGGCGCCAGGCTGCCGTCCGCCTTGATGCGGCTTGTTTCTACCGCTGCGGTATAGATTGCGCCCCGCAGGCCTCCCAGCGCATAAAGCGCATTCCCATGGGTGGCTCCTGCCAGAGCAAAGCGGCCGATTTTCATGGCGGCGGTGCGTTGCCAGGGCTGCAGGCGGTCATCGCCCTGGAGTGCGGCGTATTCCACGGCATGGATACCGCTGCCCTCCTGTTGTTCATGTCCGCCGATGACATAGATCCGCTGTCGTGCCTGTACCACACTGTTGACATAACGCGGCATAGTCATGGGGCGTTTTTCCAGCGACCAGGTGCTCAGGCTGCCGTTCGCGCTGATTTCCGCCCGCTCCACGCTGTCCAGCAGGGTGCCGCCGAAGCCGCCCAGGGCATAGAGCGTGCGCCCGCTGCGCGCGAGTTTGACACAGCGCCGCGGCAGCACCAGGGTGCTTGCTTCCCTTTGCCAGGGGCCGAGGCTGCCATCCTTCCGGATGGGCGCGCGTTCCACAGTGTTCAGCAGGTGTTCACCGCTGGGGCCATTGGCGCCGCCCACCGCATAAAGATAACCCTGGTAGGCGACGGCGTCGAAAAAACCGCGGGCCTCGTTCAGTGCCGCCGTACGGTGCCAGGGTGTCAGACTGCCGTCGGCCTTGATGCGGCTGTATTCCACGCTGGTGAGAAAATCTACCCCGTCGATACCGCCGATGGCATAGATATAATCGCCGCTACGCAGGACGGCGGCGCCGGCGCGGCGGGTGTTCATTGGCTCGGTCTGCTGCCAGCCGGCTACCCAGACCTGGGCTGCCTGCAGCGGTTGGCAGAAGAGCAGCAGGAGTAAACAGCAGATACGGCTTCGTTCAGTCAATTTCCTCTTCCTTCAATAGGCGGTCCAGGTCCGCAAAGGCGCTAAGCGGTGGGCCACATTGAGACCCACTGCAGAGATAGGCCAACATCTCAGACTCCGCCGGCGGATAGTGGGCCAGGGCGCCGGGTAGATTTTGAGCCGCGGCTGGAATGGTGAAACAGAGGCGATGGGGGGCAAAGGGGCGCAGGCAACGGGTCTGCCAGCGTAGCCGCTGAGCACCATTGCCGCGCAGAATGATAATCCGTGGTGCCTGTAACGATTCCTCCAGGGCGGACAGGAGCGTGTTATGGCCGTGAGGAAGGGCCGTGATCTCTTTCCAGGCGCTGCTCAGGGTATGCGCTGCGGCCTCCAGGTAACGGCTTTCTCCCAGTAGATGGCCGAGGCGGCCCAGCGCACGCGCAGCGACCCCATTACCCGCCGGCAGGGCCTCGTCGCCGAAGGGCCGGGGGCGATAGAATAAGGATTCCTGGTCGTTAGCGGTGAAATAAAAACCACCGTTTTCCCGGTCGTAAAAGTGCGTTAACAGGTCTTCGGCCAGCGCAATTGCAAAGTGCAGATCCTCAGTGCGCCACTGCAATTGCAGTGTTTCCAGGATGGCATCCAGGAGAAAAGCATAGTCGTCAAGATAGGCTGACTGCTGCGCTTTGCCATCCTTGCAGGAGGCCAGCAGGCGACCCTCCCGCCATAAGTTCTGACGAATGAAGTCCAGTGTTCGCAGGGCGTCTGACAGACAATCCTGGCGCCCGGTGTGACGGCTGGTAATGGCCAGGGCGCGGATGTTCAGGGCATTCCAGGCAGTGAGTATTTTTTCATCCCGTGCCGGCCGGGGACGTTGGTCACGGTGGGTCGCCAGTTTGCTGCAGGCGGCGGTGAGCAGCGTTTCCACCGCAGTCAGTGTGAGTCCGGCCTGGTCGGCGATCCCGGTGATTGTCATGGCTTCATGGAGATGCCAGCGGGATTCAAAATTGGCGGGCTGATCCAGGCCGAAGCGGTGGCTGAAGACCGCATACTCATCTTTGGTGAGGATCGTGTGGATTTCCGCCTGTGTCCAGGTATAGAAGCGCCCTTCACCGCCTTCGCTGTCGGCATCCAGGGTGGCGAAATACCCCCCCTGGGGTGCTGCCATCTCGCGTTTGAGCCAGCCGATGGTCGCGTTGACGATCTGTTCGTAGCGGGCTTCTCCGGTTACGGCCCACAGCTGGGCATATAAAGGCAGCAGCTGGGCATTGTCATAGAGCATTTTTTCAAAGTGCGGAATCATCCAGCGCTGATCAACAGAGTAACGGAAGAAGCCGCCACCCAGCTGATCGAAAAGGCCGCCCGCGGCCATTTTTTCCAGGCTCCGGCGTACCATGATCAAGGCGCGTTCGTCCGCCTGGCCACGCATCTTGCCGGCATACCAGTGGTGTAGTAAGCGCTCCAGATTCATCGGGTGGGGGAATTTTGGCGCGCCGCCGAAGCCACCATGGCTTTCATCATACTCATGTGCCAGCTGCTGGCGGGCCATATCCAGTGGGGTGGCGCTCAGTGTCTCGCAAGATGCTTCCGCCGGGCGATTGACCGTCTGCAGTGTCGCCATGACATGATGATTCTGCTTGCGGATCTCGTCCTGATGCTCGTTATAGTAGGTGGCGATCCGTGTTAACAATTCTGCAAAGGCGGGCAGGCCGTAACGCGGCTCACGGGGAAAATAGGTGCCGGCGAAAAAGGGTATCCGGTCTTCCGGTGTCAGCAACAGGGTCAGGGGCCAGCCGCCGCCACGGCGGGTGAGCAGTTGATGGGCGGTTTGATAAATGCGGTCCAGATCCGGACGTTCTTCACGGTCTACTTTGATGTTGACGAAATGACGATTCATGATGGCGGCAGTGGCCGCATCCTCGAATGATTCATGGGCCATGACATGACACCAATGGCAGGCGGAATAGCCGATAGAAAGCAGGATCGGGCGCTGCTGTGTCTCGGCCAGCCTGAGTGCCGCTTCCCCCCAGGGATACCAGTTCACTGGATTATCAGCATGTTGTCGCAGATAGGGGCTGCTTTCATTCTGGAGATGGTTCATGGGGTATATTTTATTGTCGTATTAACAGGGGTTTTATTTCCACTTCGATCCGGTCATTTTGATCGCCCAGCCAAAGTTGACCTTCCTGGATTGTGCAGGACAGTTGCATACTGCGCTGTGCCAGTTTGGCCAGGGCCTGACTGGCTGCCAGAGGAAGATTGCACACGCTGAGATTCTTGGTGCGTGCAAAGGCGCTCTGGTTTTGCTGCCACCACAAGTCTGCGCTGCGGCCGCCATAGCTGTAAATGAACACGTGCCTGGCGCGGCCACAGGCTTTGCGTATGCGTTTTTCATCGGGGAGGCCGACATCAATCCATAATTCGATTGCGTTGGTGAGGTCCTTTAGCCACAGATCGGGTTCATCTTCAGTGCTCAGCCCTTTGCCGAAGCACAGGTTTTCATGGGCATGTCGCGCGAAACCCAGTAAGCGGACCATCAAGCGCTCATCAGTTTCCGAGGGGTGCCGGGCCAGGGTGAGGGCATGATCATGATAATAGTGCCGATCCATGTCGGCGATACTCAACTCAGCTTTGTATATCGTTGCTTTAAGGGCCATGAAATCTCTGTGGGGTTTGTGGTGAATGCAAAGGGTTCAG
>CAZFJS010000009.1:0-5508 GCA_964519605.1 uncultured Gammaproteobacteria bacterium
TGCCGCCCACCCCGACCCGGGGTGCCCGCAGCGCATAGAGCAGCAGGGAACTGCCCACCACCGCCCCCAGAAAACCCAGGATAAAAATACCCCGGGTAGGATCACTGGCAAAGGCATGCACCGAAGTCAGCACGCCGGAACGCACCAGAAAGGTACCCAACAGGCTGAGGGAGAAGGTGATAATCGCCAGCAGTACCGTCCAGTTCTTGAAACTGCCGCGTTTTTCCGTCACCGCCAGAGAGTGAATCAGGGCTGTGCCCACCAGCCAGGGCATGAACGAGGCGTTCTCCACCGGATCCCAGAACCACCAGCCGCCCCAACCCAGCTCATAGTAGGCCCAGGCACTGCCCAGGGCGATACCCACCGTCAAAAAGATCCAGGCCACCGTCGTCCAGGGCCGTGACCAGCGCGCCCAGGCGGCATCCAGGCGACCGCCCAACAGGGCGGCGATGGCAAAGGCAAAGGCCACGGAAAAGCCCACATACCCCATGTACAGCATGGGGGGATGGATCACCAACCCCGGGTCCTGGAGCAGGGGGTTGAGATCGCGGCCTTCCAGGGCTGCCGGTATCAGCCGTTCAAAAGGATTGGAAGTGGCCAGCATGAACAACAGAAAGCCCACCGACACCAGACCCAGAACGCCGATAACCCGCGCCACCATATCTTCCGGCAGCTTGCGGCTGAACACCGTCACCGCCAGCGTCCAGCCGGTGAGCATCAGGGCCCACAATAACAGGGAACCTTCATGCCCGCCCCAGACCCCGGCGATGCGGTACTGCAGTGGCAAATCGGCATTGGACTGCCGGGCGGTATACAACACCGAGAAGTCATTGCTGATAAAGGCATAGGTCAAGCAGGCAAAGGCAATGGCCACGAAAACAAACTGCCCCTGGGCTACCGGCCTTGCCACCGCCATCCAGGCATGGTTTCCCCGTGCGGCACCAATCAGTGGCAGGGTACCCTGCACCAGGGCCATCGCCATGGCCAGGATCAGTGAAAAATGGCCGATTTCCGGAATCATGGATTATTCTCCTTTGGTTACCAGGGCGCTGGTGGGCTTGGGTGCCGCACCGTTTTTTGCCTGTTTCAGCACCTCCGCCACCTCAGGCGGCATGTAATTCTCATCATGCTTGGCCAGCACCTCATCGGCATGAAAGACCCCATCACTACTCAGCCGTCCCTGGGCCACCATGCCCTGACCCTCACGGAACAGATCCGGCAGAATGCCGGTGAAAATCACCGGAATGGTGGTCACCGTATCGGTGACCAGAAAATGGACTGTCAGGCCATCGTCTTCGCGCCGCAGGCTGCCTTTCTCTACCAGCCCGCCCAGGCGGAAACTGCGCCCCTCAGGGGCCTCCCTGGAGGCCACCTGACTGGGGCTGAAAAAAAACACCAGGTTACTGCGAAAGGCATTGAGAATCAGCACAGCTGCCACCCCAATACCTGCCAGGCCCACCATAATCAACGTCAATCGCTTATGTCTTGGTTTCATTCTCAACCTTTACATCGGTATAAACTTCTGTCACCCGTTTCATTCGACCCAGCCGCTGCAGGATAGTTCGCTGCCGCCTTCTTACCCAGATAATTTCCAGAAAGACCAGTAACAAGGCGGCCCCGTAGGAAGCCCAGACATAAAAGGCATAACCGCCCATGGCAAAAAACTCTGTCATCTTCAGCGCGCCTCCGCGACAAGTTCTGCCACCCAGTCGCTATGCCGCTCCCGCTCCAGAATGATGCAGCGCACCCGCATCAACACCACCGCGATGGTGTACATCCAGAAGGCCAGGCTCATCACCAACATGGCAGTCAACATGGTGGCCGCCATGGAGGGTGCACTGGAAAAACTGATTGACGCCCCCTGATGCAGGGTGTTCCACCACTGCACGGAAAAATAAATAATCGGCACATTCACCACCCCCACGATGGCCACCAGGGCACTGGCACGGGAGGCACGGCGAGGCTCATCGATGGCTGCCTCCAGCGACATGAAGCCAATGTAGAGAAACAGCAGGATCAATTCCGTGGTCAGGCGGGCGTCCCACACCCACCAGGCACCCCACATAGGCTTCCCCCACAGGGCGCCCGTCCACAATGCCAGAAAAGTAAACAGGGCGCCGGTAGGCGCCAGCGCACTGGCCATCATGGCCGACAGGCGGGTATTGAAAATCAGGCCCAGCGCGGCATAGATTGCCATCACGATATAAATAAACATAGACATCCAGGCCGCCGGCACATGAATGAACATAATACGATAGGCCTCACCCTGCTTGTAATCAGTGGGTGCCACAAACAAACCGATATACAAGCCCGCCAGCGCCAGCGCTACGGCCAGGACGGCAAACCAGGGCACCATTCTGCCGGCCAGGGGATAAAAACTTGCCGGTGACGAATATTTGAACCAGTTGATTCCTGCAAAAGCCATCCCGAATACCATCTTATTCCAAAGAAATGCGCAATGCCGTCGCCGCGGCCAGCGGCGCAAAGCACAGGGCCAGCACCAGAATCGCACCTAACAGAGACAAATGTGCCCCGGCACCCAGACCGGAAATACCCGCCTCCACCGCACCGGCACCGAAAATCAGCACCGGAATATACAAGGGCAGCACCAACAGTGAAACCAGCACACTCCCTCCTCGTACCCCCAGTGTCAGCGCGGCCCCCACTGCGCCGATCAGACTGATGGCCGGCGTACCCAGCAACAAAGAAGCCACCAGAATCGGCAGCGCCGAGGGCGCCATATCAAATTGCAGACCTAACAGCGGCGCCACCAGCACCAGCGGCAAACCGGTCACCACCCAATGGGCCATTACCTTGCCCAACACCAGCAGAGACAAGGGTTGAGGCGTCAACAGCATCTGTTCCAGCGTGCCGTCGCGAAAATCACTGTCAAACAGGTGCCCCAGCGCCAGCATGGAAGCCAACAAGGCCGCCACCCAGACCACCCCCGGCGCGATGGTGCGTAGCGTTTCCGCTTCCGGTCCCACGCCCAGGGGAAACAGGCTGACCACGATCACAAAAAAGAACAAGGTCGTCAGCACATCGGCAAGCCGCCGCACCGCCAACAACAGGTCGCGCATAAAGAGGCAACGAAAGACTGCGAACATTAGCTATACCCGCCTGATTCCCAGGGTCACCTGCATGACCGCCGCCGTGATCGCCACTTCCTGATGCGTGGTCAGCACCACGATCCCGCCGCGCATCAGATGCTCCGCCATCACTGCCTGCAGGCGATCGATCGCCAACTGATCCAGGGCGGTAAAGGGTTCATCCAGAATCCACAGCGCCGCATCCGAAAGCAGCAGGCGCGCCAAGGCGACACGGCGCTTCTGCCCCTGCGACAGCAGCTTGACCGGCAGATCCTCGCAGGCCCTGAGCTCCATGCCATGCAAAGCCTGGAGCGCCTGCGCCTCGTTGACCTCCCGGCCCGACAAACTGGCGCTGATACGCAGGTTCTCGATAGCGGTCAACTCATCCTTCAACGCGCCCAAGTGACCGAGATAGAACAGTTGCTGCAAATAGCCCTCGCAACGACCACGAATGGCTTCGCCCTGCCAACGGATTTCACCTGCCGCCGGCGCCACCAACCCACAAAGCATGCGCAACAAGGTTGTCTTGCCACTGCCATTGGGCCCACGCACATAGAGCAGTTCGCCCCGCTGCAGCAAGAAATCCAGGCCGGCAAACAAACGGCGGTCGCCTCGGACCGCCGCCAGTCCTGTCACCTGCAGCATCAGCGCTCTCTGACGCTCGCCCGACAGGCGCTAAACGCGTATATTATCATATCGGGTGAAACTCCTGGGACAAGCCGGAAACTGCCGTTCCTGTGACTGGCTTGAAAATCAAACCACCAAACAGCACTATGGGAGACTGAAAGTTAGCCGAATTGTTGTGCCTGCATCTTGCCAGATTCATTGCTGCGTCCTGCTGCTTACCGCACCACCAGGAACGTCCGCTCCCCGCTCACACAAACCGCTGATGATAGCGCAGTTGGCTTGAGTTGTGCCACAACTATGTCATAAAAAATCATCCTAAAACACACGACGAGACCATGGAAAATCGCTTTATTGCATTACAGGAACACCTGGGGCGGCATATTGTGGGCCAGCAGCGCCTGATCGAGCGCCTGCTCATCGGCGTCCTCTGTGGCGGCCATCTGCTATTGGAAGGCGCACCGGGACTGGCCAAAACCCGTGCTGTGCGCGTCCTGGCCGCCGGGCTGGCACTGCGCTTTCAGCGCATCCAGTTCACCCCGGATCTGATACCCGGCGACATCACCGGCTCAGACATTTTCCTGCCCCGGGAGGCCGAATTCCGGTTTATCGAGGGTCCGCTGTTCAATGATATGATCCTGGCAGATGAAATCAACCGTGCGCCCCCCAAGGTGCAATCTGCCCTGCTGGAGGCCATGGAAGAACATCAGGTGACGGCCGGCGGCCAAACCCGCCCCCTCTCGCCCACTTTCATGGTCATCGCCACCCAGAATCCGATCGAGCAGGAAGGCACCTACCCGCTGCCTGAGGCACAACTGGATCGCTTCTTCATCAAAATTCTCATCGACTACCCCGATGCCGATGAAGAACTCATCATTCTGCGCCAGGAGCAGACACCCGCACCGCAAGCCGCGCCTGTCCCCGCAGACGATGCGGTGATGACACCTGAGGACCTCCTCCGCGCCCGCCAGGCGGTGCAGCAGGTCTACCTGGATGAGATGCTGGAGCGCTATATCGTCACCCTGGTGATCGCCACCCGGGATCCTGCCACCTGGGACCGAGAGGCCGGCGACTGGCTGGAACGCGGCGCCTCCCCCCGCGCCACCCTGGCCCTGGCCCGCGGGGCCCGCGCCCGCGCCTGGTTGCAACAACGGGATTTCGTCACCCCGGATGATATCCTGGAACTGGCCTGCGACGTACTCAATCACCGCATCGCTCCCAGCTTTACAGCCAGGGCCGCGGGGATCACGCCACAACAAATTATCGAACGAATCCTGGCGCGGGTGCCGATACCGTGAAGCAGGCCCCTGCAAGCGGACAGCCGCTATTAAACATGGAGGAACTGGCACAACTGCGCCGCTATATCCTGGAACAGTGGCAGCGCGGGCGGCGCGCGGCCCGCGGGCAGCGCTTCGGACCCCTGCCTGCTTTCTTCAGCGGCCAGGGTATGGAGCTCCATGACAGAAAACCCTATCAGGCCGGCGATGAGCTCCGCTATCTCGACTGGCGCGCCACCGCCCGTAGCGGCCGGGCCATTTCCAAGGTCTTTCTCGATGAGCGAGGACGCAGCCTGTACCTGTTCATTGACCGCCGCCCACCGATGTTTTTCGGTACCCGGGTGGAGTTGAAGGCGACCACTGCGGCCAGGGCGGCCGCGATCCTGGCCTATACCGCCCTGGCCGCCCGGGAACAGGTAAGCGGCATGATCTATGAACAGGATTGCCGTCACTTTCCAGGCAGTCAATCACTGAGCGGCGTGCTGCCACTGCTACTGGCCGCCGCCGCACCAATGCCA
>CAZFJS010000009.1:5608-22233 GCA_964519605.1 uncultured Gammaproteobacteria bacterium
GCAGTGCCGCTGCCGTCCTCGTCGTCGTAGTCGCACTGCTGCTCTACCTGCGGCACAGAAAAAAACAGCTACCCACGACACCCCTTCCCCACCAGGCACTGGCGCAACTGGAACAGCTTTCCCTGCACTGGCACAATGGGCAACTGTCCGACCGCGAGGCTGCCTATCGCCTGGCCACGCTGCTACGCCTGGGACTGGCGCTGCCGCAACTCACCCGGGACTGCCCGACCAGCCTGGCGCCACACGCCGCGCAGTGGGAGACGGTTATTAGCGCACTAGAGCGCTACCGTTATCACCCACAAACAGCGGCACCACTGCCGGCAGCCTTGTTCGAGCAAACACGCAACTGGCTGCTAGCGGTTACCGGCAAGGGTGCCTGATTCCGATCATGCTCCAGCTTGCTCAACCCCTGTGGATGCTGCTTACGCCCTTGCCGCTGCTGCTGTGGTGGCTGGCCGGCGGCAAAATGGCGCGCCGTGGGGCACCACAGATCCCGGGCATCCTGCATCCCCAGGCTGAACTGCTGGCGACACTGGCTGGTGCCGGCACTGTGCGCCGACGACCCTGGCTGTGGCTGGCGGGCTGCCTGCTGCTGCTGCTGGCCCTGTCCCGCCCCCAGTGGCTGGACTTCAGCCGGCCCAACAACCACCAGGGCTATAACATCATGCTGGCCATCGATGTTTCCGGTTCCATGCGAGCTGAGGATTTTCTCATCAAGGGCAAAGCGGTCAGCCGCCTGAATCTGCTGAAAACGCGGGTCAGACAATTTATCGCGGCACGGCGCAATGACCGCATGGGCATCATCCTGTTCGCCGACGAGGCCCTGAGCTTCCTGCCCATGAGCAGCGACCTTTCTTTACTACAAAGCTTTATCGATGACATCCGCCCCGGAATCGCCGGCGAACGCACCGCGCTGGGAGATGCCATCGCGCTCGCCGTGGAACAGCTGCGTATCCTGCCACAAAAGGCGCGTCTACTGCTGCTGTTTAGCGATGGCGGCAACACCGCCGGTAACATCAGTCCGGCGACAGCCACCCGGCTGGCGCGACAAAATGGCGTGAAAATATTCACCATCGGCGTCGGCACTAATCATGAAGTACTGTTTCCCCGGGGACCCGTACAGTCTGCCACCCTCACTCGTCTACCCCTGAACGAAACACTGCTGCAACGGATCGCCACAAACAGTGGCGGCGTCTACTATCATGCCGACAGTCCGGCTGCCATGGACCGCACCCTCAAGGACATCAATCAGCTGGCCCCCACCCGCATTCGCGATCTCCGTTTTGCCGCCCGACAGGAATGGTACTGGCTACCGCTGATCTGCGGCATCGCTTTGTTGTTGCTGGGAGACTGTCACCGCCGACAGGTCATCCCGCAATGACGGAAGCGCTGCAACAGCTGTCACTACAGCAGCCCCTGTGGCTGTTATTACTGCCCTTGCCCTGGCTGCTGGGACGGATGCTACAGCGCGGCAAACGGCAGCGACTGAGCCGACTTATCGCTCCACAGTTATGGCCATGGCTGCTACCGCCGGCAGCGGCCCGGCGACGACTGCGGACCCACAGTTTTCTCGCCGCCTGGGTGCTGGCCCTGCTGGCCGTCAGCGGCCCCGGCCTGCCCCGGCACACCAGCGGCGGACAAGTGCCGGCCGGTAGCGATATCGTGGTCATCATGGATATCTCTCCTTCCATGAACGTGCGGGATATGACGCCCAACCGCCTGGACAGGGCAAAATTCGAGTTGCGCGACTTCACCCGCAGGCTGCGTGGCGACCGGGTCGCCCTGCTGGCCTTCTCCGCCAACAGCTATCCGCTGCTGCCCCTGACACGCGACTATGACACGCTGCTGCACTTCAGCGACGCGCTCAATACCCGGCTGACCAGAAACCAGGGTTCCAACCTGCCTCAGGCCCTGGAACTGGCCAGGAAACTGCTGGCCCACAGCCCCCACCAGGGACGCGCCATTGTCCTGCTCAGCGATGGTGAAACGCATGATCCTGAGGCCAGCCTGGCAGCGGGCCGACGGCTGGGAAAAGCAGGCATCCCGATCTATATCCTCGGCATCGGCACCCGCAGCGGCGGCCCGGTCTATGACCGCCGGGGTCGTTTTCTACGCTACCACGGAGAAAGCGTGATTTCACGGCTGAACACCCCCCTGCTGATACAGTTGGCCCGGCTCAGTGGCGGTATCTACAGTCAGGCCCAGACTGGTGACAGTGACTGGCAGCGGCTACTCACCGGTCTTCAGCAGCTACGCCGGGCCGCGGGCGCAAACAGGCGCAGCACCCAACAGCCCGTGCTGATATATCAATGGCTACTGTTAGCCGCACTGCTGCTGCTTTTCTGGCCGCAGGCCCGGCGCTTGTTGCCACTGGGCCTGCTGTTGCTCCTCCCGATACCCGCGCCGCACACCGCCCAGGCCTCACCCTGGCGCGAGCAAGCGGCCTACCAGGCCCTGTTGCAAGGGCAATACCAGCGCGCCGACACGCTTTACCGGCAGCAGCAGGATTACCGCGGTTATCTGGGCAGTGGCGTCGCCGCCTACCGCCGGGGTCAGTGGCAAACGGCAGGGCGTGCCTTCCGGCAGGCCCTGCAACGGGCAGACGATAACCGGGAACGCGCCCGCGCGGTCTACAATCTCGGCAACACCCTGGCACGGCAAGGACAGCCGGACAAGGCGGCTGAGGCCTTCAAACAAGCACTCTTGTGGCGGCCTGATTTCCCCCGGGCGACCCGCAACCTCGCTATTGTCGAGCAACTCCAGCAACGCAGCACCGCCCAGCGGCGCCAGCAGGTACCGGGCAAAGCCGATGATCAGGCCCGCCACCGCCTTGCCGGCGGTGCGCAAAAAATACCCGCGGGGAGGCGCCCGACGCCGGCGGCTCGCACCGGGAATGCGGGCCGCCCACAGACCGACACCGACAGAAACGACCTGGCATCAGCCCCGGGGGTGAGTATGCCGGGCGGGCCGATTGCCCACTTGTCTACCGATGCCAGGATCATTCTACAGTTGCGCATCGCCGCCGAAGATGGTCGTTATGGCGCTATCGTGAGAGACAAACCATGGTGAAGGTCGCGGGAAAACTGCTACTCCTGTTTTGCCTGGCAGGTATCGCCAACGCCGCCAGCCTGCACGTCCGTGTCGACCGGACAACACTGGCCGTCAATGAACCCCTCTTGCTGAACCTGACACTGCTCAACAGCGATACCCGACTACGGGCCCGGGGACTCAACCCCAATGTGGATCTCAGCATCCTGACCGGCGATTTCGAACTGGGCATACCGCGCACCAGTCATCGCTACAATATCGAGCGCAACCGCGGGCGCTCCACCTCGGAACTCACGGTACAGCTCTTCCCCAGGCATCGTGGCACACTCACTATTCCAGCCTTTAGTATAGATGGACTGCAGACTCAGGCGATCAGTCTGAAAGTTTTGCCAGCGGCCGCCAATAAAAGCGCCCCGGTCTTCATCCGTAGTGGTGTCACAGCGGCCACTGTCTGGCAAGGACAGCAGACCATTGCCTTCCTGGATCTCTATCACCGTGTGGCCCTGCAAAGCGCAGAACTCGGCGGCCGGCTCGACACCACACCACGACAACTGCGCCTGAACCCCCTGCCGCAGAGGAAATATCACACCACTATCGATGGCTTCGACTACCAGGTGGTACGCCGGGCATGGCAGCTCACACCACTCAGTGAGGAACCTGTCACGCTCCTGTTCCCGGATATCTGGGTCATCACCCAGTCGGGTCGCAAGATCCGGTTGCCCTTCAGCCAGAGCACCGTCACGGTCAAAGCCCTGCCGGCAAACATTCCTCCCGGCACCCTGATCGGGAAACCACAGTTGACGCAGCGGCTGGAAAGTGGCGCGCAGCAGCTCAACACCCCTATTTCCTGGCAGATTAGCCTGACGGCAGCGGTCAATCTCAACAGCCTGCCCGAAGACCTGCCGCTGCTCACAAATCAGCACGCCCTGAAGGTTTACCTGGATCATGCGCAACGCCAACTGGTTGCGGATAGTGATCCCGATCAGCCGCTGAGCAGCGCCACTTACCAGGGTTATCTGATTCCCCTGCTAAGTGGCACAATCACGACGCCTACGATTCAGCTACCCTACTTCGACCCTCAGGAGGCACGCCTCAGAACCGCCACGCTTAAAGGGATTGCACTGCAAATCGCCAATGCCCCGAAAATTTCCGGCACTGCAACCATACCGGCCACTGCCACAATAACGACAACCGGAAAACAAGCGGCGACTTTTCAGCAACAGAATCCGACCGGGTGGCAGCTCGCCACACTGCTGCTGAGTCTACTATGGCTGGGCACCCTTAGCCTCTGGGGATGGCGACATCGCCAACAAGACGCAAACGGCGGCAAGTCAAGTGGCACACCACGCACTTTCACTACTCACGGGGCCCCGCCGCTCACTGCGCGGCTGCATGAAGCCTTACAGGCCCGGAGCCTGGAACAGGGACTCAGACAGTGGGAACAGGCCCACGGCCCCGATCCCCGATTGCGACAGCTGATCCATGATCTGCAGGGGTTTTATTACGGCAGGAAACGAAACGATGAACAGGCGCTGCACACGCGGGTCAGTGCGGCCCTCGCCAGGATAGGCACCGCCGGCGTCCGGCGGCAAGCGGCGCCCGCTCCCTGGCAGCCGGAGTCCTTTTATTCGGGATCGGGTAACGAAACTTGAGTCGCAGGACTACGGTCCTTCAGTGAACAGGGCGTCCGTTAATAAAATTCAGCGACCGCCCGGCGATGCCATGTTCAACCGCGTAATAAATCAGCTCGGCGATATTCTTTAGCTTCATTTTATCCAGAATACGGCTGCGGTGGGTGCTAATGGTTTTTTCGCTGAGTTCCAGCATGCGGCTGATCTCGGCATTGCGCATGCCCGACACCAGCATGCAGAACACCTGGAATTCCCGACCGCTCAAACATTCATGGGATGCCGCCGGAACATGGCCAGCAGCCTGTTCTGCCAGCTTCCCGGCAATAGATTGACTAATATAGCGCTCCCCACGGCTGACACATTCAATGGCCGCCAGCAGCTCATCCGCCACGCAAAGCTTGCTCAAATAGCCGGCAGCACCCGCCCTGAGACTGAGCAGGGCGTACTGATCTTCTGTATGCATACTCAGCACCAGAACCGGCACCCCTGGCCAGCGTTGTTTGAGTATGGGCAATACTTCCAGACCACCGATGTCCGGCATAGCGAGATCAAGCAGTACCACGTCCCAGTGATTATCCACCATCATCCGCAACACCGCACGACCGCTGTCGGCTTCGCCGACTCTGGTGATTCTCGGGTATCCGGCAAACAAATGCTTCAGGCCATCTCGCAGTATGGCATGATCATCTGCAATGAGTATCTTCATTTGACAAAAAATCAGTGACTTAGTCGTGGTGACGAGAATGATAGCCTAGGAACAATCCACCGGGAATAAGAGAAATCCTTATTGCCTCATAGGCCCAGGCCGCTGACTCGGCCTGGGTTCACTGCCTGGCAAAGCGCTTTCTGACCAGATAATCAATCACCGCAATCATTTCCCGGGCATTGTGGACCATGGAGGAATCCACCCGGTAGCGCCCACCGATGATCACGGTAGGTGCACCACGGATACCGTAGCGCTTGCTCATGATATTCGCCTGGCGCAGCCTGCCGGCAGTAAAATTGCTGCGAAAAGCCTGGTGGAACGCCTTCCGGGAGATACCCTGTTCCGCAAAAAAGTCTGCCAGGGCGTCTTCCGTATCCAACTGGCGCCGGTAGCGATGGATGGCATCGAACAACAGCGGATGCAGTTTGTCCTCCACGCCCAAGGCCACCATGGTGAAATAGACGCGCGCACCAAACAGCATTTTCCCATCGGTTACTGCCGGCAGCCGTTGATAAACAATCCGCTGGTGATTCTTTTCCCGCCATTGCCGCAGATTCGGCTGAATGCTATAGCAGGTCCGACAGCCATACCAGAACAGCTCCACCACTGTGGGTTTATCTCCGGGAGCCTCCAGCTGCGGCGTTTCAATCCGCTGGTACTGATTGCCCTCCTGAAAAATCACTGGGGCCGTCCACCCCGGCGCTGCGCCGACCAATAACAGTGCGCAACAAAACAGCCGCAGGGAGAAAGCTGGACAACGCCTTGCAAACCGCGGAGACCGTCCGCCCTTGGCCCGCCGCCTTCCTGAGCGCCTACTTGTCTTGCTGAACATCAATCTCCAGATCTCCTGACCCTGCCGGCTGGTCAGCCTGAGAACTGTTGCGTCGCTCCCATGCCAGGCCCCGGTCGCTCAACCATTTCTTTTCCTTCTCCGGTAGAGGACCACGGTTCAGCCGGTAACCCCATTCCCACAAGGCGGAACGGGCACGACGGACATAGGGATCGCCGCTGGGCGCCAGGTGAATATAGGTGCGCATCGCTCCCAGGGCGCCCTGCAGATCACCACGTTTTTCCAGCGCTTCAGCCAGCCCCCAGTAGGCATTCCCCTTGTAGGCATCCAGGTCGATGGCAGAACGGAAGAAAATCTCGGCCTCGCGATAGCGTTGCAGTCCCAGCAGGGCATATCCCATGTTGATATGGGCATCGGTCAGGCGGGGAGAGAGTTCCAGTACGCGGTGCAGGGCAATGGCTGCAGGTTCATATTTCCTGGCGTGCAGCATCATCACCGCCTGTTGGAAGCGCATTGTGATCTCGGCCATACGCCGGTCCTTGATGGGCAACGGTGTGGCCGCTGCCTTCCCGGAGCGCACTGCCGGTGCCGCATGTCGACTGCTCTGCCAGGGGGAAAAATCCAGGGTGCTATCGAGAAACAACATCACCACGGCTGCCGCGATGATAGCCAGCAAGGTGACGGACAAGGAAGAAACCGTCGACTCATGCCACTGGGATACTTGCATTTCGACCTGCAATCCCATTCAGATCACCCCTTTGTGGGCCGCCGCGCTATAGAACGGCGCACCGAAATAAGTCAGAAAAGCAAAGACAAAAATGAGCAGAATAGCAATGGCCCCTAAACGTAGCGGTATACGGTAAGTCAGTCGCGCATGAATGGCGCCGCCCAGCAGCAGCCAGTTGAGAAAAGCGGAAGTTTCCAGGGCATCCCAGGCCCAGAAGCGCCCCCAGGCATCCTGGGCCCAGACCGCGCCGGCAATGAGCATCAGGCTGTCGAAAATCAACGCCACCAGCATAAAACGCCAGGCCAGATGATCCAGTACGCTGTCCGGAGGCATCTGCCGAAACCACTGTGCCAGGCGTGGCACACGCCGCATCAGGATCACGCCAGCCAGACCACAACCCATCAGGCTGAAGGCCAGAAAAAATTTACCGAAACCCACATGGGCCCACAGCCACTTGTTGGAGTACGTCGGTGGAAAGGGCGTGGCCGTCGGGTCGAGAAACAGCACCCAGGAACCCAGCAGCCACATCACCGGCAGAATCACCACACTCGCGGGACGTATGACCGGCAAGCGCCAGTAGGTCACAGAGAGCACCAGCCCCAGACTGAAAAGCTGACTGATCAGCAACTCAAACAGGGAGACAAAGGGCCCATGGCCAATACGCAACCAGCGCTGCGCCAGCGCCATAGCGAGCAGCATCACCCCGGCGAAGATCAGCCCCAGCACCAGAGGTTCATAGGAACGATTGACCACCGCGGCGCCGGCGGCCCCGCCCCGGGCAGCGATGACACCCTTCATGGCGATCAGCATGGCCAGTGCATAAGCCGCCAGCCCGGTATACAGCCAGGGCAGCTCAACTGCATCGACATGAGACATCATGGCAATTCTCTCACACCCCGTTCATTCAGCATGTCCCGCTCCACTGGCTGGCTCCCCGGCCAGGGATGGGTAGCGAATTTTTTCCAGAAATGGGCGGCCAGTCCCAGCACGCCGATCATCGCACTAAGAAAGAGCCAGTGCAGCGTCGGATCATAGAACAGTTTATAGCCCATCCAGCTGCTCAGGCGTTCGTAGCGCAGACGCCCACCGGGGAGTCGGGTCGTTGTTCCCGGTTGCAGCTCGACCCGCTGCCCACCGGTCTTCAGTACCAGGGTCGCCCGGGTCTTGCGCACATCCAGGGTCCAGGCGCGCTCAGGTGTCAGTCCGGTTTCCAGCTGCAGCCAGAATTTGATCTCCTGGCCACCCGGTGGCGTCCAGCGATTGGCCTGACGGAAATCATACAGGGGATAGGGCGGCATATGCACCGTGCCCGTCACCGCCGGCCCGCCATCTGGCATCCAGGTCAGCACCGGTGCAAAGCCCTTGTTGAAGGTTGTGTAAAAGCGGTAACCGTGAAGCACCAGCGGCTTGTCATCCCCGATCACGCGTCGCACCCAGCCACCGCTGCCGTCAGGCACCATGACCTGGCTGCGGGTCGGTCCCCGCACCATTCCCGGCGCATAATCCACCGTATAGGGTCCCTGGACAAAAAACACCCGCTCCAGGCTGCCTGGATGCAGTACCCCTTTGTTCACCTCGATGAGATCATCCGCCGAAAATCCGCTCCCCGCCACGATCTCCAGATGGGCATCCATGTGTGTCAGCCGGCCGATAGCGACCAGGATGACAATACTTAGCAGGGCGAGGTGAAATATCAGTAAGCCGCCCCGCCTGTTGATGCGGGCATTAGTGAGAATAGTCGCCAGGAGATTGGCCGCCAGAAAGGCTAACGGCACCACCAGCACCCACACCGGGGTACTGACCGGATTGTCATAGCTTAGCGCCGCCCCCACGCCCAGCAACCCCATACCTGGTAGAGTCAGGCGGGGGGATGCCAGACGTCTAAGCCAAACACTCATGGCAGATTCGCGCAGGCCTCATTGCTGCCATTCATCCAGCTGACACCGTTCAGCCCGTTACCCGGCGCCCCTGCAGAGCCGCAGTTGGCCGGGGTCCATTCACCGCTACGGGCAAAATTTCTGACCTTGAGCGCCGTGCCGTTGTAATAGGGTCCGTTGTAATAGCGGGCACTGGTATTGGTGCGCACCTGACGTTGGGTGGGGGTTTGCCCTGCACTAGTGAGCTCTCCCGGCAGCACCGGTGCCTCCAGTCCCACGTCATTGAGATTGGCCAGAAAGACCTTGTTTTTCCAGCCATGAGGAATGGACACATGGCAATAAGTGCAGCGGAAATTGGTCACAAAACTGGCATGCCCCACATGCAGGTTGGTCTGCTTGAAAGGCAAACAACCCGGAGAAGTACCGCTGGCCATACTGAAACCACTTTGACGGATGGCCGGTGGCGGCGGGCCGATCCACTGGCCAGGGGGGACATCCCGGGCATATTGATTGGGATCATGGCAACGGAAACAAAGATGATTCGACGGGTTGGCCGGATTCTGCAGATCGGCATTGTTCTCCCCGGTCTGATCGTCCCAGGCCCCCTTGAGCAGGAAATTCTCGTTGGAACCATGAGGCCCCCAGGGAAAACCATTCTCCCCACCAACCGGCACCACGGTATCTCCCGCCGTGCGGGAACCATGGCAATCCGTGCAGTACATGGTCTGGGTACCTACTGCGGCATTGAAAGGCGCGCGCCAGTCATCAGGATCCGCATGGCGCACACTGGGGGTTCGCCCGGTACGCTTCACCACCGGATGCCAGGAACGGTGGTTGTTGGCCTGATAACCCGGTCCGGCGCCACTGGGCGTGCCGGAAGTCCCCTCCCCCATATGATCGTCCGGCGACTGGTATTCCATGGCCTGGTTGGTGTACTGATCCAGCGCATTGGTGCCCGGCGGTGTGCCGCCGGTAAACGATCCCAACTTGGGCGCCTGATCGTAGGTGTAATTAGAATGGCACTTGAAGCAAATTTGATACTCGCGGGTCAGATAGGGGGCACTCACCAGGGTACTGCCGCCGGTACCGGGATCACCGCGCTTCACCTCAAAGGTAACCGGCTCGCTGCCAAAAGCGGTGGAACCATACATGGGTTCCACCCCCCAGATACCCCGCAACACCCCGGAGGCCAGATTAGTATGGGGCACGCCGGCTTCATGACGGTGGGTGCCGGCAGCATCGGGCACAGTATTGTCATCGTTAAACTGGCGCTTTTTCATCAGACGGTGCGGGTTGTGACAATCGGTACATTCCGCATGGCGGTTGTTGAGGTTGCCCTTGCCCAGGTTTTCCGGCGCCTCGATGAAATCCTGCCCGCGCTGATCACCCTGAATCGCGGTGCTGCCAGTACCGATGCTGTGGACCTCGGTACCCGCCGCCTGGTCTGAACTGGCGATGGGCATATGGCGTGCCATGGTCGTAAAATCCGTTTTGATGTCAGGCACCTCGAAAGCCGGATTGGTATCGGGGCTGTTTTGCCCCTGCAGGGTATTGCCATCAGCAGAGTGGCAGGCATAACAAACCTCCTCCACTGCCGGGTTACCCCCCTGCTTGTAGCGGGCACCCGCTGCCGTGGTACGCACCGGCCCATCGGTACCTTCCCGCAGGATTCGGCGTGCGCCCTGCACCGTGTGCGGGTCGTGGCAGTTGAGACAGGCCGCCTGCCATACCCGGGTATCGTGGGGGAATTCCCGCAGGTCGGCAGCCGCATCATTGTAGCGCTCGTCGCCCACGGCGATATTGGCATGGGCAGAACCTACCCAGCCTTTTTTGTTGTGGCAGGCCAGACAGATGATATCGCTGTCCTTGTCAAAGGCACCATCCACCGGATCCTTGGTCTGAAAACGGTTGACCCGCAAAAACTTGTTATTCTCCCCGACGACATCGGAACGCACATGGGGATCATGGCAGGTGATACATTCCACCTTGTTGTCCTCCAGGGGCAGGTAGTTGCCCTGGGGTGCCGCCGGCTTACTGCCACGCACACGCTCCTGCAGATGGGCCACCAGCGCCGGATCATACAGTTCCCCGTCCCGGGCGGCCTGGGAACTGTCAAAAGTAAAGGAAATGGGGTGATCGTTGCTGAGGTCCACACCGAGGCGTCGGGTAAAACCCGTGGTCGCCCCCAGAGACTCGGGAATCGTGCCATCTGACTGCGTGCCCGTAAAGGGAATATTCGGTTTCTGGATGCGGTTGAGCACATTCACGGAACCCAGCGCAATCGTGCCATCATGGCAGGACAGGCAAAGCTTCGACTTGCCACCCGGCTGGCCGAGATCGGTGGCATCCAGAGAAGTGGAGGAATAGGGAATATAGGTGGCAGAAGACAGCTGGCGGTTCCAGATGGGCGCCTTCTGCTCCGGTGTCGCCCCATGGGGCGTATGGCAGAAGGCACAGATCTGCGATTCATTGGTGGCATGGGCAATGCGGTTGACACCCTGGGGCACCACCGTCGCGGAAAAATTGTGCTTGGTATTGCTAATATCGGCAATAATCGCGGCCTGCGCCCTCATCGCGCCCTGCCCACAGAGGAGCATAAATACCAAAATCGACACCCGCACTGATCCGCGATGCTTCATTTCCCCCCCAGATATTTGAAGACCATGATCCGCCCGTTGAAGGAATCCACCACATACACTCTATCGCGCCCATCCAGCCACACCCCCGCCGGCAGATAAAACCGCCCGATGGCATTGCCAGTGCCACCGATCGGCAGCAGCAGCTTCCCCTGATCATCAAATACTAGCAGATAGTCATAATAGGATTCCACCACATAGAGATGGCCGTCGCGATCTACGGCCACACCCTTAGGGCGGGGCAAATCCCCCAGATACAGTCCCCGCCGGCCTATCGCACGAATAAATTTGCCTGTGCGATCAAAAATCTGCACCCGGGCGTTGAGGGTGTCGGTCACATAGAGCCTGCCATGAGCAAAGGACAGATAGGTAGGCGCATTGAACTCGCCCGGACCGGTACCGCGGTGCCCCAGGGTACGCAACAACTTACCGGTATCGTCAAAAATCTTGATGTCATGGGCTCGACTGTCCGCCACATAGATTTCATCCCGCTCGCTATCCCGGGCCAGGCCCACCGGCCGGGATAACACCTGCTCACCAAAGCTCCCCAGAGGATGACCCTGGCGATCCAGGCGTACCACCCGGGCAAGCTCGGCATCAGCCACCAGGATCTGCCCATCTGCTCCCGGCACAATACCTAGCGGGGTGACGAAACGGAGATTCTTGCCCGCCATTTCCCACACCCGCAAACGGCCCGCCTGCGGATCAAAGACATAGACCGCACCCCGGCTGACATCCGTGACATAAATACGGCCATCGGGGGCGGTAAAGCCACTTTGGGGGCGCTGCAATACCACTGGTTGGGATTTTCCCGCCATCAGCCCCACCAGCCAGGAAAACATTTTATGCCCAACACTGGTGGCATTTTCATCCCGGCGAAAGTTTTCTTCTCCGGTCAGCTGCCCCACATAACGGTAGCGGGGAACATCGGGGGCGGGAGGCCAAACCAGGGGAGTGGGCCTGGCCCGGGTATCCCATTGCAGCTGTGGTGGGTTTGTGGTGGCACAGGCCGCCACGCCAAGCAGTAGCACCGACACCAGCATCGCACGCACGCACGCCCACCACCCGGCTACAGGATAGCGGCACTTCATGGCCATGGTCGCCACACCAAGGCAAACGGAGGGAAGTGCATTATACTTACTCCGGCGCCCGGGCCTTGCGAAGATTTTCCGGTGTCACCCGCAGCACCTGGACACGGCCATTGAGGCTATCCGCCACGTACAGAAAACCGCTGTCCAACCACAGACCGGTAACGCGGAAAAACTGTCCCGGCGCCGAACCGGAGCGACCCAGGCTATAGACATAGACCCCGTCCACGTAAACCTTGATATCATTCTTCAGATAATCGGCAACAAAGGCGCGGTTATTGCTGCTGACGGTGATCGCCGTAGGAAAAATGACCGTATCCTTCTGAAAGGATTTTTCATAACGGCCATCCTCTTTCATCACCTGCACCCGCGATGCCCCGAAACGAGTGGCGACATAATAGCCATCCGGCCCCAGGGCAAAGGCGGTAATCCGGCGAAACTGCCCGGGTCCGTTACCGCGCACGCCGATGGCGCCATTGAGCAGGCCGGCCCGGTTATACACCAGCACATCATCGTTAAAACCATCTGCGATGAATACATAGCCGGTCGCCTGGTCCTGGGCAACACTGACCGGCCTGCCGAGATTGATGTCGTCCTTAAATACATGGATCAGTTTGCCCGTGGGATCAAAATACAGCACCCGGGCACCGTCCCAGTCGGCCAGATAATAGGAGAGATCCAGATTGACGAAGATATCGCTGACCTTGCCGGGCACCAGGGTCTTCAGATCCTTCAGTACCCTAAGGCTACCGGTGTCACGATTATAACGAAACAGCTTGAAGAGACCATTGTCGACGATATAGACCCAGGGACCCCGAGCCGCCACCGCCTCCGGCCGCAGAAAACGGACATAGCCGATACCGGTCGCGATATTCCCTTCAAGTACGCCACCGTTGATTGTCTCCCACACCAGCGCATGGCCTGTCGCAGTGCGATCGGGCAGCGTATCGGCAGTCTTCAACTTGTCCTGTTGAGCGCAGGCTGTCAGCTGCAGCCCCACCAGGCAGGTCAATAGTAAACGTAGCAGTCTATGCACGCAGACTTTCATTTATTCCGGCTCACTTGAATGCCTGCATGCTGGTTCTGTCCCCTGAAGTCCCGCTGTCACAAGCACGAACAGGTCTAACGCAGCAGGCTGGTTTCTCTCTTGACCGAATGACAGCGGCCGCAATTCATCGTGGGTGGAAAGGCAACCTTGCCATGACAGACCCCACAGTATTTCCCCTGAATAATCGCCGACATGGAAATGGGATTGGCCCCCTTCTGGGGAATGAAAATCAGTGGATGACAGTTGGCACAGGTCAACCATTCCGTGTGAGGTTTGTGGGGAAAACGCACATAGGGCATCGAGGCGGTGTTCTTGAAAATAATATCGAAGTCCACCGGGAACATATCACCCGTACCATCAACGGATTTGCGTGGATCGATCAACCCCGATTCCAGTGTCTTGACCCAATCGATAATACCCTGTGAATCACGGGGGAAAGAGGCCATGGCTTCAAAAGGCGGCTGCAACACCTTCACCGCCTCATCAGTAGGATCATGGATGCCGTCCTCCGCGATCGGTACGATTTCACCTGTCAGCTGAAAATGCTTGCCTCTGAACCAGACAGGCCGGGTCTCATCAGCAGGGTTTTTCCTGGGCGCCGCCCAGGCAAGGCAGGGGGCCAGGAAGGCGGCCACCAGGATCAGGGTGCAGCAACGGCCCCACAATGTCATCTGCTTATTCATCGCGGCATTAGCACCCGTCTAGCGCACACCCACCATGCGCAGGGCACGCTGAATGTGGCTGGTCGCCCCCTGGATCATCTGAATCGCTTTTTTATAGTCACCGCTTTCAGCCACGGGTACGGCCTGTGCCTCAATCTCCTTTGCCCGGGCAACAAAACCATTCATCAGTTCAATGGATTGCTTCGGCGGACGGCGCTGTTCAATAGCAACGGGTACCAACTCCTCATAGCTCTGATATCGGGCCAGCTCGTATTTATACTCATCCTTAAGGGTTTTGAACACCAGTTCATAGGACATGGTCTGGGCATTAAGCATTTTACTCAGAGCGCTGGTCAGGGTTTCCTGGGCCTTGGACAACAGGATAATCGCTTCGGAATACTGCCGATCTGTCGCCAGCTGCCGCGCCTTGGCGATGGTCGTATCGATCGCTTTCATATCTACCTTGACAAGCTTTGCAGCGCCCTTGGCACCTTTCTGCTCAGTGAGCCGCTGATAGTTGCGCCGATAAGAGCTGGCAAATGTTTTGGTGCCATCGAGCATTTCCTTGAACCGTGCCGCCTGGACCTCCGCCCGGGCACCCGCGGGCGCACGACGCGCAGCCTCGCTCATCAGCCGCAGGGATTCATTCACCAGCGCCATGGCCCGCACCGCATTGCCCTGCTGCAGGGCATCACGGGACTGGCGGAACTTTGTCTGTGCCGAGCGATACATCTCAGCCGCATCCAGATCGCCGCTACCCGCGATCCGCCGGGCGGCGGCCGATTGATTGATAAACATATCAGCAAAGGCAATCTTCTGTTTAACTCTGGCGGGGTCCAATTTTTTAGCTACCGTTTTCCCTGCCACTGGCTGTGTCAGCGCCGCCGGGTGCGTCACCAGTTTCACCTTAGCCTCTTCGCCCGGATTGACGATGTGCATCACACCGCCCATATTCTTATGGTTGCGGCACTGAAAATACAGGATATTCGGCGTCGATGCCGTGGGTTTGATTGTTACTGTGCCACGATAAGTGAAGTTGCCATCGACCCCCTGGGTGTAGGTCGAAGCACCCCAGCCGACGGGGCTTTTCGAGATATAGAAGTCGTGCTTGACATCGGTATTGACTTTGAAGGTATAGGTCTTGCCGCGCACCAGGATCAGCTCTTTTCCCTGCACTCCATTGACGATAAATCCATATTTACTGCCCACGCCATAGAACGGGTGTGTGGAATTTTTCAGACCGGAAGCCACCCTGAAAATGTAAGGCGATACTGATCTGTCCGCCGCCTCGGGTGTGGACGCCGCTTTCTGCACTGACTGCTTTGTTGCTGGTGAAACTATCGCAGCAGGTACAGGTGGCGGCGCCTGGGCAGCCACTGGCGCCGGCCGCCCAAGATGAGCCACCTGCTGCTCAACTTCCGCCCGTGTTTGTGGTGCTGACTCTTCCTTCTCCGCAGCATTTTTCTGCGCCGCAGCAATCGCCTTCCGCCGGGCACTTTTTGCCTCCGCTGCCAAAGCAGCAGTCAACGCGGCATCCTTTGCACTATCCCCTGCCGCCACCGGTGACGATGTGGGCGCAGTCGTCGATAAGCTGCCACTTTTGGCGGGAGTGGGCGCACGCGGCCCCCAGGAACAGGACGCCAACAACAGCGACAGGCCGACTGCGGCTAGCAGACACATCAATGCTCTGGATGACGGCATCGGTTTCATCCCGTTAAATACTTAACTCCACTGCCTGCAAGTTGTCGTAGTACTGCTGTTGCGTGTTCCCGAGCACTATTTCCACGGGTTCTTCAAAGTTGCCTCGCTCAAGGGCGGCTTCCAGTCCGCCGGTTTAGGCTTGGAATGGCACTTTTTGCAGGTCTTCGTCTCGACCGGGAAAGAGACCTTGCCGTGACATACGCCGCATTTCCTACCCAGCAGGATAGCCGACATATTGATCTGGTTCGCGCCCTTCTGGGGAATGAAAATCGCCGGGTGACAGTTAGAACAAAACAACCATTCCGTATGCTGCTTGTGAGGAAAAACCACATCAGGCACCGAAGCCTTCACCGGACGCACGATATCCAGATCCATCACGAAGGGCTCTGCGGTGGGATCCACCCGGTCCCAGCGGGGCTTAAGATATCCTTTTTCGATAGCCTTCACCCAATCCACATAGTTACCAAAGTTGGTTTTAGGCATCCCCTTGAAGGCCTCCCTGGGTGGCTGCAAGCGAAAGGTCGCCTCATTGGTGGGGTCGTGGATACCGTCCTCGGGCGGTGGCGGATTGATACTTTTGGGCTTCTTCAGATTACGGTTGAAGGTGTTGGCTGCAGAAACTGCCGCCGATGCCTGCTTTACCTCTCCCCAGACGACCACCAGCAGAAACACAGGAATCAATATGGCTATCAACTTATTCTTATCATGCAT
>CAZFJS010000009.1:22333-27875 GCA_964519605.1 uncultured Gammaproteobacteria bacterium
CCACCAGCAGAAACACAGGAATCAATATGGCTATCAACTTATTCTTATCATGCATCTTCTTCCCCCCGTCCTATTTCTTCTTGTTGGCGGTTTTCTTGACAGGCAACGGTTTATAGGCAGGTGCCACCAGGCGTTGCAGCGTACTGCCATGAAAGTGGGTCGGCGTGCCGGGGATACCAGAATGGCACATGGCACAGTTTTCTACCGACCAGGCAACCTCGCCGTTATGGCAGGCACCACAAAACTGGCCATTGATAATCTTGGCCATGGTAATTTTGTTGCCCCCTGCCTTGAACTTGAAACCCAGATCCGCATGACAGACCTTGCAACGAAAGCGAATACGGTGAAACCAGTGAGGAAACACCGCCGGCCGCATCCCGGCGGCATCCGCGTAATTATTGATAACGACATCGGCATATTCCGCCTGTGAAGGCTGGGACATGCCTGCCAAGCCGAGACTTAGCAGCACGCCAAGCAGTAGCGATTTCCACCCCACAACACGCTCGTTCTTCTGTGCCATATCAGACGCTCTCCTCATGCTTTATTCTTATTGAGTATACCCTTGATTATAACGTTTATCACCCCATCTGCCCATCAGAAGCGCCGGATCACCTGAAAATACAACAAGCTGGAATCCTGGCTGCCGCTGTCTTTACCGCTGGTTTCTCCCTGCAGCCTGAAATAGCGCCAGCTGAGACGCGTATCCAGCAGGCCAATGACATAATCGAAACGGTTCTCCCACTCCGTCCGGTCTACATTATCCGCCACATCAGTCCTGGCAATCCGGACATCCGACAGAAAACGCAGGCGGGGAACACCAAACACCGCGCTATGAGTATAATTGATCTGTCCCGTGCTGGTTACTCTAGCATTATCCCCGCTGTCGTTGAAGCCCTGGTTAAGGTACTGAATCGTAATATTGCCCGTCAGATTGCTGCGCCGGCTCAGCGTCTGACTGCGCTGTGCCTGAAAATTAGCAAACTGCTGATCCGTCTCCAGATCTCCGTAGCTGTGAACATCCGATAAGGTTAACTGGAAAAAGGTGGTGCCGGCACCATCCACCAGATCCCAGGAAAGGCTGCCGGAATTATCCAGCCGCTGCACAGATGAACTGAGATCGCCACCCTGCTCGTCATCGCTGACCGCCTGATTAAAGCTCAAGCGCAAATTGGAATTGTTACCCTTGCCGCCCAACACCCACAGGCGCTGCAGATCATGCCCCAGCTTAAGCAGGGCACCCCGGGTATCCGACAGACGGGTATTGCGGTTATGGGCGTTAGCCTGAGAGTACCACTGATAGGTGAGGCTGCTTAGAAGCTCGTGAATATCAGACTGATACAGCGCGCCTGCCTGCTCTCTGGTCGCTGTGTTCTGTTCACTGCCGGTTTCGTTCACCGTCGCATCGAGACGAGCATCGAGACGCAGGTTCTTGTTCAACTGGTAAAACAAGCCACCGGTAGCACTGTAATTGCGCAGACTGGTGTTGTTATTGGCAGACTCGCCGCCCAGATCGTAAAGCCGGATACCGCCACTGACCGTCAATGGCCGGTCGGGCGGACGGTAGAAAACAAAACTGGACAATTGGGCCAGGTTACTGCGGCTATCCCCCTGATTGGTGCTGTTCAGCGGCTGTTTGGAGCGATTATCGGAATTAAACAGGCTCACCATAGTATCCACCCGCAAGGCCCGGCTGGGATGAAAAAAATGGTCAACATTAAGGATGGCGGTATCCGTTTTCTGGTCCAGCCGTGAACGGTGGGTCGTCTGGTAGCTGGTTTTCGCGATCAGGCGGTGGCGGGGCATTCTGAAATCCATCTCCAGACCGACAAGATTGTCGTCATAGTCCTCGCCGCCATTTTCTGACCAGCTGTTGTTATCATAGCGTAACTGGAAGCGATTCCCCTTTTCAGTGATATAAGACTGCTTGAGTGCCAGGCGACTGGTGGAAAATTCGCCACTGCCCAGGGTCGTCAGAGGACTGTCTCGCGTGACCAGATCCACCTGGCTGTCGCTGACCAGATAGCTCAGGGTAAACGGCGTACGGCTCTGTCCCAGCACACTGAGATTGAGATCACCGGTCAGAAAGGTCGACTTGGTACTGCTGGCATTGCCAAAATCCGATTGGTCCCGGGTAAAACGCAAGCCTACATCCGCGGTGGCAAACCAGGGACGCCACAGGAAGCTCTTGATGTTGACGGCCCCCTGCACCTGATTACTGACGGTATCTTCATCATGATTTTTCTTGAGAGAGCGATAGGTATAACCCACGTTGCCCGAGACATCCGTGACGGCGAAGGCCAGCGCCTGTTCCGGACAGAGCAGGGGTACCAGCGCACACAGCAGCAATCTGCAGGCCAGCGTCGAATGACTGCAAAGGTAAATTTTATCTTTATTTTCCCCGCCCCCTGACGAAGAAATGCCAAATGTCATCGAAAAGGCACCTTATTGTTATATTCTCGCTGCACTCGCCCATCAGAGCACCCTCTGGACGGGCAACGCGCAAGCACTTTTGTCCGGCCTGCATCGCCATGACGCAACAGGTATTCATCAGCGCGTCCCTGGATGCTAAGGAGCCGCGCAAGTCGCCTCAGATTATCGAATTGCTTCCAGCAGACTTTTATTAATGCTTATCGGTGTTTTTTTTCGTAGTGCTCCAATCAGTGTCTGCCATGCCTGGGCCTTCTGCTCGCGCAACAACAGCCGCCGCGCACGGGCGGCCACATGTTCAAAACTGTTGAGCCGTGCCGGCAGGCGTTCTTCGAGACGAAACAGTGCATAGCCTTGCAATAAACGCACCGGTGCTGATACCGTCCCCGGCTTCATCCCGGCCACCACCCTTTGGGCCTCTGTCGATAACATGCCCTGGTGAACATAGCCCAGATCTCCGCCCTTGGCCGCCGAGGCATCACCGGAATGCGCCCGCGCCAGACGCGCAAAGTCCGCCCCGGCGGCCAGTTCCTTGAGCAATTGGCGCGCTTTCCCCGCAGCCTCTTCCCAAACTGTTGCCGGCGCCCAGGGCGCCACCTTGAATAAAATCATTGACAGATGCAAACGCTCCGGGGTGGTAAACACCTGCGGATGCGCCTGATAATAACGGCGCACCGCATCCTGCGAGGGCACCGCCAAACTTGTCACTGCCCCACGCAGTTGATCGATCAGACTCTGCTCAACCAACTGCCGGTGCAGCTGCGTCATGAATTCAGCGCCTTGCTTGCGCCATTGTGGCAATTTCCGGTAGCGTGCCTCGATCCCCTGCGCCTGCTTGCCAATCCAGCCCTCGTCCGCCTTGATACCCCGATGCTGCGCTTCCCGGTATAACAGGAGATGCTCCACCAGATTGGCGGCAACCTGGCGACGAAAGGCCAGCGCCTGCTCCCTGGGCACCTTGCCATGAAAAAAGCGCTGCCGGTAGGCCGCTTCGAGATTGACCTGAAAACTGGCCGCCGTGATCACATCATCGCCCACTGTCGCAAAAACTGCATCCTGTACAGTGGCCTGCTGGCCAGCCAGCGCCGTAGCGTCAGAATCCTGCGCATACACCCGCCCCACCCCCATACACAGCAGGAGCCCGCACACGCCATAAAGAACCCGCTCGCCTATTTGTTGTGACAGGTCAGACAAACCGCACTACCGCTGGGATCGATCCTGAGAAAAGTGGGATTATAGTCCACATGGGGATCATGGCATGAAGCGCATTCCACATAAGGTTGTTGTTCACCGGCAAACACGCCCTTGGTCCCCACCCGGGTATAAAGCTTCATGTCGGTTTTCTCGAAGTCCGCCGTGCCGCCCTCGGTATTGGTATTGACCCACCACACCCGGGTCACCCCCACGATTTTGGTCTCCGCGGGGTTGAAATCACGGTCCACACTGGGACCGGAAGGGTTGGACACAGAATAGCCGCCACCGGCAAACTGCACGCCGATAGGGTGATCGTTGGTCAGGTCCTTGCCCAGGTTGGTAATCACGGTCACCGGACCGATGCGGCCATTGACAGCGGCCGCCTGGCCGCTCCAGATCCCGCTGGAAAAAGCGAAGACATCCGCCCCCGAACCCGGCTCATTGATCATGGAATCCATGGCCTGGGTGCCGTCGTGACAGGACAGGCAGGCCAGGGAAACGGAACCGACCGGCTCGATCTGCGCATCCAGGGTCGTTGTGCCCAACTGGTCATAGGTCTCGAATCCGCCGGGACCCAGGTGGCGGTTCCACAGGGGTACGGCAGCCGCGGCATTGCCGCCATGGGGCGTGTGACAGAACACACAGATTTCGGAGGTACCACTGAAATTGCTGGCGGCATTGACGCCGGTGCTGCCCAGATTATGCTTGGTATTGAAGACACCCGCACGGGCACCGCTCAGGCACAACATCGCAACGGCCACCAAAGTCAGGCAGCATAACCCCATCGCATAAGCATGGCGATGACTGTTCATTCTTATTCTGCTCCCAGTTGTGATTCTGGAACCCCCACCAGCGGCCTCTTAAAGCTCACTGGCTGCCCCGGCACAGACACTTAGCAGTCTATACTTTAGCACAATGCACGGCCCTGCAAAAAACCTGTACGGCGCACAATCCTCCGGGCACCGGAACCCAAGGCTTTCAATGCTATTATTTTCCGGATTAGCTGCGGCGTTTCGCCTGCAGGTCTGCTGCATACATGCATTTTTTCCCGGCTTGCGCCGGCCTGGCAACCAGGCCAGCGACAAAACTGAGCTTAAAAGCTTTTGTCAAAATGATGAATCAGGCCAAAAGAAACAGCCGTGGCATTATCACCGGCCAGTGGCCTGATGAAATCCCGGTCATCATTGTCCGCCTGAAAGCCATAGGCGGCCTTGCCGTCATTGTGTGTTTTGCTCAGCAGACCATAGACTTCGGTCCGGGGTGAAAAGGCATAGGAAAGCCCCAGGCTGCCATGGTAAGCGCCACTGTCGGCGGGCTCATCCAGCTGGTTGATCCAGCCCAATGCCGCCTTAAAAGTGATATTACCCGTGATGTGGGCGATATTGCCGTAATAGGCTAGCCGGGAGATATGCTTGCCATTCAGCCGGGCGCCGTTACCCGCCTCTTCCACCAGCAGGTTGAGCTTTGTGCCCTGACCGAAATTCCAGCCCAGCGCCAGCTTGGTGGCAGACGCATCCCGACCGCCGGCATTCGCATAAACCGACAGTGAGGAAACATAATCCTGCAAAAGCTCGAAACCCAGGCCCACATGCAACGGCCCACTGTCAAACACCAGCCCGGTGCTGTAGGCATTCTGATCGGCGGCCTTCCCCGAGGCGAAGGACTGCTGGCCACCGTGATAACCACTGCTGAAGGCCAGAGAGAACTGAAAACCCTTGATCACCGGGGTCTGATAAAGCAGCAGATTACGCATACGATTATCGAAAATGGCCTCGCCGTCCACACTGCCGATGACGGCATGGAAATCCGCCCGGGTATCGGCAAAAATATCCATCCCCCGGCTGACCAGCCGGTAGGGCGTGGCCTGGTTACCGATCTGCAGGGTACCCAGCGGCATCCGCAGCCCCACATAGGCATCCCG
>CAZFJS010000010.1:0-2973 GCA_964519605.1 uncultured Gammaproteobacteria bacterium
TAATGCGGCGATATGGCTACTCAATTGCTGTGAGACGTTTTATGATGACAGTTATGGGAGTCTTGCCACAGTCATTATATCGGGCGGCACAGGTGCGGGCGCTGGACCAGCTGGCAATCGAAGAATACGGGATCGCGGCGATTGCCTTGATGGAACGTGCCGGTGCCACGGTATTTTCCTGCCTGCAGTCATCCTGGCCCCGGGCGGGCAGGGTCGCTGTGTTATGTGGCGCGGGTAATAATGGTGGTGACGGTTTTGTGGTGGCGCGTCTTGCCCATGAGGCTGGCATGGCCGTGGATGTTTTGCTGGTGACCTCTGCGACGCAACTGCGGGGCGCTGCTCTGCAGGCCTGTGAGCATTTGCGCCAGAGCGGGCTTGAGCCCGTGCCCTACAACGGTGAGGCGCTGCAGACTTATGATGTGATCGTCGATGCCTTGCTGGGCACCGGTCTGGATCGGGAGGTCAGTGGCCTCTGGGCGGAGGCCATTGGCGCTGTCAATAGCAGTGGACTACCGGTTATTTCTGTCGATATTCCTTCGGGCCTGCATGCGGATACCGGCGCGATCCTCGGTCTGGCCGTAGCGGCCCGCTTGACAGTGAGTTTCATTGGTCTGAAGCAGGGCATGTTCACGGCCTGGGGGCCGGACTGTTGCGGGCAGGTGGTGTTTGACGATTTGGGGGTGCCGGCGGGCGTATTTGAGCGTATTCATCCCGCTGCACTGAGAATAAGCCATGAAGTGATGGGCGTGCTGCCGCCACCCCGGAAGCGGAATGCCCATAAAGGGCAGTTTGGTCATGTCCTGGTGGTGGGCGGAGACCGGGGCATGTCGGGTGCTGCCCGGCTGGTCGGTGAGGCGGCAGCGCGTTGCGGTGCCGGCCTGGTCAGCATCGCGACGCGTCCTGAGCATGCGGCGATGCTGAGTGTGATGCGCCCTGAGCTGATGGTGCATGGCGTGTGGGACGAACACGGTTTGCGCAAGCTGCTGGCGGGCGCAACAGTGGTGGCTGCCGGTCCTGGCCTGGGCAAGAGTCTCTGGGCGCGGAAATTGCTGTCCGTACTGCTGGCGGAGGATCGACCCCTGGTGGTGGATGCCGATGCCCTGAACCTGCTGGCGCAGATGCCGCTGCGGCGCGAATGTTGGGTGCTGACCCCCCATCCCGGCGAGGCCGCCCGCCTGCTGGGGGTAAGCACAGCGGCGGTACAGGCGGACCGTTTCCGGGCGGTGGAGGCCATTCAGCAGCGTTACGGGGGCATCTGTGTGCTCAAGGGGGCCGGTTCGCTGGTCTTTGCCGATACCCAGCAAGCAGTGGCGGTATGCAGTGACGGTAATCCCGGCATGGCCAGCGGAGGGATGGGGGATGTGCTCACCGGCGTGATTGCGGGGCTGTTGGCACAGGGTTTAGTTCCTCACGAGGCGGCCCGGCTGGGTGTCTACCTGCATGCTGCTGCAGGTGATCGAGCGGCAGCAGATGGGGAGCGTGGCCTGCTGGCCGGAGACCTGATGCCCTGGCTGCAGCGCCTGGTGAATGCCGGACAGGGCGTTGCAGGCGCGGATATTGAATAGTGCTCACTGAAGATGAGGGTAGGTGTCAGATTGTCGGCGACAGTAATGAGATGGCCACCTTGGGAGGCCGTCTGGCGACCTGCCTTTTTCAGGGACTGGTGATATATCTGCGGGGACCTTTGGGGGCCGGTAAGACGACCCTGGTACGTGGCCTGATTCAATCACTGGGGTATGCCGGTAGAGTGAAAAGTCCAACCTATACCCTGGTGGAGCCTTATCAGGTCGGTAGTTTTCGTATTCATCATTTTGATCTGTACCGCCTGGGGGACCCTGAGGAGCTGGAATTGATAGGGGTGCGGGATTATTTTTCAGCGGATGCTGTTTGCCTGGTGGAATGGCCGGAGCAGGGCATCGCTGTACTGCCGCCGCCGGACGTCACTGTTTTCCTGGATTACCAGGGACATCACCGCTGTCTCCGGGCCGAGAGTGGCACACCTCGGGGTAACCGGCTGATCAACTGTTGGCTTCAGGCGTCAGGGGGGAGGGCATGAGGTCACGGCCACCCGACCCTGGAGCTTATGTCATCTTTATCATAAGATAATATAGATTTATGGCCTATCTGACTAAAATTACTTGCATTTGTTAAAATAATGTATTAAATATTGCCGAAGCACAAGGGGAGCGGGGATCAAAATAAGATGAAAAAGCTGCTGACCATTGCACTATTTGTTCTGCCCTTCTGCAGTTTTGGGGATACGGTACGGGTGAATGGGGTGAGAATGTGGCCGGCGCCCGATAAAACACGTCTGGTCTTCGATGTCAGCGGACCGGCGGAATACAGCCTGTTCGATCTGGAAAATCCGCCTCGTGTAGTCATTGATATTCATAATGCCCGCATGGGCAAATCCCCGCCGCAGCCACGGCGCCAGGACAGCCTGCTGGGCAGAATCCGCACCGGGACCCGCAACGGTCATGATCTGCGGGTGGTTCTGGATCTTCACAACAAATCCAGTTACAAGACTTTTCTGCTAAAACCCAACCGAAAATACGGCTACCGCCTGGTTGTCGATCTGCATCAGCTGGTTTCCCGGCACCAGCGGGTGGTGAAGAAATCCAGCGGCGAACGCCGAGGACTACGTGATCTGGTCATTGCCATCGATGCCGGTCATGGCGGAGAGGATCCCGGTGCTCAGGGTTATAGCGGGGTCTATGAAAAGCGTGTGGTGCTGGCCATCGCCCGCAAGCTGGCCGTACTGGTTGACCGCCAACGGGGCATGCGCCCGGTGATGATTCGCAAGGGGGATTATTATGTCAGTCTGCGCGAGCGTACCCGTCTGGCGAGGAAGTACCAGGCGGATTTTTATATTTCCATTCATGCCGATTCCTTCCGGGACCGGCGGGTACGGGGCATGTCCGTTTATGCCTTGTCCCGTAATGGCGCCAGTGATGAAGCGGCGCGCTGGCTGGC
>CAZFJS010000010.1:3073-4794 GCA_964519605.1 uncultured Gammaproteobacteria bacterium
ATTCATGATTATTTCGCCAGAAACCCGCCGCCAGGCACCTTGTATGCCGCTGCCCGCCGACACGTCATTAGCCGCGGTGATACCCTGTCAGCACTGGCAGCCCAGTATCGGGTCAGTCTGGCCGCCCTGCGCGCGGTCAACAGTATCAAGGGTGATAAACTCCATGTCGGTCAGGTGCTGCGTATTCCTGTTGGCAATGAGGGCTAGCCTGTTTAGCGGTATGCCGTTTTGCTTGCGGATTTGTGCCTGAATCCTTTGCCCTGAGTCAGGGCTAGCCCGTTAACTTTGGATCCGGATTACAGAAATCTGGCGGTTTGCCACGTATGTTGGCCGATTTTCCCCATGCAAGCTTTTGTTAACAGGCCGGTAGCGACTCCAAGGATGCGTTGCGGCGCGGAATCGAGGATAATCCCCGGATGAAGTTTATCGTGCAGGGATTATGGTCATGATAGCGCGTATACGTCCGCTACCATCGCAGCTCGCCAACCAGATCGCTGCCGGTGAGGTCGTTGAAAGGCCCGCTGCCGTGGTCAAGGAAGTGCTGGAAAACAGTCTGGATGCCGGCGCGACTGAGATCGGTATCGAGATCGAAGGCGGTGGCGCCAGGCTGATCCGGGTGCGGGATAACGGTAGCGGTATTCATCGGGATGATCTGGTGCTGGCTCTGGGGCGCCATGCGACCAGTAAAATCATCTCGGTGGCAGATCTGGAGAAAATCGTGACGCTGGGATTTCGCGGCGAAGCGCTGCCGAGCATCGCATCGGTTTCAAGGTTGTCGCTGAGCTCCCGGGCGGTGGCGTGTGAGACGGCCTGGTCTATCCTGGGCGGGGAAAATGAGCCGCGCCCAGCTGCCCATCCGCAGGGCACTACGGTGGAGGTCAGGGATCTCTTTTTCAACGTGCCGGCACGGCGTAAATTTCTGCGAACTGAGAAGACGGAATTCAGCCATATTGAGACCGTAGTCAGACGCTTGGCGCTGAGCCGTTTCGACGTAGGATTCAGACTACAGCATCATCAGCGCCAGATTTTCCATCTGCAAGCTATCAGTCAACAGACACAGCGCGGTGAGCGTATTGCCGCTGTCTGCGGACGGAACTTTCTGGCCAATTGTGTGGAAATTGACTGCCAGGCGGACGGTCTGCATCTGTGGGGCTGGATAGGCTTACCTACTTTTTCGCGCAGCCAGACGGATCTCCAGTATTTCTATGTCAACGGCCGCATGATCCGTGATCGTCTGGTGAGCTATGCGATCCGTCAGGCCTATCAGGATGTCCTGTATCAGGGCAGGCAGCCAGTGTACGCCCTCTACCTGGAGATGGCGGCGGCGCAGGTGGACGTCAATGTGCATCCATCCAAGCACGAGGTGCGTTTCCGGGACAGCCGGCAAGTGCGGGATTTTCTGTTCAGCGCGATACACCGTTCCCTTGCCGATATCAGGCCGGCTACAGCTGCGCCGGCAGTTTCTTTGCCGCTCGTCAATACAGGCACAGGCTCTGTTTCAGGCGTCAGGCAGGCCACTATGGCACTGCAGGTCAATGAACCTTTGAGCCAGGCCTACAATGCTTTCTTCAACGCCGCTGTCACGGCCCCCGATGGTGAACAGACAGGGCAGCAGGCAACTGCACCGACGCCTGCTGCAGCCGGTATTCAGTCTGCTGAAGAATACCCTCTGGGACATGCGCTTGCCCAGCTTCACGGGGTCTATATTCTGGCTGAGAACA
>CAZFJS010000010.1:4894-12075 GCA_964519605.1 uncultured Gammaproteobacteria bacterium
CATCGTCGAGATCCTCTACTTTCAGCAATTCATCATCAACGCTGTTTCCAGTCTCTGGCTGCTCATCATCAGTAGGCTGACTGGTATTTTCCTCCTCAGCCGGGGTCAGATCATCATCTTCTTCCGCACTGGCCACCGTGATGCCTTTATCTTCTTCTTCTGCACTGGCCACCATGATGCCTTCATCATCATCTTCCGCGCTGGCAACCATAATGCCTTCACCAGGCAATTCTTCAGTGGTGGCAGGCGGATTCTCTTCGGCCGTTGCCGCTGCAGTCTCAACAGGATTTCCCGCATCGGCAGGGGTTTCTTCCCCTTTCTTGAAGGCGGATACATATTCGGACATGATATTGTCCAGATTTTTCTTGGTTTCATCCAGTTGCTGGTTGAGCTGCACTTTTTCCGTCGTCAGGTTTTCCGTGGCATGTTCAAGCTCGCTAACTTTCTCGTCGAGCTGCTTCTTCTCCTGTTGGCGGGTGGCCGCTGTTTCCGCTATCAGTGTGCGGTAGGGGGATAACAGCTCTTCGGTCCATCTCCCCAGCCGGGAGAGTCCTTCATGATCCTGTTTGATAAAGGTGGTCAGGAGTTTTTTATGAAAGCGGTTCTCTGCCTGGACCAGCCTGGAGGCAAACCCGGCGGTATTCTCGTCGCCCTCTTTGACGATATCCTTGAGCGTAGTTTCCAGTATCTGCTGGCGAGCGTTTTCAGTGGCCTCCGTGGCATTAATGACATTCTGAAAAACGATCTTGCATTGGTATCTGCGTTTAATATATAAGGCGCAAATCACGATCAGCGCGAGGCTTTCTACAGCCAGCAGCTCGATCATGATCACGAAAAAGCTTGGGTTGACGTTCATAAACCGCCCTGTCAGTGAGTCTCTGAGTCCTGCATTTGCAGGTTCCTGCAAGGAATATAGCGGTAGATTCGGAGAATTCTGTAGGATGGCCGGTTGTTTTTTGTCGCTGCCTGCTCAGTGGCGGGGCGGTTCAGCCTTGATGACAGCCATTGTCCAGCACCAGCGAGGCATCCCAGCAAACGATATGGCCGGGCTCCATCATGCCCTGTAAATGTTCCAGTATCATGCCGATCTTGTCGGGCGCATCAAAGAACTCTACTACCACAGGCAGATTGAGCGACAGATCCATGATGCTGGCCGAGTGCATGACGCCGGATGGGCCGAAGCCACTGATACCCCGGAATACCGTGACGCCGCGCACATGCTCCCAGTCATGGAGGCGCTTGATCAGTGCATCCAGTTTGGATTCCCCTTCCGTGAGATAGATGCGCACGAAAGTAACTTTGTTGGTATTCATAATTGTCTCCCTGCGATGATGCCGAACCAGGTTGCGGTCAGGCAGAGTCCAAGACTGAGTACGATGTTTAATATTGCCTTTAAATAGGCGCCCTGTTCAATCAGATTCAGGGTCTCGATGGAGAAGGTGGAGAAAGTGGTGAAGGCGCCCAGCAGGCCGATGAGTATCGCTGCACGCCATTCACTACCCACGCTGAGACGTTCGATAAGCAGGATATACAGGATGCCCATTAATAGAGACCCCAGCATATTTACGAACAGGGTGCCATAGGGAAAGGCGCGGCCCAGAATGCTGTGGATCATCAGCGAGGTCCAGTAACGCAGCAAGGCGCCAGTGGCACCGCCCAATGCGATGGCAAAGACCTGGGTCATGCGCTGTTATCCTTGGGAATGTTTTTTGTCCAGTTCATGGAGATAGGCCAGTTTTGCGGCAATTTTCTTTTCCAGGCCACGAGGCACCGGGTGATAGTATTTGCGTTTTCCCATGGCGTCGGGGAAATAGTTTTCCCCGGCGGCATAGGCCTCGGGTTCATCGTGGGCATAGCGGTAATCCTTGCCGTAATCGAGCTGCTTCATCAAGCGGGTGGGGGCATTACGCAGTCTGAGCGGGATTTCCAGCGAGCCCTGCGCACGGGCATCGGCGCGTGCCGCCTGGTAGGCCTTATATACGGCATTGCTCTTGGGGGCGCAGGCAAGATAGATGGCCGCCTGCGCCATGGCCAGTTCACCCTCAGGGCTACCCAGCCTTTCCTGCACTTTCCAGGCATCCAGTGCCAGGTGGAGGGCACGCGGGTCGGCATTGCCGATATCTTCACTGGCCATGCGCACCATGCGGCGGGCGATGTAGCGCGGATCACAACCACCGTCCAGCATCCGGCAGAGCCAGTAGAGCGCGGCATCCGGTGCCGAGCCCCGCACCGCCTTGTGCAGCGCGGAAATCTGGTCGTAAAAGGCCTCGCCACCCTTATCGAAACGGCGCAGGCTGCCGCCTGACAGGACTTCATCCAGCAGCGCTTCTGTCACCCGGCGGTGCGTGCCCTCTTCGTTAGCGAGATCGGCGGTCATCTCCAGCAGGTTGAGCGCACAGCGGGCATCGCCGTCGGCGGTGGCTGCCAGGCGGTCTCGCAAAGGGGAGGGCATATCGAGTTGCAGGGCGCCAAGCCCTTGCTCCTCGTCAGCGATGGCGCGGTCGATGATCTGGCGGATATCCTCCTGCTGCAGGGCTTTCAGCACATAGACCCGGGTGCGTGACAGCAGGGCATTGTTCAGTTCAAAGGAGGGGTTTTCTGTCGTGGCGCCAATGAACAGAAAGGTGCCATCCTCTATGAAGGGGAGAAAGGCATCCTGTTGGGCCTTATTGAAACGGTGGACTTCATCGATGAATAGCAGGGTACGTTGCTCCTCCCGGTCCATATGTTGTCGTGCCTCAGCGACGGCCGCACGTACATCTTTGACGCCGGCCAGGACAGCCGAGAGCGGAATGAAGCGGGCGTCCGCATAGCGGGCGATCATCCTGGCCAGAGAGGTTTTGCCGCTGCCGGGTGTCCCCCAAAGTATCATGGAGTGCAGGCAGTCTGTTTCAATCGCCCGCCGCAGCGGTTTGCCGGCGCCCAGAATGTGTTGCTGACCACAGAAGTCTTCCAGCCGGCAGGGGCGCATGCGGTCTGCCAGGGGGCGGAAGGCTGTTGCTGGGCTATTGATTGCAGGCTTCATTGGTAGCATCCGATCATGGTTGTTCCTCTGCATCCCTGATGATGTCGGTGCCGGGTGGTGGTGAGAAGGTGAACTGCTTTTGTGCGGGCTTAATATTTTTTTGCAAGTGTTTGAACTGGATCGTGGATGTTTGGCCGAAGCTGTCCGTGAGGACCATGAGCCTCAGGATGCCGCCTGTGAATCCCAGACGGATGAACTCAAAGCCGCTATCCGGCTTTCTGGGCGTGAGGCGCACCCAGGCAAGCCCGGCACGCTGAGCTTCTTCTTGAATTTTGAAGGCCTTTTCCAGCGCCTGCCCGCTGCTAAGCAGGGCAGCCGGGGTATTGCTGATACTGCTGTTCAGTGATTTTATGGTCAGTTGTTGCAGGTCGCGATCATAAATCCAGAGCCGCTTACCATCGGTGATAATCAGCTGTTCATAGGGCGACTGGTATTCCCAGCGAAACTTCAGTGGCCGTTGCAAGACGACTGAGCCCGTGGATTGCTGGAGAATCTTGCCGCTGGTATTACGTACTGTCTGGCTGAAATCGGCACTGAAACCGCGCAGATTTCCGAAGAACTTCCGGAGCTGTTGTTCCCCCCCAGCTGCCAGGGCAGGCGGGCTGCTCAGTGTCACGAGCAGCAGGCAGATGAAGAGGCTTATCCTGGAAGAAAGTGGCTTGTGCATACTTTCAGTTTGCTGGCGGTGGCGGTGGTGCCAGTACTTCGCGGCCGCCGTTGGATTCCATAGGGCCCACGACGCCGGAGCGCTCCATTTCTTCAATCATACGGGCAGCGCGGTTATAGCCGATTTTTAGACGGCGCTGGACCCCTGATATGGAGGCCCTGCGGGTCTCGGTGACGATGCGCACCGCCTGATCATAGAGGGCATCCATTTCATTGTCATTCTCGGAGAAGCCCCCACTGCCTTCCTCGCTGCCGCCGTCCCCTCCCTGCAGGATCTGCTCCAGGTAGTCCGGTTCGCCCGCTTGTTTGAGAAAGGCAACGACCTGATGGACTTCGTGGTCATCGACAAAGGCGCCATGGACCCGTGTCGGAACGCTGGTGCCGGCGGGCAGATACAGCATGTCGCCATGCCCCAGCAGTTGATCGGCGCCCATCTGGTCCAGGATGGTGCGTGAGTCCACTTTCGATGAGACCTGAAAGGCCACGCGGGTGGGAATGTTGGCCTTGATCAGGCCGGTGATGACGTCCACCGAGGGTCGCTGGGTGGCCAGTACCAGATGTATACCCGAGGCGCGCGCCTTCTGCGCCAGGCGGGCGATGAGCTGTTCCACTTTTTTGCCCACCATCATCATCATATCGGCCAGCTCATCGACGACGACGACGATATAGGGCAGGGGCTGCAGATAAACCGGTGAGTCCTCTGTCCCGTCCACAGGTTTGGCAAAGGGGTCCGGGGTGGGTTTGCCTTCCTCCTCCGCGGCTTTGATCTTGCGGTTGTAGTTGGCGATATTGCGTACCCCCATGAAGGCCAGCACACGGTAACGACGTTCCATTTCCCCGACACACCAGCGCAGGGCGTTGGCGGCCTCTTTCATGTCCGTGACTACCGGCGCCAGCAGGTGCGGTATGCCTTCATAGACCGACAGTTCCAGCATCTTGGGATCGATCATGATGAGGCGCATATCTGCCGGGGCGCTATTGTAGAGCATACTGAGGATCATGGCATTGATGGCCACGGATTTCCCGGAGCCGGTGGTGCCGGCGATTAACAGGTGGGGCATCTTGATGAGATCCACAACCACCGGGTGACCGCTGATATCCTTGCCCAGTGCCAAGGGCATGGGCGAACGGGTATTTTCGTATTCCCGGGACTGCAGGATCTCCCGCAGGCGGACGATTTCCCGCTGTTCATTGGGAATTTCCAGGCCAATGACGGATTTGCCTGGAATGACATCAACGATTCTGACGCTGATCGCCGACAGGGCGCGGGCCAGATCCTTGGCCAGGTTGCTGATCTGACTGACCTTGACGCCGGGGGCCGGCTGTAATTCATAGCGGGTGATCACCGGCCCGGGGTGCACGGCGACCACCTGGACTTCGATGCCGAAATCCTGCAGTTTCAGTTCGACCTGTCGGGAAACGGCTTCAAGCGTAGCGGTGGAGACATTGTTTTTGGGTGGCTCCGCTTCATCCAGCAGGGACAATGGTGGCAGATCCCCTTCGCTGGGAGCGCTGAACAGGGGGACCTGCTTTTCTTTTTCTACCCGGGTGCCGGGTTCCAGTTTTTTGATTACCGGCTCGATTCGTGGGCGGTTGCGGGTTTTTTTCTTGATATTTTCCGCCCGGATGGCCTCTACCCGTTTGCGGCGTGCCTGGCGGGAAGCCTGGAAATCCTGCAGGCGTCGGCCCAGGGCACCTGCGGTGGCAAAGAGAGACAGGGTGATTCGGCCTACCCCGTCGATCAGGGATAGCCATGAGAGCCCGGTGAACAGCGAGATGCCGGTCAGGAATAAGGCCAGCAGAAACAGCGTGGCGCCAATGAAGCTGAAAGGGGCGACCAGCAGCTTGCTGGTGATTTCACCCAGAATGCCCCCGGGATTGGCCGGGAGCTGGCCGGAAGACAGGCTGAAATGCAGGGTAGCCAGGCCGGCTCCGGTGATCACGGTTAACAGGAAACCGCTGGTGCGCAACAGCAGCAGGCGGATATTCAGGGAGAAATTGTGATGGTAGCCCCGGTAGAGCAACCAGCTGGCATAGGCCACCATCACCGGGAACAGATAGGCGAGATAACCGAAGTAGAACAGGAACAGGGAGGCGAACCAGGCGCCCACCAGCCCGCCGGCATTGCTGATCTGCTCGGTCTGGGTGCTGTAGGACCAGCCGGGATCGGTGGGATGGTAGCTGACAAGAGAGATCAACATATAAATCGCAATCGCGCCGAAAATGAACAGCGCGCCTTCCCGCAAGCCATGGACGTGATGGGTGGCCGGATGAACGGGGGGATCTTTTTTGCGGGTCGCCTGTGCCAAGATAAAAGCCTGTATTGAAAATCAGCTGGGAAGTTAACGATATTGCAGCAGAATGTCACGTATTTTGTAAAGTATCCAGCACCACCTGGCCGGCGCTGACATTGATGCCGGCAGCGATTTCCGGGGCGTGTTCCCAGCCCTCGTGGGCCAGAGTGAGCACATAAGGCGTCAACACGGCGGAGAGTGCCTGGGACGCGCTTGCAGGGACAGCACCGGGCATATTGGTGACGCCGAAATGGATTACGTCCTGCCAGATAAAGGTCGGTTCAGCATAGCTGGTGGGGTGCGTGGTGGCGATGCAGCCGCCCTGATCGACCGAGATGTCGATGATCACGCTGCCGCTGGCCATACTGCGGACCATGTCTGCCGACACCAGTCGGGGTGCCTGTGCGCCGGGGATCAGCACCGCGCCGATCAGCAGATCGGTCTGTTTGATGCTTTGTGCCAGCATGTCGCGGTAGGCATAGAAGGCCGTGACATTGGCGCCCAACGTACGGATGCGCTCCAGCTTCTCTCGGTCGCGGTCGAAGACGGTGACTTCTGCACCCAGCGCCGCAGCCAGCTGGGCGGCACCACTGCCGGCAACGCCGGCACCCAGGATGCTTACCCGGCCGCGGGGTGCGCCGCTGACGCCCCCCAGTAATATGCCCTTGCCGCCCTGGGAGGTGTGCAGCAGATGGCAGCCGATCTGGGTAGCCAGCCGGCCGGCGATGTCGCTCATCGGGGCCAGCAGCGGTAGCTGTCCGTGCGCGTCCCGGATGGTTTCAAAAGCAATGGCGGTGAGACCGATTTGCTGCAATCTGGCGGTCAACGCCGGGTTGGCAGCCAGATGCAGAAAACTGAACAGGATATGTTCCCGGCGCAGCAGCGCGAGTTCTTCAGCCACAGGCTCCTTGACCTTGATGATCAGCTGAGCCTTCTCATACAGGGCGGGCGCATCCGGCAGGATGTGTGCCCCTGCGGTGCGGTAGTCTTGGTCTGCATAACCGCTCTGTTCGCCAGCGCGGGTTTCAACGAATACGCTGTGGCCCGCCTGTGTCAGCTCTGCGGTGGCCGCTGGTATCAGGCCCACCCGGCCTTCCATGATCTTGATCTCTTTGGGGATACCGATATGCATCTTCTCTTTACGCCTTTTTATGCATCACGTACTATAAGTTGTGAACAGGGAGGGAGTCTAGCAG
>CAZFJS010000010.1:12175-18046 GCA_964519605.1 uncultured Gammaproteobacteria bacterium
ATGGGGTACAGGGGCCGGCGCTGATGGAAAGGATGCTCAAACACGCCCAGCGATTCGATACGGAGGTCATTTTTGATCATATCAATGAAGTCGATTTGCAGGCACGGCCCATCCGCCTCAAGGGCGATAGCGGCCACTATAGCTGCGATGCGCTGATCATCGCGACGGGTGCTTCAGCCAGGTACCTGGGCTTGCCATCGGAGGAGGCATACAAGGGGCGCGGTGTTTCCGCCTGTGCGACCTGTGATGGATTTTTCTATAAAAATAAGGATGTTGCCGTGATTGGCGGGGGCAATACCGCCGTTGAAGAAGCACTCTATCTGGCCAATATTGCGGCCCATGTGACTATAGTGCACCGCCGTGATGCTTTCAGATCGGAAAAAATCCTGGCAAATAAACTGCTTGAAAGGGCAAAAAGTGGTAATGTTAGTATTGAATGGAATCATGTGCTGGACGAGGTGCTGGGTGATGACGGCGGCGTGACAGGCATCCGTATCCGGCATGTCCGGGATGATAGCAAGAAGGATTTGGCTGTTCATGGCGTATTCATAGCCATCGGCCATCAACCGAATACCGCGATCTTTGCGGACCAGGTGGAAATGGCTAATGGTTATATCCAGGTCCACAGCGGTACCCGGGGCAACGCGACAGCCACTAGCGTGCCGGGTGTTTTCGCTGCCGGAGATGTTACCGATTCCGTCTATCGTCAGGCAGTGACCTCGGCGGGTTCCGGCTGCATGGCAGCCCTGGATGCCGAACGCTATCTGGATCAACTGGTGGCGTCAACATAGGCTGCTGTCGTCCGGGATCTGACAGGGCTGGGTTCGCCGGCCTGGTTCCAGGCATGGATGCTGCATAGATTTATACCCGAATCAACAGGGGAGGAGGTGGCTATGTTAAATCTGGCAGAAAACCGCAAATACCCCAGGATGGCGATTGAGTGTGGTATCACCTATCGACATCTGGAGGGCACATCCGCTGCTGACGACGTTGAATCTGTCCGGCAGGCGGTTGCCAAGAATATTAGCGGCAATGGTATGCTCTTCGTGGCTGATGAAGAACCGGAGATCGGCGCGCTGTTGGAAATCAAGATTCAGCCGGGCACGCTTTCTATTCCGACGCTGGATGCCCTGGTGGAAGTCATCAGGGTCAATCCCGGTCGGCAACGGGCCGCGGAGGTGGGTGCCTATGAGAATAACAGCCACCGTTTTGAAGTTGCCGCACTGATTAAATCGATGAAATAGCGCCCGCGACACGCAGGGCGGCCCTGGTGTATCAATGCTGCGAGGCGTGCGCAAGCGGTAGATAGTGCTATCTTTTATGTTCGAAACTTCTCATGAGCGATCTGGAGCCGGTTTTTTACGACGCACCCGTTGAATTTCCCGATGTTTCCCAGGCCCTCGAAGAGCCTAATGGCCTACTGGCAGTGGGCGGGCAGCTGGTGCCGCAAACGCTGTTGCAGGCCTACCGGCAGGGTATTTTTCCCTGGTACAGCGAAGGCCAGCCGCTACTCTGGTGGTCGCCTGATCCACGTATGGTGCTTTATCCTGGAGAACTCAGGGTTTCCCGCAGCCTGCGACGGACGCTCCGCCGGGGTGCCTGGCGTGTGTCCATGGATGAAGCCTTTCCAGCGGTGATCACGGCCTGTGCCGGGCCCCGGCTTGATGATTCCGGTACCTGGATCACCCCCGCCATTTTGACCGCCTATAAGCGTTTGCATGAGCTGGGTTGGGCGCATTCCGTGGAGGTTTGGCGGGAGGGGCAATTGGCCGGCGGCTTATATGGTATTGCAATCGGCCAGGTGTTTTTCGGGGAATCCATGTTTCACCATGTGCGGGATGCCTCCAAGCTTGCCCTGGTGAGCCTGGTCAGGCAATTACAATCCTGGGATTTTCGGCTGATTGATTGTCAGGTGGCCTCGCCGCATCTGGCCAGTCTTGGCGCTCGGGAAATCCCGCGGCGTCAGTTTATCGACTTGCTGAAACGCTGGGGAGAACCACCGCAGCGGCCAATAGACTGGCGTTTTTCGGGCTGAGTCTGAAATGGCAGACGGTCGGAGAAGCGCTACCCTGCAGTGCCTGATGGGTATGGCTCAGGATTGTTCTTATCTGCCTGGCAGGACGGCGAGGTCGATAATAGTGGATCCGGCACTGCCGGCCGACACGCAATTGTACAGTGGTCTGATCGATCAAGGTTTTCGTCGTAGCGGCAGCCTGTTGTACCGCCCTGATTGCAGCACTTGCAGCGCCTGTATTTCCCTCCGGGTCAACAGCCGGGAATTTCAGCCTCGTCGCAGCCAGCGGCGTATCTGGCTGCGTAATCAGGATTTGCTTGTTCGTCAGTTGCCGGCGCGTTATCAGGAAGAACACTTTGCACTTTTTCAACGCTACCTGTCGCAGCGTCATCCCGCCGGAGGGATGAATCCCTCCAGCAGAGCGGGTTATCGTGATTTTCTGATAGCGCCACAGGTGGACAGTTGCTGGGTGGAATTCCGTGCGGCGGATCGTTTGGTTATGGTGGCTGTTGTGGATATACTGGCTGCCGGTTTGTCCGCAGTCTATACCTTTTTTGATCCGCGACTAAAACAGCGTGGCCTCGGCATCTATAGCATTTTATGGCAGATTGCCGAAGCCCGTCGCCGCGGACTACCCTGGGTCTACCTGGGTTACTGGATCAGGGAATGTCAGCAAATGAAGTACAAAGATCGCTTTCGCCCCTGCGAAATCTATCAGCATAATGTCTGGATTGCATGTCAGCAGCAATAGGTTTACAGTAGCCCGTTTCCCGGTTTTGCATTTATTGATCGGGAAGCCGGGGTACTAGTCATACTGCAACCATGATTTCATGGTTGCAGTTTCAAAACAGCAGGTAAAAAGCAGCGCATGGCGAAAGAAGAACATATCGAGATGGAAGGTACGGTAGTGGAAACACTACCCAATACCATGTTCAGGGTGGAGCTGGAGAACGGTCATGTCGTGACGGCGCATATTTCCGGAAAGATGCGCAAGCACTACATTCGCATATTAACAGGCGACAAGGTGACCGTGCAGTTGACACCCTATGACCTCTCCAAGGGGCGCATTGTTTTTCGCGCCCGCTAACTAAGTCCGGTAGCATCCACCCTTTCAGCACTGATTAAGTTCAGAGGCGGCCTGCCGCGGTTCCATGAAAGGAACAGCGGTTCAAACGCGGGCTGTTTCCGACATTGTCCGGATGTCGAAACTGAGCTTGTCGTCCTTGACGTCGATGCGGATGTGGCCACCCTTTGCCAGCTTTCCGAACAGCAGCTCTTCGGCCAGCGGTTTCTTGATATAGTCCTGGATGGTGCGTGCCATGGGGCGGGCGCCCATTTTGGGGTCGTAGCCGTTCAGGGCCAGCCATTCGCGGGCAGCATCTTCCACTTGTAGTGTCACCTTCTTCTCTTCCAGCTGGCTTTCCAGTTCGATGATAAATTTGTCCACCACACTGACAATGATATCCGGTGTCAGGGAAGCGAACTGGATGATGGCATCCAGGCGGTTGCGGAACTCGGGGCTAAAGCTGCGTTTGATGATCTCCATACCATCGCGGGAATGGTCCTGGTGTGTAAAACCGATGGAAGGCCGGCTCATTTGCTCGGCGCCGGCATTGGTCGTCATGATAATAATGACATTGCGGAAGTCCGCCTTGCGACCGTTATTGTCCGTCAGCGTACCGTGATCCATAACCTGCAACAGCAGGTTGAACACATCAGGATGAGCCTTTTCGACTTCATCCAGCAGCAGTACCGCATGAGGATTCCTGGTGACTGCCTCAGTCAGCAAGCCCCCCTGGTCATAGCCCACATATCCCGGCGGTGCGCCGATCAGTCGGGAGACCGTATGGCGTTCCATATATTCCGACATATCGAAACGGATGAGCTCGATACCCATGATTTTGGCGAGTTGATTGGTGACTTCTGTTTTGCCGACCCCGGTAGGCCCGGCAAACAGAAAGGAGCCGATGGGTTTAGAGCTATTGCCGATTCCCGAGCGGGACATCTTGATTGCCGTGATCAGGGTGCTGATGGCATCGTTCTGGCCATAGACTACCATTTTCAGATTACGCTCCAGGTTGCGGAGTTTTTCCTTGTCTGAATGGCTGACATGCTTGGCGGGTATCCGGGCAATCCCGGCAATAATATTTTCGACATCCTTGACGCCAATGGTTTTTTTGCGCTTGCCGGTTGGCAACAGGCGTTGGTAAGCGCCGGCTTCATCGATCACATCGATGGCCTTGTCTGGTAGCTGTCGGTCGGTGATATAGCGTTCCGCCAGCTCTGCTGCGGTGCGCAATGCCTCCTTGCTGTACTTGATTCTGTGGTGTTCCTCAAAACGTGATTTCAGCCCCAGCAGGATCTGGATCGTGTCATCGACACTGGGTTCATTGATATCGATTTTCTGAAAACGGCGTGCCAGGGCACGATCCTTTTCGAAGATGCCGCGATATTCCTGGTAGGTGGTGGAGCCGATGCACTTCAGCTCACCCGAGGACAGCATTGGCTTGATTAAATTGGAGGCATCCATGACACCACCCGAAGTGGAGCCGGCGCCGATAATGGTATGGATCTCGTCGATGAACAGAATGGCATGCTTTTCCTTGCGCAGTTGGGTCAGAATACCCTTCAGGCGTTTTTCAAAATCTCCACGGTATTTGGTGCCGGCCAGCAAGGCTCCCATATCGAGACAATAAACCGTGCTTTCCGCCAGCACTTCGGGAACTTCCTTGTCGACAATTTTTTTTGCCAGGCCCTCGGCAATGGCTGTCTTGCCGACGCCCGCTTCACCGACCAGCAAGGGGTTATTTTTGCGCCGCCGGCACAGGACCTGGATCAGGCGCTGCAGCTCCGGTTCACGGCCAATCAGGGGGTCGATATGCCCGCTTTTGGCCTTGAGATTAAGATTAGTGGCATAGTTTTCCAGCGGGCTTTTGGCCTGATCTTCTTCGGCTTCGTGATCAACCTCAGGTGCAATGGACATGTTGTCCATCTCATCGCCGGCATATTTGGAAATGCCATGGGAAATATAATTGACAATATCCAGGCGGTTGATGTTTTGATCGTTGAGGAAATAAACCGCCTGGGAATCCTGTTCGCCGAAAATGGCCACCAGTATATTAGCGGCGCTGACTTCCCGTTTGCCTGAAGACTGGACATGAAACACTGCCCGCTGTAGCACTCGCTGGAAGCCCAGGGTAGGCTGGGTTTCCCGTTCTTCATCATTGAGCAGAGGGGTGGTCTCATCGATAAAGCTGTTCAAGTCACGCTTAAGCATTTCCAGATCCGCACCGCAGGCATGCAGGATGGAGGCTGCTGCTGAATTGTCTGCCAGCGCCAGCAACAGGTGCTCGACAGTGATGAACTCGTGTTTTTTGTCGCGCGCATCCTGAAAGGCGACATTCAGGGTATGTTCTACATCTTTGCTTAACATGGCGGTTACCTTTTATCTGGCCAGGGCTTCATGCCTTTTCCATGGTGCATAGCAGCGGGTGCTGATTTTTGCGGGCGAACTGATTCACCAGCGCTACTTTGGTTTCAGCGATATCACGTGTAAAAACACCGCAGACGCCGATTCCTCGCGTATGGACATGCAACATGATTTGCATCGCCCGTTCGTGCTGCATCGCGAAGATGTTTTCCAGAATATGGATCACAAAATCCATCGGCGTATAGTCATCATTGAGCAGCAGTACCTTGTACATGGGTGGGCGCTTGACCTTGGGTCGCGCTTCCTGGAGTGCCAGATTATCGTCATGATGTTGAGATTGCTTGTTCCTGTTCATAATGTGGATTATAACTGATCTGACAAAAAAACCCGATAGACCCACCTTTATCTAAGTCGTTGCTCTGACATA
>CAZFJS010000010.1:18146-19810 GCA_964519605.1 uncultured Gammaproteobacteria bacterium
GATGCGGGCTAAACTGCTATGGATCTGCATGGTCACAAATAGCGAGGTGAATAAAAATGGCGATGGGTGTGGTGAAGTGGTTCAATAATGCGAAAGGTTTCGGCTTTGTTTCTCCTGATGAAGGTGGGGATGATGTCTTTGCCCATTTTTCGGCAATCGCTATGGAAGGATACAAGAGCCTTAAACAGGGGCAGAAAGTCGAGTTCGAGATCACCGAGGGACCCAAAGGGCCCTTTGCGGAAAATATCCGCCTGGCCGAGGAATCCTGAGTTAGTCAGCGGGCATGCCTCCTTGTGGTCATACCCGCTGACGGGACGAGTGACTTTAGCGACTACATATTGTCAATGATTGCCGCACCGAATCCCGAGCTGCTCAGCAAGGTTGCGCCGCACATCAGCCGCTCCAGATCATAAGTGACGGTGCGGGCGGCGATCGCCCCGGAGAGCCCCTTGACGATCAGCTCGGCAGCCTCAGTCCAGCCCAGGTGGCGCAACATCATTTCTGCCGACAGGATCAGCGAACCGGGATTGACGCGGTTCTGGCCGGCATATTTAGGTGCTGTGCCGTGGGTGGCCTCAAACAGGGCGATCGTGTCGGAAAGATTGGCCCCCGGTGCAATGCCGATACCACCGACCTGGGCGGCCAGGGCATCAGAAATATAATCGCCGTTCAGGTTCAGGGTGGCGATGACACTGTATTCCCTGGGTCGTAGCAGAATCTGTTGCAGGAAGGCGTCGGCGATGACATCTTTGATGATGATGTTGTGCCCGTTTTTCGGATTGCTCAGGCTACACCAGGGGCCGCCGTCGATTTCAGTTGCGCCGAATTCCTCTTTAGCAAGTTCATAACCCCAGTTTTTGAAACTGCCCTCGGTGAACTTCATGATGTTGCCCTTGTGCACCAGCGCTACCGAGTCGCGGTCATGATCAATGGCGTACTGAATGGCCTTGCGCACCAGGCGCCGGGTGCCATCGCGGGAAACCGGCTTGATGCCGATACCGGAGCTGTCAGGAAAGCGAATCTTGTCGACGCCCATCTCACCCTGCAGAAAATCAATCAGTTTTTTCACTTCGGGCGTGCCGGCTTCCCATTCAATGCCGGCATAGATGTCTTCAGAATTCTCCCTATAGATCACCATGTCGGTATTTTCCGGTTCTTTCAGGGGGCTGGGGGTGCCGGGGAAATAGCGGATTGGCCGCAGGCAGACATAGAGATCCAGCTGCTGACGCAGGGCAACATTCAGTGAACGGATACCGCCACCTATGGGTGTGGTGAGTGGCCCTTTGATGGCGACCAGAAACTGTCGCATGGCGGCCAGGCTTTCTTCCGGCAGCCAGACATCGTGGCCATAAACGCCAGTAGCCTTTTCGCCGGCGTAGATCTCACACCAGGCAATTGCTCTACTGTCACCATAGGCGCGTTTGACTGCGGCATCCACCACCTGACGCATCACCGGGGTGATATCCACCCCGATGCCGTCACCCTCGATAAAGGGGATGATCGGGCGGTCGGGGACGTTCAGAGCATGGTCGCTATTGCTGGTGATCTGTTCCCCGTTGGCGGGAATCTTGATATGCTGGTAAGTCATAGTTACCTCTGTAATTAACTGCCCCAAATCGGCATATACTAGCAGTTACCGGGGCTGTGGGCTATTCCCCGGGAGC
>CAZFJS010000010.1:19910-22833 GCA_964519605.1 uncultured Gammaproteobacteria bacterium
CGCCGGCTCGATCAGGGTGTCTTTCCAGATCTTATCCTGCAATCCAACTTACATTAATGAATACAGCACAGCACAGCAGAGGTCGGGTTATCGTCGGCATGTCCGGCGGGGTCGATTCATCCGTGGCCGCCCTGTTGTTGCAACAGCAGACTTATCAAGTCAGCGGGCTGTTTATGAAAAACTGGGACGAAGCCGATCCGGAGGGCCCCTGTCAGGCGGAAATCGATGCCCGCGATGCCCTGGCGGTGTGTGAGCGTATCGGTATTCCTCTGGATGCAGTTAGTTTTTCCCGGGAATATTGGGATCGTGTCTTTAGCTATTTTCTGGATGAATATGCCCAGGGCCGCACACCCAACCCGGATATCCTGTGTAATAAGGAAATCAAGTTCAAAGCTTTTCTAGACTATGCGCTCGCGCAGGGCGCGGAATGGATCGCCACCGGACATTATGCTCGGGTGCGCAGACAACAGGGTGAATATCAGCTATTGAAGGGCTGTGACCCTGAGAAGGATCAGAGTTACTTCCTTTATACCCTGGGGCAAGCACAGCTGGCGCGGGTTATTTTCCCCCTGGGTGCGCTCCTTAAAGGCCGTGTCCGGGAAATTGCCCGGATGGCGGGCCTCAGTAATCATGACAAGAAAGACAGTACCGGCATCTGTTTTATCGGGGAACGCCGCTTCCGGCAGTTCCTGGAACGCTATCTGCCGGCCAGGCCGGGTGAGATCCGCACCCCGGAAGGCAGGCTGCTCGGCCGCCATGACGGTCTGATGTTCCATACCATCGGCCAGCGCAAGGGTCTGGGGATCGGTGGTCATCGGGGTGACAACGGCGAGGCCTGGTATGTGGTGGACAAGGTGCTTGCTACCAATACGTTGATCGTCGTCCAGGGAAATGCGCACCCCCTGCTGTTCAGCAAAAGCCTGATTGCCGCGCAGCTGCACTGGATTTCCCCTCGGCCACCCTCACTAGCTTGTCAGCTCAGCGCCAGGATACGTTACCGTCAGGCGGATCAGGATTGCACGCTCAGTGCTATGGAGAACGGGCGATATCGGGTATCATTCTGCCAGCCGCAGCGCGCGGTTAGCCCGGGGCAGTCCATTGTTTTCTATCAGGGAGAGGTCTGCCTGGGGGGCGGCGTCATTGTCTCTGCCGCTGACTGAGTGCCGGGGGGTGGCTATCCACCAGAGGCGCTTGCGTCTGTTGCAGGCAATAACATCGGGAAATGAGTTAACGCATGTCACGTACCATCACAGATAGCACACTGGCGCTTGCCGGTGTTTTTCAGGCGACCGCTCTGGTGCAGCAGGCGGCCTGTCAGGGACGGGTGAATGCGGGTGATTTCGAGACCTGCATCCGCAGTATCTTCGAACTCGATCCGCCCAGTACGGAAGCAGTTTTCGGTGAGCGTTATCGCCTGGCGAGTGGGCTGAGGATGCTATGCGACCAGTTAGGTAACCGCGCCAAAAAGGACAATCTTGAACTGACCCGTTATGTGATCACGATCATGCACCTGGAGCGTAAATTGAGTAAGCGGCGGCAACTACTGCAGGCTTTGTCCGCGGGAATCAAAAAAATACAGGCGCAGGCGGCCTATTTTTCCTTTACTCATGACAATGTCATTGCCGCCCTGGCCGAGCTCTATGTGAACACGGTCAGCACCCTTAGCCCTCGTATCATGGTCAGAGGAGAGCAGGGTTACCTGACAGATCCCAGAATCAGCAACCGGGTCAGGGCCCTGCTGCTGGCTGCGATGCGTGCCGCTGTTTTGTGGCGGCAGTGCGGCGGTACCCGGCTGCAATTGATTCTGCAGCGCAAAAAATTATCGCAGACCGCGCAACGGCTGCTGATTGTATAATTGAACCAGAACCGGAGCCACCATGGAACTTTCGCCCTTAACCGCTGTTTCACCCATTGATGGTCGCTACTGTGACAAAATTGATGCGCTGCGTGTCATCTGCAGCGAGTACGGCCTGATCAGGCACCGTGTCATCGTGGAAATCCGCTGGCTGGAAGCACTGGCTGCCTGTCCGTCCATTATGGAAGTGCTCCCTCTGAGCAAGCATGCCGGTGCTGTGCTGCAGAAAATTATCGATGATTTTTCGCTACCTGACGCCCAGCGAGTAAAAAATATTGAGCGGACTACCAATCATGACGTCAAGGCCGTCGAATATTTCCTCAAGGAAAAAGTTGTCGGCAATCAGGAACTGGCAGCCGTGTCCGAATTTATTCATTTCGCCTGTACCTCGGAAGACATCAACAACCTCGCCTATGGGTTGATGCTGAGGGAGGCGCGCAATCAGCTGCTGCTCCCCCTGATGGATGAGCTTATGGATACCGTTGAGGCTTTGGCTCATGCTCATGCGGCCCGGGCCATGATGGCGCGCACCCATGGTCAGCCGGCGACCCCTACGACCCTGGGGAAGGAAATGGCCAATGTGGCAAGTCGTCTGCGCCGTCAGCGGATGCAGCTGGCCGAGGTGTCTTTGCTGGGCAAGATCAACGGCGCTACGGGCAATTACAACGCTCATGTCGTGGCCTATCCCGAGGTGGACTGGCCGGCCTTTGCAGGTGAATTTGTCAATCGCCTGGGGCTGGAGTGGAATCCCTATACCACCCAGATTGAGCCACATGACTATCTGGCCGAGTATTTTGACGTTCTGGCGCGCTTCAACACCATCGTAACCGACTTCTGCCGGGATCTCTGGGGTTATATTTCCCTGGGTTATTTTCGCCAGAAAACAGTAGCCGGTGAGGTGGGCTCTTCGACGATGCCCCATAAAGTCAATCCCATCGACTTCGAAAATGCCGAAGGCAATCTGGGGGTGGCCAATGCCCTGTGTCAGCATTTGAGTTCCAAACTGCCGATTTCCCGCTGGCAGCGCGATCTGAGTGACTCCACCGTGTTACGTAACCTCGGCGTCGG
>CAZFJS010000010.1:22933-25196 GCA_964519605.1 uncultured Gammaproteobacteria bacterium
AAGGCGGCGGGTGCGGACATTGCACCGCTGAAGGCGGCTGTATCCACGTTGGGGGAGCAGCTGCGGGCGGCTGAACAGCGTCTCGATGAGGTGCAGAAAGGCTTGCGGGCTATCAGTCTGGAAATCCCCAATCTTCCCCATGCCAGCGTGCCTGAAGGTGCGAGTGAGGTGGACAATGTCACCCTCAGGACGGTTGGCGAGCCAGCGGTATTCGAATTCCCCCCCCGGGATCATGTAGACCTGGGTGCCGCATTGGGCCTGCTGGATTTCGATGCGGCGGCCAAACTGACCGGTAGTCGCTTCCTGACGATGCAGGGTCCGCTGGCGCGTCTGCACCGGGCCTTGATTCAGTTTATGCTGGATCTGCACACCCGGGAGCATGGCTACCAGGAAGTTTATGTGCCCTATATCGTCAATGCCGAGAGCTTGCTGGGGACTGGCCAGTTGCCCAAATTTGCGGCGGATCTCTTCGCCCTGCAAGGCGATGGGCGCACGGATGATTTCTATCTGATTCCAACGGCGGAAGTACCCGTGACCAATCTGCTGCGTAACGAAATTCTGCAAGCGGGTCAGTTGCCGCGCAAATTCGTTTGCCATACCCCCTGTTTTCGCAGTGAGGCGGGTTCCTATGGCAAGGATACCCGGGGCATGATCCGTCAGCACCAGTTCGAGAAGGTTGAGCTGGTCCAGGCTGTGCGACCGGAGGATTCCTACGAAACGCTGGAGACCTTGACGGCCCATGCCGCGACTGTACTGGAGAAACTGGGGCTGCCTTACCGTGTGGTGGCGCTATGTGCCGGTGATCTAGGCTTTTCAGCCGCCAGGACCTATGATCTTGAGGTCTGGTTGCCGGGGCAGCAGAAATACCGGGAGATTTCTTCCTGCAGCAACTATGAGGATTTTCAGGCACGCCGCATGCAAGCGCGCTGGCGGCCGGAGCGCGGCAAACCTCAACTGCTGCATACCCTGAACGGCTCAGGTCTTGCGGTGGGGCGGACCCTGGTGGCCATCATGGAGAACTATCAGGACCGTGATGGGCGGATTCGTATCCCTGAGGTGCTGCAGCCTTATATGGATGGCATGACCGTCATCGGATAGTAGGCTGAGTCTTGGAATTTTTACCCGTTTTTCTCGCGATTCGCGGGCGCCGCTGCCTGGTGGTCGGTGGGGGCGCCGTGGCTGCCCGCAAGGTCTCCCTGCTGCTGCAGGCCGGTGGCGCTGTGACTGTGCAGGCCCCGCAGTTGTCTAAAGCGCTGGCTACGCTGTTGCAGCAGGGTGCCATCCAGCATCGTAGCAGCGCCTTTGAGCCCGCCGCGCTGGATGGCATTACCCTGGTGGTGGCGGCCACCGATGATGCCGCACTCAACCGCAGCGTTTCACAACAGGCGGACGGGCGGGGGATACCGGTCAATGTGGTAGACCAACCGGCGCTATGTAGTTTCATCTTCCCTTCCATTGTGGATCGTGATCCGGTCGTGGTGGCCGTATCCAGCAGTGGGCGTTCTCCGGTACTGGCGCGTATGCTGCGCGCCCATCTGGAAACGATGATCCCCGCTGCCTATGGTCGTCTTGCCACGCTTATGGGACGGTTTCGCGACGAGGTCAAATCCCGTTTCAGCCAGCCCGGACAGCGGCGCAGGTTTTGGGAGCAGATACTCCAGGGACCGGTAACGGAGATGGTGTTTTCTGGCCGTGAGCAGCAGGCCGTTGCCCTGATCCGCCAGCAACTGGAACAGGATGGTGTGGATCTCAGGCAGGGGGCGGTCTACCTCATCGGTGCCGGCCCGGGTGATCCGGATCTGCTTACTTTTCGTGCCCTGCGCCTGATGCAGCATGCCGATGTGGTGTTTTACGATCGCCTGGTGGCGCCGGAGATTCTGGATATGGTGCGCCGGGATGCTGAACGTTTCTATGTGGGCAAAAAACGGGATTATCATGCCGTTCGCCAGGAGGAGATCAACCGCCTGTTAGTGCAACACGCCCGGGAGGGAAAACAGGTGGTGCGCCTCAAGGGAGGGGACCCCTTCATTTTCGGTCGGGGCGGTGAAGAGATCGCCAGTCTGTCCGCCGAGGGGATCCCCTTTCAGGTGATTCCCGGTATTACCGCCGCCAGCGGTTGCGCCGCCTATGCGGGAATTCCTCTGACCCACCGGGATTATGCCCAGTCGGTGGTCTTCGTTACCGGCCATTTACAGGATGGCCGCATCAATCTGCAGTGGGAGCATATTGTCCAGCCCCGGCAGACTATCGTGATCTATATGGG
>CAZFJS010000010.1:25296-27238 GCA_964519605.1 uncultured Gammaproteobacteria bacterium
GCAATGGCGGCGGTGCCAATTACGGCAGCGGTGCCATATTCGTCTTCACACTCATCCCGCCACAGGGCCGCAAGCCGACTGCAATCCATCTGTTCATCCCGCAGATGGCGTGGGCCATTGAACAGGGCGGGCCACTCCTCGCTGGTGGTCGTCTCACCATGCACACTGCAGACCTGGCAGGGCATGTCGGGGTTGCGTTCGGATTCACCTCCCTCTCCCTTGAAGACCGCCATATGGGGCTGTTGCAGTAACAAGGCGGCCTGCTGATGAATCTCACGGTAGCCGGGGTGAAAAATCCCCTGTATCAGGCAGGGCGCGGCCAGCGGGTTGAGCATGCGCAGCAGTGTGTTGACTGGTGAGCGCAAACCGAGCAGTTGGCGCAGCATGAGAATTTCCTTCAATTGAGGAAAAAAGTTTTCCAGCGGGATGAAAGCAAAATGGTGTCGCTCGATTTCCTCTCCGACCTCGCTAAAATCAGCACAGGCTCGGATGCCTAGGGAGCGGATTGCCGTGGGGGTGTAGATGCGGTCATCCTTGAAGCCCGCGGTACTGTGCATGAGGATGCTAATGCCGTTTTCCGCCAGCAGCAGTGCCGCCAGGATAAACCATGGCAGCTGGCGGCGCTTGCCGGCATAGCTGGACCAGTCCAGCTGAATCTGAGGCCGGTCGGTCGGCAGCGCGAGCGCATCCCGGGCCGCGCTGACGAAACCTGCCAGCTCCTCAGGTTGTTCCTCGCGGATGCGGATCAGCATCAGAAAAGCTCCTAGCTGAACCGGCTCCACTTTTCCGGCCAGGATCATGGCCATGGCCTCGCGGGCCTCATCCAGCTCGAGCGACCGGGCGCCTTTCCGACCCCGTCCCAGGGTGCGTACAAAACGGGCAAAAGGATGCGCGCTCATGGGCCTGCGATGTTTGCTCCTGAGCTCAGAAAAAAGCCCCGGACAGGCCGGGGCTCGATACTTCTGTTAGCAGGCGAATGAAGCTTAGTCGTCACTGCTGAAGGCGCCAATCAGTTGCAGCAGGCTAAGAAACAGGTTGTAAATGCTGATATACAGGCTGACTGTCGCCATGATGTAGTTGGTTTCGCCGCCGTTGACCATCATGCTGGTCTGGTAGAGAATATAGCCCGACATCAGCATGACAAACATTGCGGAGATGGCGAGACTCATGGCAGGAATGCTGAAGAATAGCGCTGCCAGAGAGCCCAGAAAGGCCACCATGATGCCGACCATCAGGAAACCACCCAGAAAACTGAAATCCTTGCGGGTGCTCAGGGCGTAGGCCGACAGGCCGAGAAAAATAGCACCGGTGCCGCCCAGGGCTGACATCACGATCTGATCGCCATTGGGTACCTTGAGGTAGTAGCTGATAATGGGGCCGAGTGTCAGCCCCATGAAGCCGGTCAGGGCGAAGACCGAGGCGATGCCCCAGACGCTGTTTCTCAGCTTGTTGGTCAAAAACAGCAGGCCGAAATAACCCACCATGGTCAGCAGCAAGCCCGGATGGGGCAGATTGTAGGCGACCGACAAACCAGCCGTCACCGCGCTGAATAAAAGCGTCATAGATAATAGTGAATAGGTGTTGCGAATGAGTTTGTTGGTAGCGAGGGCCGAACCTCTGGTTTTGCCAATGCTGGTGTTAAATGGATTCATTGCGTTTAAGATCCTCGTGATACCATTAGATTGTTGAATATAGGGGCATGCCAGGGTGAAAACAAGGGCCGGTGCGATTGTTTCTTCAGTTGAGAGGCTCGCTTGTATAACGAAATTATTCACCAATGCTTCCGGATGTCAGGATTTCATGTAAAATGAGCTCGCTTCCGGGCACTAACTCCTGTTGTCCGGCCTTATTCCGGAGAGGTGGCTGAGCGGCCGAAAGCGGCGGTCTTGAAAACCGTTGACGGGCAACCGTCCGGGGGTTCGAATCCCTCCCTCTCCGCCAT
>CAZFJS010000011.1:0-2673 GCA_964519605.1 uncultured Gammaproteobacteria bacterium
TCCGTCCTCGGCGATAGAGAGGATATGATGGCCGTCATTTTTCAGGCTGGAGGAGGCCTGTTCCGCAGGTTCTTCGGCGCTGAACAGAAAATCGATCACTTCGCCTTCCTGGAACTGCCGGAGCGCATTCCGCGCCTTGATGTAATGCAGTGGGCAGCCGTAGGAGGTCAGGTCAATGCGTTCGGCTTTTTTTTTAGCCTCAGTGTCAGCGGCCACCTTGGGTAGTGCAGCGCTCAGATCCAGTTGCTGGTCGATATCCTGACAGACTGCCGCGGCGCGAGTGGTCCAGTCATCCAGGGCGCTGTTGAGCGTCGCATAGGCGGTCTCGTCAAAATGCGTCGCCAGTGAGGCCAATTTATCTGCAAAGCTCGCCAGCTGGGCCCCCAGTTCGTTGTGCGCGTCTGGAGATTGCTGCAGCAGGCTGGCGATTTCCTCCAGCTTATCCAGCGGTTTCTGGCCTGCCAGAAAGAGCAGGGACTGGCCTACCAGTCGCCCCACTTCTCCGGCGCATTCCATGGATTCGGCATATTTTCGTTGCAGCAGGAAGGCATTGCGGTAATTACGTTCATTGGCGGCTTCGGTAAAGTTGGCGGCCACGGTTTCCTGTGCGGCGCCGGCGCACTCGCCGCCCCCGAACTGTTCCACCTTGAAGGCGGTCTCGTTGCCATGGTCAGAGAGCACCGTGGGGAGATCCTCAGGCGTCACCGCGGCGATGTTGCTTAGCAATGCCTTGAAATAATCCTGGCCCTGTTGCTGGCTCCACTGGAAAAAAGCGCTGCCATGGCCTTCCTTTTCATAGCTTGCCTGGATGCGGTCAATGGCCTGCTCGATGCGGGCGGAGGGAATGCTCGGCCCCTTGATGGCCAGGCCGCCCTGTCGGCGGCCGTCACCGCCGATATACATTTGATAGTGCGGTACCAGTTTGCCATGGAGCCGTTTACCCTCACCATAGATACCGATATCACCGGTTTCCGGTTGGGCGCAGCCATTGTGGCAGCCACTGGCGCGGAGGCGCAGATCCGCAGCGCCGCCACTGAGCTTGCCGGCAATGGTCTTGGAAGACGTGATGCCCAGCCGGCAGGTCGAGGTGCCGGGGCAGGCGACAACATTATCCCCCGTCCGGGGCTCGCCGAGTTCCAGGCGGGTCAGGGCATCGCGAATGGTGCCGAGCCGTTCGTTGCTGATGTTGAAGATAATCAGGTTCTGGTCCTGGGTGGTGCGCAGCTCAGTCAGGCCTTCATCCAGCATCAACTGGGCGATCCCGTACATCTGGGGGGCAGTCAAATCGCCGATAGGAACACTGATGGGAAAGACATTCAGCCCCGGCTGTTTCTGGGCCAGGATGTGCCGGGGTGCACCGGGGTTTTCGCATTCGGCCATTGAGACCGCTTCTGTCCAGGCCGCGGTAGGGGCGGTAACGTTCGCCAGGGCTGTTCTGGTACGAGTCAACTCTTCCCGGTATTTTTCCACAAAACCTTCCGCGCCGAAGCGATCTACCAGAAACTTGATGCGTGATTTGGCGCGTTTCTTGCGATCAGAGTAGCGGTTATGCAGGGCAATAATGGCTTCCAGGCAGGCCAGCAGATCCTGCTCATCGATAAATTCCTCGACGAGAATGGCATGGCGGGGTTTGTGCCCCAGGCCGCCGCCTGCCAGGATTTTAAAGCCCGGGCGGCCATCTTTGCGGGTAGCCACCACACCGATATCATGCATCATGCCCTGGGCGCAGTCCGCTTCGCAGCCTGAGAAGCTGATTTTGAATTTGCGCGGCATATGCTGGGTCAGGGGATGACGCAGAAAATGGCTGACGGTGCCATCCTGGTAAGGGGCAATGTCCACATGTTCCTGTGGGCAGACGCCGGCAAGGGGGCAGGCGGTGATATTGCGCACAGTATTGTTGCAGGCCTCGCGGGTGGTCAGCCCCGTCCCGGCAAGTTTTTCCAGTGCGGCGGGCGTATCCTCCAGGGGCACATAGTGGATCTGAATGTCCTGGCGGGTGGTGATATGCGCCTTATCATGCTGCGCATACTGCTGCAGTACGTCTGCGCAGGCAACCAGTTGCTCTACGGTGAGTTTGCCCCCCGGGACTTTGACGCGGACCATGTTGACGCCTTCCTGGCGTTGTCCATAGACGCCCATCTGCAGCCGCATGGACTGAAAACGGTCGGCATCGATGCGATTTTCCCGGAAGGCCGTGACACTTTCACGGAAGCGTTCCAGCTCTTCATGATTCACCAATGATTGCGCCTTGCTCATAAATCTCTTTCTCCTGCGCTGTTGATTTGTTGACCGCCCGGTGGCTGAGGCCGGCAGTCAGCTGTTTGCTTAGCTATGAATTTTACCCTAATTGGCAACAGACTGCTCCTCCGCCGGGGGAAATTCCGCCCCTGCGTTCGTCCTCTTCGGCAGTTTGTTCTGTTGCGGTCAACGGGTTCAGGTGTCAATTGGAGACGACTGTTACGCTATTCTACCGAATTGGAAGCAGGTTCGGGGGGTGGATATCCCTGAAAAGAATCACTCGACCGGGCAACAATATAGCAGTCATTCTATATTATTAAAAATAATGATATATTATATTTATATATAGTACGAATATATAGGTGGCTGGTTTATGAACTTTCAGCAACTACGCTATATCAGGGAAGTGGCCCGCTGCGGTCTGAATATTTCCGC
>CAZFJS010000011.1:2773-13090 GCA_964519605.1 uncultured Gammaproteobacteria bacterium
CCGGGTTTGCCCATTCTCAAGGAAAAAACCCTGACGCTGGAAAAGATCGCCACCTATCCTATTGTTACTTATGATTTTTCCTTTGCCGGCCGCACCAAGATCAACGAGGCCTTCGAGAGCAAAGGGCTACGGCCCAACGTGGTACTGACCGCGCTGGATGCCGATGTCATCAAAACCTATGTGGAACTGGGTCTCGGTATCGGCCTGATGGCTAAAATGGCCTTTGATCCCGAGCGTGACAGGAATCTGCGCATGGTCGATGCCAGCCATCTTTTCGAGCCCTGCATTACCCGTATCGGTATCCGCCGCGGTAGTTTTTTGCGGGGCTACATGTATGCCTTCATCGAACTCTTTGCGCCTCATCTGGACAGGCGCAAGGTGGATGAGGCGATGGCGGTATAAGCGGAGGGGGATGATGCAAATGGAGCCAATCACACCGGAGTGCGCAAGCACGATGCCTGCCTTGTTCCGGGAGCGGGCAAGACGAAGTACAGGTGCAGTCGCCTATCGCTATTATGACGATCAGGCGGGGCGCTGGGAGTCTATGAGCTGGCAGACGATTGCCGGGATAGTCGCCCGCTGGCAGAGTGCACTACGCCGGGAGGGCTTGCAGCCGGGTGACCGGGTGGCTCTGATGCTGCGTAATTCGCCGTGGTGGGTGGTCTTCGACCAGGCCGCCCTGGGCATGGGACTGGTGACGGTGCCGCTTTATATGGATGATCGGGCGGAGAATGTGGCCTATATTCTTGATCACGCCGGAGCGAAATTATTGCTGGTACAGGGCGCTTCCCAGTGGGCGCCGCTGCTGCAATGCGGCAAACCGTTGCCAGAACTGCAACGTATCGTTGTGCTTGAGGCGGGTGATGGGGGCACTACGCAGACGGTGGCGCCTATCGTTGTAGGGCAGGCGGAGTGGCTTGCCGGTGCCGATGAAACTGATATCTCCCCGGCGAATCCGGCACCTGAGGATCTGGCCAGCATCGTTTATACCTCCGGGACCACCGGACGTCCCAAGGGTGTGATGCTGAGTCATCGGAATTTTCTCAGTAATGCCTGGGCTGCGTTGCAGTGTGCAGCGGTAGGCGATGAAGATCTCTTTCTCTCTTTTTTGCCGCTGTCACATACGTTGGAGCGCACCGTGGGTTATCTGTTGCCCATGATGGCGGGGGCGCCAGTGGCTTATGCCCGTTCGGTGCCGCTGTTGGGTGAGGATCTGCTGGCTATCCAGCCGACGGTATTGATTTCCGTGCCCCGTATTTATGAACGCGTCTATGGCAAGATCCGGGATGGCCTGAAAGAGAAACCGCCGTTGGCCCGGCAGTTGTTCCAGCAAACGGTAGAGGTCGGCTGGGCGCGGTTCGAGTACCGTCAGGGGCGTGGCCGCTGGTCGCCACGTTTGCTGCTGTGGCCCTTGCTGGATCGCCTGGTGGCGTCCCGGATACTGGCAAAGCTGGGTGGACGGATCCGGGTGGCCATCTGCGGCGGGGCGGCGCTGTCGCCGGAGGTAGCGAAGCATTTTATTGGCCTGGGATTGCCCCTGCTTCAGGGTTATGGCTTGACCGAGGCCAGTCCGGTAGTTACGGCCAACCGCCTGGATAATAATATCCCTGCCAGTATTGGTCTTGCCCTGCCGGGGGTGGAAATTCGGATTGGCGACAATGATGAACTACAGACCCGCAGTGATTGCGTGATGCTCGGCTACTGGCGGAATGAGGTGGCCACCCGTGAGGTGCTGAGCGCAGACGGCTGGTTGTCCACCGGCGACAAGGCGCGTATCGATACCGATGGCCACGTTTATATTACCGGCCGGATCAAGGATATCATCGTGCTGGCCAACGGCGAGAAGGTGCCACCTGCCGACATGGAGATGGCCATTGTGCTGGACGCTTTGTTTGAGCAGGCAGTGGTGCTCGGCGAAGGGCGGCCCTACCTGAGTGTGCTGCTGGTATTGAATGCTGAGCATTGGCGCCGTTTGGCGGACAGCCTGAGTGTGGACCCTGATGATCCCGCTGCCCTGCGGGATGAACAAGTGATGGCGGCGATGCTAACGCGGGTAGCGACGCGTATTCGTGATTTTCCCGGTTTTGCCCAGATCCGCAGTGTTAGCCTCTACCTGGATCCATGGACGGTGGACAATGAATTGTTGACCCCCACGCTGAAGGTGCGGCGGGCACGGGTGATCGACCGGTTTGCGTCGGATATCGAGGCCATGTATGCTGGCCATCGCTAGTGTAATGGCCGAATAGGACACGACACTCGATCGCTGGATTTGCATGTGCTGCCCATGGGGCACCCGTTTGACAATATGAATCACTCCGTATAATTTGCCGTATATGAAATATTTGTTGTCCGGTCTGTTGATCATCAGCTTATTGACATCCAGCCTTGCCTGGGCATGGGATAGTCACTCGGAAGCATTGACCGGGCATGTGTCGAGCGCCAGTAGTATTTTATCATCTGGTGGCGAGACTCCCGTGGGGGATCCACCTCTGCATGACCATGATGGCTGTCATGGCGTGATGGATTTGTTAGGGATTTCCCTGTTCGTTGCTATGGTGGACCTGTTCCGCGCAGGGAGAAGCGCTTTCCCCGATGAAGCCTCTTTGGCGACATATATTTCCCTCTTGCCCACCAAACCTCCCCGAGTCTGAGTCCCTTATCATTTCTGGATCCCGTTGTGTCTACGCGGCATGACGTGCTTGCTTGTGTTCCGATGAAGGACTTGATCAATGTCATTAAAAATTTTTTTGCTGGTGAGCTTTCTCGCCAGCCTGATGCCCCCTGTATGGGCGCTTACTGCACCTGATAGCGCACCACTTTCACTGACGGATCGCGGGCCGACTGATCAGCGGGAGCGCACACCGCTGCAAATATTTGTCGAACGCGTCTGGGCGGAAAGCCCCCTCGTTCAGGGCGCGCAGGCCGCTGTCGAGGCGGCCAGGGCGCGTCACGACGGGGCCGGACGTCCGCTTTATAACCCTGCATTAGAGGTGGATGCAGAACATGCGGATGTCGGTACGACGAGTATCGGGCTGCGTCAGACCATCGACTGGAGCGGTAAGCGGCAGGTCCGTCAGCGCATTGCCCGGAATGCGCTATCCGGGGTTGAGGCGGCGCTGGTGATTATCCGTCGGCAGGTGGCGATGGAAGTGCTGACGAATCTCTCTCGTTACCAGACTGCGCGCGAACAGCGCCGGTTGGCCGCGGAACGTACCAAACTGATGAAGGACTTTGCCGCCACGGCGAAAAGACATCAGCAGGCAGGTGATGTCAGTCGCCTGGACCTTGCCCTGGCACGAGTCGCTTATATCGAGGCCCGTATGCAACAGGGTACCGCCGATGCAGTATTAATCAGTACCGAGTCCGCCCTGCGGGGCCTGAGTGGTCTGGTACTGCGCCGCTGGCCCTCATTACCCGAAACACTTCCACCGCTGCCCGCTAATATCGATAGCGATAGTCTTGTTTCCCAGTTGCCCGGGCTGGTGCTTCAGCAGCACCAGGTGGCCGGCGCAAAAGCCCGCATTGATTTGGCCAGACGCGCGCGCCGCCCGGATCCCAGCATTGGGATTCGTAGCGGCCGCGAAGATAATGACACGCTGCTTGGATTCAGCCTGGAAATACCGCTCTTTGTGCGCAATTCTTTCCGTGCTGAAGTACGGGTAGCCTCGCAGGAGGCCTTACAGGCAGAACAGGGCTTGATGGAAAAACATCGGCGAGCCCGGACCAGACTGGAAGGTGCCATGGCATCTTATCAGGCGGCTGCTGCGGCATGGCGTGCCTGGCGCGATACCGGTCAGGGTAGTCTGAATGAGCAAATCAATTTGCTGGAAAAACTGTGGGAGGCCGGCGAACTCAGTGCGACAGAATATCTGATTCAGGCCAGCCAGAACGTCCAAACCCAAAGTACTGCGGCGGCATTAGCAGGACAGCTCTGGATGACAGCCATTGAATGGCTGGATGCCTCGGGGAAAATAGAACAATGGTTGATTCAGCGCAAGTAGGGTTCTGGATTAAAACGCATAAATGACAGTATCACTGTGACACCGGAGACTAGCAAAAATGGACAAACTTAAATTAACGGTTTTGATAGCCATGTTAGGCATTGTTTTTTCCGCTTATGGTGCAGAGCCTCATGATCATGAAACTGTCGCAGCGCAGAGCGATAGGCACGCGGAAGGCAGCGCCATGCATGGCGAGGAGAAGAATGATATTGAGCTGAGCAAAGATCAGCAGCGTATGGCAGGTATTGAGACAATGAAGGTCCTAAGAAGCCCCCTGGGCGAGGCAATTACCGCACCAGGCGAGGTCGTGCTGAATGCGTATCGCACCACTCAGGTGACACCACGTATCGCAGCCCAGGTAAGCCGCCGTCATGTGCATTTAGGGGATCATGTGATCAAGGGGCAAGTGCTGGTCACATTGTCCAGTGTAGTGATGGCTGAAGCACAGGGTGATTTGCTGAAAGATGATATCGAATGGCGTCGGATGAAGAAGCTAGGGCGTAAAGTTGTTTCTGAAAAACGTTTTATTTCCGCACAGGTGGCCCATCAGCAGGCAATTGCACGGGTGCGCGCATTTGGTATGACAGATACACAGATCGCCACATTATTAAAGACGGGTGATGCCTCGAAAGCTACCGGGGAATTCGAGTTGCTGACGGTGCAGAACGGCACAGTGATTCGTGACAACTTTGTTGTCGGGGAGCTGATCGAGCCGGGGCAGCAGCTATTTCAGATTAGTGATGAGTCCTTGCTTTGGGTCGAAGTAAGACTGGCGCCGCAGGCAGCAGCGGCTATTGCGCTTAGTGCGCCGGCGCGCATCAAAACAGGGGATGCCTGGCTCAGTGGCAAGGTGATTCTGGCGAGTCACACGCTAGATAAAGCAACGCGCACACTGGCGGTCAAGGTTGAGTTTCCCAATACCGATGATCGACTTCATCCTGGCCAGTTTGTCAGTGTCATGATCGAGGGTAGCCTGAAGCAGTCAGGTATTGCTGTGCCCCTGTCTGCCGTGTTGCGCAGTACCGATGGCGATTGGCAGGTATTTGTCGAAACTGCGCCGGGGCGTTTTAAACCCAAAGAAGTGGAAGTTATCCGCTCCATGGGTGGCCGCATGGTCATTGAGGGGCTGGCCGAAGGAACCCGCATTGTCAGCAAGGGTGCCTTCTTTATCCAGTCAGAACTCGCCAAGAGCGGTTTCGCCGTTCATAACCACTAGGGGAGATGACTCATGTTGAATAAGATCATCGATCTTGGAGTCCAGAATCGTTTATTAGTCGTGCTGGCGCTTTTGGCCACCGTCGTGGGGGGGGGCTTGATTCTCCCCAAGCTTAACCTGGATGCCTTTCCTGATGTGACCAATGTACAGGTGCAGATCAATACCGAGGCGCGGGGATTGGCTGCTGAAGAAGTGGAACAGTTGATCACCTTTCCGATTGAGGCAGTGATGTACGCACTGCCGGATGTCAAGGAAGTGCGGTCAATATCGAAGACAGGATTATCGGTGATCACCGTAGTATTCACCGAGGGCACAAACATTTATTTTGCCCGCCAGTTAGTGTTCGAACGTTTGCAGGTAGCACGGGAACAGATCCCGGATGGTATCGGAACGCCGGGTATGGGGCCGAATACCTCTGGTCTGGGGCAGGTCTATCAATATATTTTACGTGCAGACGACCGCCAGAGATATGATGCGATGGCCTTGCGCAGTCTCAATGATTGGGTGGTCAAATTGCTGCTTATGCCGGTGGCAGGGGTGACGGAGGTGCTTTCCTTCGGGGGTGAGGTGCGTCAGTATCAGGTGCGACTTGATCTGCAACGTTTGCTGGCTTATGGGCTCTCCAGCAACGAGGTGGCTGAGGCGATAGAAAACAACAACCGTAATGCGGGCGGCTGGTATCTGGATCGTGGTGAGGAACAATTGGTCATACGTGGTGTGGGGTGGGTGCGTAGCGGTAAAAAAGGTCTGCGCGATATTGCTAATGTACCCCTGAAAAATGTTGATGGTGTGCCGGTTCGGGTGCGTGATGTCGCGCGGGTCGCCTTCGGGCCCGAGATTCGCCAGGGTGCGGTGACCATGACGCGCCGCGATGCTACGGGTAAAGCGGAAGCACTCGGTGAAGTTGTGGCCGGTGTAGTGCTCAAGCGTATGGGTGCCAATACCAAAGCAACCATTGATGGTATCAAAGAGCGCTTGCCGGCGATTCAGATGGCACTGCCTGAGGGGGTGACGCTGGAGCCTATATATGACCAGTCCAACCTGGTGGATGAGGCTGTCAGTACCGTAACCAAGGCCTTGCTGGAGGCCTTTGCCCTTATCGTCATTGTGCTGATGTTATTTCTGCTCAATCTGCGTGCCAGCCTGTTGGTGCTGATTTCGGTGCCAATTTCTATCTTGTTGGCTTTGATGGTGATGGCGCAGTGGGGTGTATCGGCCAATCTGATGTCACTTGGTGGCCTGGCCATCGCTATCGGCATGATGGTTGATGGCTCGGTGGTCATGATGGAGCATATCTTCAGTCATCTGACCCGGCCTGATGCCATGCATCATGCCCATGCACAGCAGGAGCTCGCCCCCGGGAGCGAACGACCGTATAACGCTGAACAGGATCATCACTGTATTGCCTTGCGTATCCAGGAGGCAGCCCGCGAGGTGGGGCGGCCGGTATTTTATGCGGTGTTGATCATCATCATCGTCTTTGCGCCCCTGTTTAGCCTGCAAGGTGTGGAGGGCAAACTGTTCCAGCCGATGGCGATTTCCATCGTGCTGGCCATGCTGGCTTCACTGCTGGTGGCGCTGCTGGTAGTGCCGGCTCTGGCCACCTATTTGTTTCGCCGGGGTGTCAGGCATAAAGACAGTCCGCTTATGAAGCCACTGGAGAAATTGTACCGCGAGGCTCTGGCAAACGCATTGAAAAAGCGTTGGCTGGTGATTGCCAGTGCCCTGTCCCTGTTTGTCGCATCACTGGCCCTGGTGCCTTTCCTGGGAACGGAGTTCGTGCCGGAGCTGGAAGAGGGCACGATAAATATTCGTGTCACGCTGGCACCATCCGCCAGTCTTGGCACCTCGCTGGGGGTAGCAAAAAAGCTGGAGCAGCAATTGATGAGCCTTCCTGAAGTGCTGTATGTTTCCAGCCGGGTAGGTCGTGCCGAGATCGGTGGTGATCCGGAGCCGGTTTCCAATGTGGAGATCTATGTCGGTTTAAAGCCGGTGTCGGAGTGGAGCAGTGCTCAGGATCGCAAATCCCTGCAGGTACTGATGGAAAAAAAGATGTCAGTTTATCCTGGGCTGTTGTTCTCTTTTTCACAACCTATTGCGACCCGTGTGGATGAGTTACTCTCCGGGGTCAAGGCGCAGTTGGCCATCAAACTCTTTGGGCCGGACCTGGAAGTTCTTGCCAGGACCGGCAAGGCGATAGAGGCGCTGGTGCGCAAGGTGGAGGGTACGCGCGGCGTCGAGATGGAGCAAATTGCCGGTGAGGCACAACTGGTCGTGCGTCCGGATCGCGATGCGCTTGCCCGGTATGGCATTCCCGTGGCACAAGTCATGGATCTGGTGGCTGATGCTATTGGTGGTCGTGCAGCGGGGCAGGTGATCAGAGGCAATGAGCGTTATGATATCAATGTGCGTCTCGCCGCATCCCAGCGCAATAGTGTCGCAGCGATTCGGACACTGATTCTGCAAGCAGCCAATGGCGTCTGGATCAAGTTGGATGATGTTGCGCAGGTAGCGGTTGAGGCCGGCCCGCCACAGATTCGCCGTGATGATGTTCAACGGCGGGTGGTGATTCAGGCCAACGTGGCGGGACGCGATATGGGCGGCCTGGTGGCCGAACTTCAGCAGCGAATCAATACCGAAATCAATCTCCCCGCGGGCTATACCGTGGTCTTCGGTGGTCAGTTCGAGAATCAGCAACGTGCCCAGGCGCGCTTGATGATTGTTGTACCGTTGTCGCTTGCACTGATTTTTCTGTTGCTCTATTTTGCCTTCAATTCGGTGGGGCAAGCGCTGCTGATCATGCTCAACGTACCGCTGGCCCTGATTGGCGGCATTGCCGCGCTTTATTTTTCCGGTCAGTATTTGTCTGTGCCTGGTTCGATCGGGTTTATTGCCCTGTTTGGTGTCGCCGTGCTCAATGGTGTTGTGATGGTCAATGCCATCAATCAGCGGATTGAGGGGGGGCTTGACCCGGACCCCGCGGTGTTTGAAGGTGCGTTATCGCGACTGCGGCCGGTGTTGATGACGGCTTCGATTGCTGCCCTGGGCTTGATTCCGATGCTGCTGGCGACCGGGGTGGGCTCGGAAGTACAAAGGCCGCTGGCTACAGTGGTAGTGGGGGGGCTCTTTTCATCCACCTTACTCACGCTTTTTGTATTGCCAGTACTGTATCGCTTCTTTTCGAAGTCTGCTATCAGTCAACTTTCCATAATCACTAGAGGAGACGCATTATGATAAGGAATATATCGGGAATGAAAATCCGCTTAAGTATGGTTGCTTTTATGTTGGTGCTTTTCCCCGCCTGTGCGTCCATAAGCCGGGATCGGGTCGGGGCCCATATTGCAGTGGAGCGCATGCCGTCAGCAGATGCCAGAATATCAAAAGTCTATCTGCGCCGGGATGGCAAAGGCCTTGCCATATCAGGAGAGCTGAGACCCCCGGGGATGAAAAGATCGATATTGCCGGGACATATGCTGATTGAAATCATTGGGCCGGACGGTAAGATGATTAAACAGGCGAAATCCCATTACTACCGCGTTGGCAAGATCAACAAAAAAATGCAGAAATATACATTCTCTGTGATCTTGCCCAAGGTCCCTCCTGCAGGGAGCACCATACGTTTGCGCTATGAAGGCACACCATGAGGTTGCTGGATAGGATGAGGTGAATTTCCACCTGTCTGGGTGTAAGATGTGGCCGTCCCGCACATAAGGGAGGCCATAACAATGATAATAAGCAAGCGCTCAGTCGGTGGGCTGGCAGTCGTGGCAAGCGTGATCCTGGTGATCAATCAGGCATGCGGTGCCGGTTTTGCCCTGACGGAGAACAGTGCCAGCAGTATGGGTAATGCCTTCGCCGGTGTTTCCGCTGTCGCTCAGGATGCCAGCACGATCTATTTCAACCCGGCAGGGATGACGCGGCTGCGTGCCCGTGAGCTCAGTATTGCCGGGCATTACATCAGTCCCGAAGCCAACTTCAATAATCGTGGTTCCACTGCCGCGACCGGCGGTCCGCTGAGTGGTGGCGAGGACGATAGCAGCGCCGACGTACTGGTGCCGAACCTTTATTTCGTCGATCCCCTGTCAAATAGTTTGACGGTCGGTGTGGGCGTCAATGTTCCCTTCGGTCTGACCACTGAATATGACGATAACTGGGTAGGCCGCTATCATGGGGTGAAATCCGATGTCCGGACGGTCAATATCAATCCCAGCGTCGCCTGGCGGGCTACCGATCGCCTCTCTGTGGGGGCGGGGCTAAGCGCCCAGTACATCGATGTCAAACTGAGTAGCGCGGTGGATCTGGGTAGTGTCTGCCTTGCCCAGGAGTTGGGGGGGGTGTTGCCGGCGGGTACCTGCAGCAGCATCGGTGCGCTGCCGCAGCAGAAGGATGGTTTCGCCGATCTGAAGGCGGATAACTGGTCGTGGGGCTTCAACCTGGGATTACTCTATGCCTTCAATCCCCATTCGCGGGTGGGGCTGGCCTACCGTTCCAAGGTATCACAGCGTCTGGATGGCTCGGCCAATTTCACCGTACCCGGCGAGCTGGCTTTTCTGACGGCCGCTAATGTTTTTGTCGACACTCACATCAAATCTGCCATCGATCTGCCGGAGAATGTCTCCCTGAGCGTCTATCATGAGTTGACAGCAAAGTGGGCGGTGCTGGCGGACTGGACCTGGACCCGCTGGAGCCGTTTCGATGAGTTGCGTATCCGTTATAATTCCGCGCAGCCCACCTCCGTGACCACGGAGAACTGGAATGATGCCAACCGCTATTCCCTGGGTGTTGACTATCGCCTGAACAATCATCTGCTGTTGCGTGGCGGTCTGGCCTACGATGAGACTCCGGTGCCTAACGCCCGCCACCGGACGCCGCGTATTCCCGGCAATGATCGTCGCTGGGCTTCGCTGGGTCTGGGTTATCATGTGAGTGACCGGCTCAGCGTGGATGCCGGCTATGCCCATCTGTTTATCTCTGAGTCCAAAAGCAACCATACTTTTGAGAGCAGCATTCCCACGCTGGCGCATAGTCTGAAGGGTGACTATACGGCCGCAGTGGATATCTTCAGCGTTCAACTGAACTGGAGACTGTGATGGCGATTCC